>JAJPKB010000182.1 GCA_021323915.1 Chloroflexota bacterium | reverse complement strand
GAGATGCCGGTATGGTCACTCGTAAAACAACCGGCAAGCCTGTAACTGGCAACCAAGAACTAGCTCTCGCGGCCTAATTAGGCCGTGACGTCTGCCTCGACCTCTCCTCGACGGGTCGGGAGCGGGCGCCGAAATGTCGAGGCGCTCTCGCGGGGGCGCGGACGAGCCGCGAGCTAAGACCAGTCCGATAGTCTCGGTCAACCGCGTCGGTGAGGTTGGCTGAGATGAAGCTCGAACGCCGACTAAGCTTGTAGTAATTCGCTAGCTCAGTTCGTCGGACCCGGGTTCGACTCCCGGCATCTCCACCAAACCCAAGCCCACCGGCGTCGCCGGTGGGCTTTATCTTTTGTCCGCTTCATTGTGACGGTTCGGGGAGATAAATCAAAGGCCGTCGAGGCGGCTGGAACCTCGACGGCCTTCTTGGGGGGATAGAAATCGAATAGTGATCGGTCGTCATCGACCGTCGCGGTCCGCATCGACCGCATCGAACCGGTTACGATCCGTATTATGCGCCTCGGCATGTGAACGACGAGTGAACGACCGGAGGGAATCATGAAAAACCCGTGACGAACGGCTACCGAATATCCGGCGACGCGGGGCGAGCTGTCGAGCGCGCCGGGCAGCGGCTCTTCCAACAGATCGGAAGGCTTGGCGCCTGAAGCAGGTCGGAGGTTGCTGCGAGACTCGGCGATCGGCGCCTCACCCAAAGCCTCTCAGAGGGAGAAGGAAGAGCACGGCCGGCCACCGGCGGAGTCGACCGACAGTATGCTCTAAACGCTCCGGCCGTGCCGTGATCGGGAGCGGAGCCAACTGCCGCGTGGGTAGTCGCGGTGGTGTTCGTCGTCGAGGTCGTCGTCGAGGATGCCGGCGAGATCATCCCAGGGGCTCATTCGCCGTTCACGCCAGCGCGGGCGTCGAGTTTTTCTAGCCATTGCCTTACCCCACTGAGAAGGATCGGGCATCGCGCATCGACCGTGCCGGCACTCCTTGGGTTCATGTATTATACATGGTTCTATGCAGACGCGCGCGACGTCACCTGACGCTACCCTTCTCGGTCGATCGCTCGGCGACAGCCCTCGACGTCGCCCGGATCCAGCACCGGTCGCGCGACGTCCACCACCTCGGAGGTCAGCAGGCCCGATCCGGTGAGGAAGAGGACGATCTCTTCGTCCGAGTCCACCTGGCCGGCTTCGATCAGACGGCGAAGTCCGGCCACGGTCGCGGCGGCTTCGGTCGAGACGAACACACCTTCCAGTCTCGTTATCTCGCGCATCGCCTCGAGGATCTCTCCATCGGAGACAGCGACGGCGGTTCCATGGCTTTTTCGGAGGGCCTCCAGGATCAGGTAATCTCCGATCGCGGAGGGAACGCGCAGACCCGCCGCGATGGTCTGGGCATTCGGCCAGGCCTCGGCGTTCGGAGTGCCTTGCTGAAACGCGCGAACGATCGGCGCGCAGCCGTCGGACTGAACGCTGATCATCCGCGGCCGACGCGAATCGATCCAGCCGAGCGCTTCCATCTCGTCGAAGGCCTTCCACATGCCGACGATGCCGGTACCGCCCCCGGTGGGATAGACCACCACGTCGGGCAACCGCCAGCCGAGCTGCTCCGCGAGCTCATATCCCATCGTCTTTTTGCCCTCGGCGCGATACGGCTCTCGGAGGGTCGAGACGTCGAACCAACCTCGGGCTTGCCCCTCGCGACGGACGATCTGACCGCAGTCGCCAATGAGCCCCTTGACCAGGAAGAGGTGCGCGCCGTAGGCGACGCACTCCGCTTGGTTCATAGCCGGGGCGTCGACCGGCATGAAGACGTAGGCGTCGACGCCGGCACGGGCCGCGTACGCGCTCATCGCGCAGGCGGCGTTTCCCGCCGAGGGCGTCCCCAGGCGAGTGACCCCGAGCTCCCGCGCCCGTGAGACCGCCACGCTCATCCCGCGCGCCTTGAAGCTTCCCGTTGGATTGAGCCCTTCGTCCTTCAACCAGAGACGCCCGCAGCCAAGCGCACGGCCGAGCCCTGTAGCTGGCAGAAGCGGGGTCCACCCTTCACCGAGCGTCACGACGTGCTCCGTGTTCCGCACCGGTAACAACTCGACGTACCGCCAGAGCGAACGCGGTCGCCCGGCCAGGTTGTCCCGCGACAGCTCGACACGCGCGGTCGCCAGATCGTAGCGCGCGAGCAGGACCTTTCCGCAGCTTCGACAGACGGTTTGAAGCTGATCGGCATCGTGGACGACTCCGCACGCCGAACATTCGAGGTGAGTGAGGTAAGTTCCCGCTGAAGACATCGTTATTTCCCTTCCTTGACAATCGGCACCAGCCCCCGGTATCCTGTCTCAGACAATATTCCGTACGGAGTTACCGATTGAGCTCAGTCGTCAAGAAGCGGCGCAAGAAGATGAACAAGCACAAGCACCGCAAGCGCCTGCGCCGCGAACGCTGGCAGCGTCGTCACGGTTAGTCTGGATCCCTGAGCCGCGGGCGGCGAGCGCTGAGAAGCGCGCTTTGCCGGCTACGGGCTGGATCAAGCTCTAAACGGCGGACAGATCCGCAGCGCCGGGCCTCCCGGAAAATCGGACAGAGCGCGCCGACGACGAGATCACTCGTCGTCGGCGCGCTTCTCTGCTTATTCGGCCACCACCGTGTTTTCCAGGATGCCCAAGCCCTGTACTTCGATGCGCACGACGTCGCCCGGCTTCAAGTAGCTGGGGGGATGACGATGCGTGCCCACCCCGCTCGGCGTGCCGGTCGAGATGACGTCTCCTGGCTCAAGGGTAATCGTTTTCGAGATGTGATGGACCAGGAACGGCACGTTGAAGATGAGATGGCGCGTATTCGAGCTCTGGCGTAGCTCGCCATTGACGTACGAGCGAATGTCCAGCACGTGCGGATCGGGGACCTCATCTCGCGTCACGAGATATGGGCCGCACGGAGCGAAGGTGTCGCCAGACTTGCCTCGGAAGAACTGCCCGGTCTCCGATTGAAGATCTCGGGCGCTGACGTCGTGAAGATTCATGTAGCCCGCGACGTAATCCAGCCCGCTCTCGATCGAAACGAGCTTGGCCCGTCGCCCAATGACGACTGCCAGCTCGGCCTCGTAATCTAGCTTCTGAGTCGCCCGAGGAAGCACGATCGAATCGTCAGTTCCGATGATCGTATTTGCGAACTTACCGAATAGCAACGGCGTTTTCGGCGGCTCCGAGCCGCCTTCCGCCGCGTGATCGGCGTAGTTCAATCCGAGGCAGATAATCTTTCCTGGTCGCGGAATTGGCGCGTTGAGCCGCACCTCGCTCCGGCTGAACACGATTTGCTCGCCTGAAGGTCCCGTCGGTCGTTGACCGGAGCGAAGCAACGTAGTAATCCGATCCTGCACACGGCGCGCTGCCTGCATCGCGGCTTCGCCAGCTTCTAAGAGCTCCTTCAAGTCGCTAGGCCCCGGCCCGGTGCCGGTGCTCGCCACCGCGCCAGCCAGGTCGACGATTTGTCCCTCGATCTCTAGCCCGGCACGAGTTTTTCCGTTCGCGGTGAAAGTCAACAGACGCATGAAGCTTCTCCTCTTGGCATCGGCGGTCGTCGACCGAGCCCCTCGCCGCGACGACTAAGGCGGCCGAGATCTAACTCAGGTCGCGCGTGAGGATTGTATCTGACGTTTGGGTGCGATCCAAGGGGTGCGCCCCTGAAGCCGCGCTATAATAGTGGGTGTCGATGGGCACCGCCGTCCCATTCAGGAAGTGAAGTGAGCAATCCATCCGACGCTCCAGGGCAGATCTTCGCCAGTCTTCACACTCACAGTCGCTTCTGTGACGGCGAGGGCGAGATCGAGGATTACGCGCGGGCGGCAGCGCGGGCCGGACTGGCTGCCTTTGGCGCGTCCGGCCACGCGCCGCTGCCGTTTCCCTGCGACTATGCGATGCCCCTGGCTTTGCTTGACCGCTACCGAGATGACGTTCGGCGGACGCGGGATTTGTACGAGGGCGAGCTTCCGGTGTTCCTTGGCCTGGAGCTCGATTACCTGCCGGGCCTCGGCGCGTTTTACGAGCGCGAGTTCCTCCGCCGCGGATTCGACTATTTCGTGTGCTCGGTGCACTACGTCGGAGAGGCAGGGGCAGAGCCATGGGCATACGATGAAAGCGAGGCCGCTTTCGCGACCCAGCTCGCCGCCCGTCACGACGGCGACGCGCGCCCGATCGTCGAGGATTACTACCGACGAATTCGTCTGATGGTCGAAGAGGTACGTTGCTGGGGACTTCCTACCTTCGTCGGTCACCTGGATCGCATCGCGCTCTGGAACCGGGATGATCGCTACTTCTCGACGCGAGACAAATGGTACCTCGATCTGGTCGATCAGGCGCTCGACACGATCGAAGCGGCCGGCATGGCGGTCGAGCTGAACACGTCGGGATGGGACAAGCCGGTCGCCTCCGCCAATCCCGGTCCAACCATACTGCGGCGCTGCGCGGAGCACGGAATCCCCTCTCTCCTGAGCGCGGATGCCCACCGCCCCGCGCTTGTCGATCGTCGATTCGCCGAGGGTAGACGTCAGCTGGAGGAAGCCGGGATTCGCGAGATCCTCGTCCCGGACGCCGCGGGCTGGCGACGCGTTCCGCTTTCTGGCGTTCTCCAAGATGAGGTGAACCAGTGAACGATCCGGTTCGGTTCGAGAAGCCGATCGACTACGTCGAGCGCTGGCGGAGCCTGGTCAGGGCACGGGAAGACCAGGGGCACCGGTTGGATCCCATGCACGGTCGCGCGGATCATTGGGCGGGTGACCGAGCGGCCCGGTTTCGACGGATGACCGCGCGTCCAGGCGCCGCGGATGCTTTGATTGATCTGATCCGACCGCTGATCGGTCCCGAATCGTCGGTGCTCGACGTCGGGGCAGGCACTGGGCGACACGTTCTTCCTCTTGCCCATCTGGCGGCGAAAGTGACCGCGGTCGAGCCTTCCGCGGCCATGCGGACCCAGCTAGAAGAGGTCGTCCGTGAGAACGGCTTGCGGAACGTCGAGATTATCGCAGCCGAGTGGCCGGGCGCGCGCGTCGAACCCGCCGACCTGGTCGTTTGCTCGCACGTCGCCTATTTCGTTGCCGAGATCGAGCCGTTCCTGCGAGAGATCGACCGAGTGAACCTCGGACGCGCAGTGGTGGTATTGCGCCATACTCAGCGGGAAGTCGCGATCCTCGATCTGTTTCAACGGATCTGGAATGAGCCGCGTTGTCCCGAGCCATCGTTTTCCGACCTGTATGGAGTGGCCTGCCAGCTCGGTTTGTACCCCAACGTCACCACGATTCCCTTCACAGTGCCGATCGGGTTCGAGACGATCGAGGACGCTATCTCCATGGTTCGCGCCGACCTGCTGAATCCCAGCGGCGCGGACGTCGAGCGGGTGATTCACGACTACCTCGAAGAGCGAATGGTGAGACGCGACGGAAAGCTGCGGTTTGCCGTACCGCCGACGTTCGCCGGGGCGCTCTGGTGGGAAGGAAAGTCCTGATGTGGATTTTGATCGTCGTCGTCCTCGCCATCGTCGTCCTGGTCGGTGCGCCAGCCGCCGCCAGCTTCTATACCGAGTGGCTGTGGTTCCAGAGCGTCGGACAGGCTGCGGTCTTCAGCACGGTCGTGACGTCCCAGATCACGTTCTTCGCGCTGGGAGCGGGCGTTTTTCTGGCGCTCGCGATGATCAACCTGATCGTCGCTCGGACCATCGCGCGCCATATCGGCGAGTTACCGCTGCCACGTGAGGGCGTGCTGACCTACATCACGCGAATGAAGGCGCATACCGTCGATCGTCTCGTGACGTACGGGGCCCTGGCCTGCTCATTGGTGCTGGCGACTTTCATGGGGCTGGTGGTCTCCGGACGCTGGCTGATGATCGAGCGGTATCTTTACCCTACGAGCTTTGGTCAGCGGGATCCGCTCTTCGGTCTGGACGTTTCGTTCTTCGTCTTCCAGCTGCCCCTCTTCCACTTCGTTCAAGGCTGGCTGATTGCCTCGGTCATCCTGATCGGTTTGCTGACTGGCGCGTACTACGCCGTTCGCTCATACGGGTTTACGTTCGACGGCTCCGATCTGGCCGCGCTGGCCACGGTCCGAGGCGTGCGCATTCATCTTTTCACGCTGGCCGCTCTCATTCCGCTGCTGCTGGCCGTTGGCTATCGGTTGAGCTCCTATGACTTAGTGTTTTCACATCGAGGGGTCGTTCACGGCGCCGGCTTCGCGGATGTCAATGCCCAGCTACCCGCGCTCACGATCCTCGCGGTGATCTCGGTCCTTTTCTCGATCGCCGTGTTCGCCAACGGCTTTCGTCGCGCGTACGCGCTGGCAGGCTCGGCAGTTGCCATCTGGGTGCTGGCGGCGATTTTGATCGGGGGAGTCTATCCGTCGATCGTTCAGCAGTATCAGGTTCAACCGAGCGAGGTGGTTCTCGAACGCCCCTACCTTCAACAGAATATCAACATGACCAGACTGGCCTTTGGTCTGGACAACGTCGACGCCCAGCCGTTCCCGGGCGACCCGGAGCCAAAAAGCGGTGTCGTCGAGCGCAATCCTCAAACGTTCGCAAGCCTGCGGCTGTGGGATGACCGACCGCTTCTCACGACCTACAACCAGATCCAAACGATTCGACTGTACTACGACTTCAACAGCATCGACATCGACCGGTACACTATCGACGGAAAGTATCAACAGGTGATGCTGAGCGCACGCGAGCTTTCGCCGAGCAAGCTTAACACCCAGGCGCAGACCTGGGTGACCCAGCACCTTCAGTTCACCCACGGATACGGGCTTACGATGAGTCCGGTCAACTCGGCGACCAGCGAAGGCTTGCCGAATCTCCTGGTCCAGGATATTCCGCCGGTGGGTAAGCTAACCGTTCGGCGTCCGGAGATCTATTACGGCGAAAGCGATGGTACCTACGTGATCCTCGATACAAGCGCTCAGGAGTTCGATTATCCGCAGGGCAACCAGAACGTTTACGCGTCCTACCAGGGAAACGGCGGGGTCCTTCTCAACTCAGCGCTGCGAAAGCTAGCGTTCGCGATTCTCTATCAGGATCCGAACATACTCTTGACTGATTATCTAACCTCACAAAGCCGGATCATGTACCATCGTCAGATCTCCGACCGGCTGAACCGATTGGCTCCATTTCTCATCCAGGACTCCGACCCGTATCTGGTTGTCTCGAACGGGCAGTTGTACTGGTTTCAAGATGCCTATACGGTGACCAACCAGTATCCTTATTCGACGCCATACAGCGGGCGCTTCAATTACATCCGAAACTCGGTCAAGGCAGTGACCAATGCGTATGATGGCAGCATTCACCTGTACGTCTCGGATCCTTCCGACCCGTTGATCCAGACGTACGAGAAGATCTTCCCCAGCTTGTTCACGCCGATGTCGCAAATGCCGGCCGACCTCCACGCCCACATTCGCTATCCCGAGGACATGTTCCTGGTTCAGGCCGACGTTCTTCGGGCCTATCACATGAAGGATCCTCAAGTCTTTTACAACCGCGAAGATATGTGGGACATGCCACAGGAAGTCGGACCCGACGGCACTCAGATGTTGCAGCCGTACTACGTGATCATGCGTCTGCCGGGGGCCGACCGGGAAGAATTCCTGCTGATGCTTCCGTTAACTCCCTCCGGAAAGACCAACATGGTTGCCTGGCTCGCCGCGCGCTCGGATGGTGCTGACTACGGAAAAATGCTCCTCTTCGAGTACCCTAAGGACAAGGTTATCTTCGGACCTCAACAGGTCGAGGCCCGAATCGACCAGGATCCGCGGATCTCGGCCCAGTTGAGTCTGTGGAACCAGCAGGGAAGCAAAGTGATCCGCGGAAACTTGCTCGTTCTGCCGATCGAGAACTCGACTCTTTACGTTCAGCCGCTGTATCTTCAGGCGAACCAGAGCCAGCTTCCCGAGCTCAAGCGGGTCATCCTGGCGACGGAAGATAAGCTGGTAATGGGAGTGTCGCTCGACGACGCGCTGAATCAGCTCTTCGGCAACGGAGCGCCACCGGCGAGCGTTGCCGACAATTCGGTAGCTTCGGCTAACGGAACGACCGCCGCGGTGGCCACCGCGACGCCAACGCCCGCGGCGAGCACTCCCGTGGCATCCGGCGCGGCAGTGCCGTCCAGTGTCGCCGCCCTCGCGAAATCAGCGGACGATCATTACCAGAAAGCGCAGGCCGCGCTGAAGGCGGGCGACTGGGCGACGTACGGCCAGGAGCAGCAGGCACTGGATGCCGATCTGAAGAAGCTGATCGCGGCTACCGGCCAGCCATGATCCGACTTCGGCACGGAATGGCGACGTTCGGATGCAAACCTGAGGACTGGCCATAAAGCGTGATCCTGATCGAGTATGCTGTCGCGAGCGGCGCGAGGGTTCGATCCGTCGCCGGTTCCAGTGCATCGTCAAGCCGCCGACTCGACGAAGAGGGACTCCCCTCGGCACGTGATGTGCCGATTCGCGGACCGAATCGGCACATTATCGGCGAGGCGTTGCACCGGTGGCTAACACTCTTCAGGAGCTCATTCTTTCCCTCGAAGCGCGTGGCGAGCGCCCATCGCTTCGCCTCCGTACCGAATATCGCGGCTTCACCTGGAGCTACCGCGAGCTCGCACGACGGATTCGCGCCTGCCACGCGTGGTTTCGCGATAAGCAACTTTCGCGGGGCGACCGGATTATCTTCTGGGCGCCAAATTCTCCGATCTGGGTCGGAGCGTACCTTGCGTGTCTGGTCTCGGGCATGGTGGCCGTGCCACTCGATCTTCACAGCACTCCGGATTTCGTGGAGCGAACCGCGCGGGAGACCGGCGCTCGGCTGTTGCTCGCCGGCCACGCCCAACCACCGGTGCGCTTCGCCGGGGAAACCAAGCTTCTCGACTGGTTCGATTGGGACACTCGGCCCGGACAGCCGGAGTGTGCCGATTGGCCAACTCTGACCTCGGACGACGTTGCCGAGCTGATGTACACGTCCGGAACCACCGCTCTGCCAAAAGGCGTCGTGCTGACTCACGGAAACCTGGCGGCAAATCTGGCCGGAGTGCAATCGGTGGTCCCGGTCGAGCCTTTTTACCGATTCGTGTCTCTTTTGCCTTTGAGCCACTCCTTCGAGCAAGTCATCGGACTGTTTCTCCCGTTGAGTCGGGGTGGGGAAGTCGTGTACCTTCAAGCGCTCAAGCCGTCGGCGCTCGTCGAGGCGCTGCGCGAAGAGCAGCCAAACGCCCTGATCATGGTTCCCCGCCTGCTCGAGCTGTTGAAGGCGCGGATCGAGAGCGGATTTCCGATGCCGATTCGTTGGGTCCTGTCGACGGCGAACGTCCTGTTGCTCGCGTTGCCACTCTCGATGAGACGACGAGTGTTCAGCCGGGTTCGACGTGCGCTCGGCGGCGAGCTGCGTTATCTGGTCGTCGGCGGAGCACCGCTCGACCGTCAGATCGAAAGCTTCTGGGATAGTCTGGGCTTCATCGTGCTGCAGGGGTACGGCCTGACCGAGGCGGCGCCGGTCGTCAGCGCGAACACGCCGACCTCGTACCGAATTGGATCGGTCGGCAAACCGCTCTGGAACGAGCGAATTATGATCGGTCGCGATGGCGAGATTCTAGTCCAGGGTCCGAACGTGACGTCCGGCTATTACCTCAAGCCCGAAGCGACCGCGAAGGCGCTTGTCGATGGCTGGCTCCGGACCGGTGATCTGGGTCAGCTCGACCGGAATGGCTTTCTTTACTTGCGAGGTCGTCAACGCGACTTAATCGTTACGTCAACGGGACTGAAGATCTTTCCGGAGGACGTCGAGGCAGCGATCAACCGACAACCGGGCGTTCGCGATAGCGTCGTTCTCGAATGGGAGGGACAGGTCTTCGCGGTCCTGCTCCTTGACCCTTTGCGGGCGGCCAGCCCGCGGCAGATCGTCGAAGGGGCGAACCGCCTGCTCAATCCGGTTCAGCGAATTCAAGGGTGGAAGGTCTGGCCCGGTTCGGACTTTCCTCGCACTCCGACGGAGAAGGTACAGAAGTTCCGAGTCAGGGAGGCGCTCGCATCCAACTTGCCGGAGCGGGCGCTTCCAGCGCGTCCGATGAGCCGGCTGGAGCGAATCGTTCAGGACGTTGCGCCGAACCGCGTCGTCACGCCCGAATCCCGACTGGGACCGGACCTCGGACTTTCGTCGATCGACCGCCTGGAGCTCATCACTTTGGTCGAGGAGGAGTTTCACCTCGACCTTCCGGAGACGGAGGTTACCGACGAGACCACCGTCGACGCCCTCGCACGGGTGGTCGAAAACGGCTCGCCTCGACGCCCCGCGCGACCGGCCCTCTGGCCTCTCAATCCCACGGTGGTGGAGTGGCGACAGTTCGCGCAGCATTATGTAATCTTTCCGTTGCTTCGTCACATCGTCTGGACTAAAGTCGAATCCGCATGCGATCTCGCCAGGCTCGACGGCCCGGTGATCTTCGCTGGAAACCACGCTAGCCATCTCGACGGGCCAACGCTGTTGATGGTCCTTCCGGAGCGCCTTCGCCCACGGGTAGCGGTCGCGGCCCTGGCCGGCTTTTACTTCCCGCCCGCGAACGCTCCGCTCGAACGTGCCTGGCGAGGATTTCTCTTCGACGTCGCGCAGGCCGCTTTCAACGTCTTTCCGATTCCCCGGGCGCGCGGTTTCCGCGATAGCCTCCGCCACGTTGGGTACCTCGTGGATCACGGCTGGAACATTCTCGTGTTCCCGGAGGGCACCCGAAGCCCTAACGGGCACCTGACACCGTTTCGAGAGGGAATTGGACTCCTGGCAACCGAGCTTCGCGTTCCGATCGTTCCGTTCCGCATCCGGGGGACGTACGAAGTGCTTCCCCGGGAAAGAACGCTTCCCCGGCCAGGTCCGGTCCTCGTTCGGTTCGGGGAACCGCTCCGGTTTCCCCCCATTCCATACTGGGATGCCACGCGCCAGATCGAGGAAGCGGTGGCAAGCCTGTGAGGCAAGCGGAAACTCTCGCAGCGTATAATTCGGTCCTGTAGTGAATTGAAATCAAACTGAGGACGGACTGGTGGCGCTTGGCGACCGGTGGAGCCGCGAGGCGACCGAAGACATTCAACGCCGGATCCTGGATTGGTACTCGGTCAGTCGGCGGCAGCTTCCGTGGCGTGATGATACGGATCCGTACCATATCCTCGTCTCGGAAATGATGCTCCAACAAACCGGCGTTGGGCGTGTCGGTCCGATCTATCGCCGCTTCATCGACCTCTTTCCAACCTTCGCGGCGTTGGCCGAGGCTCCGAGGCAAGACGTGCTTCGCGCCTGGGCAGGGACAGGGTACAACCGTCGCGCCATTCATCTCCACGAATGCGCGCGCATCGTGTGCCGTGATCACGACGGCCGCCTCCCGAACGATCCGGCGATCCTCGCCCGCCTGCCGGGGCTGGGCCCTTACACCGTCGCGGCGGTGCTCAGCTTCGCGTTTCATCAGGACGTGGCTACCGTCGACACGAATATCCGTCGCGTCCTCGGCCGATCTTCCGGAAAACCCGATGCGGACGAACGCGAGCTCCGCGAACTCGCGACGCGATTGTTGCCGCGAGGGCGAGCGTCCGATTGGAATCAGGCGCTGATGGACCTCGGGGCCACGATCTGTCTAGCTTCGAATCCACGATGCTCGATCTGTCCGGTCCGCGAGATCTGCGCATCAGCTCTCGACGTCGATGCTCTCACCCGCGCACCGGCTCGACGCGTGGCGGAGCGCCAGGAGCCTTATCTTGGCTCGCGTCGATTCTATCGTGGGCGGATCGTGGCCATCCTTCGAGATCTTCCATCTGGAAAGCTCGTGTCGGCAGGCGACCTCCTGACGAGAATCAAACCCGACGCGACGGCTGCCGACCAGCCATGGCTGGACGAGATCATGCGTGGCCTGGCCGCCGACGGTCTGGCGTCGATCGACACGTCCCAGGGCGACGCCCGGTTTGGCGCTCCCACGTAAGGTGTTGACCTGCTTTTAACCGCTGACGCTGAGCTTAGCCGGGCTTGCCCGTAAAATCGGAGGACGCCATTAACGCGGTTGCCCCTTTTTCGGTTCGCCGTTCTTCGGTAGGCTGGGTAAGAAGGAGCGGCTCAAACCATGTCGGACGGCCTTAAACGCGACGTCGCGGCATTCCTCGACTATTGCCTTGATCAGAATCGATCGCGTAAGACGGTCGCGACTTATCGCCAAGTCCTCGACGACTTCGTCCAGTGGCTCGCCGAGACGGCGCCCGAAACGACGTGCATCGCGGCCGTCCGTCGCGATCAGATTCAAGGCTACGCGCGCCACCTGAGAATGAGAGACGACGGCGTCCACGGCGAGCTGTCGGTTCGGACTCGGGCGAAGTACCTGGCTACTATCCGCAGCTTTCTGAGGTATTTTGCGGTCGAGACCGACGTCGATGTATTGCCCCGCGACAAGGTCACCCTTCCCCGGGTTGGAGACCACCCGCCCAAGGCCGTGCCCACGCCAGACAACGTGCGCCAGATGATCGACGCCCATCCGTCGAACACGCTGGCGGGTTGCCGCGACCGGGCGATCCTCGGCCTGCTTTTCTCGTCCGGACTCCGGATCGCCGAGCTGTGTGCCCTCGACCGGCGGCAGGTACAAGAGGAACACCTTGGCAAGGGAGTCTTACTCGAGATCAGCATCGTGGGAAAAGGTCAACACAGCCGGATCATTTTCGTGAGCGACGAAGCGCAGCGGTTATTGAAAGCGTACCTGGAGCGACGCACCGACGACGATCCCGCCCTCTTCGTCCACACGCGACCGGGCAAGAGTACCTCCGACAACGGGAAGGCGAGCGGCCGGCTCACGGCGAGGGCGATTCAGCAAATGCTGCGGAACGTGACCCGAAGGCTGGGACTGACCGAACGGATGACCCCGCACGCGCTGCGTCACGGATTCGCGGTCGATCTCTTGCACGGAGGCGCCGACCTGAGAACCGTTCAGGATCTGCTTGGTCACCGGAGCGTGGTTACGACCCAAATCTACACCCGCCTGACCAACCGGACACTGCGCGAAGGCTATCTCAAGCGCGACTCGCTTCGACCGACCGGCACTGAGAGGGAAAACGATTAGTCGGCATTCACTTTAACTGGACCGTCGTCAACACTACTCGATCGCCGATATCCGCGCCCGAGGCAGCGCGGACCGGCAGGCGGATACCGGTCGCGGGATCGTACATTCCAATCTCGATCTGATAGGTGCCCGGGGCAGCGTCCGGCTTGATGGCCAGGTCGTAGTGATCGACGATATACTCGCCGGCGATCCAGCCGGACGTTGGATCTTGTCCGTCGGCAGGCGGATGATCCTGTTGCGCCGCGATGATCTCTTTCTGATCCAGCAGATGTGAAAAAACGGTATAGCCGACGTTGCCCGAGTTTCCAAGCGCCTTCCAGTACAGCGTTAGCTGAAGGTGATCGCCGGGGCGCGCCGACGTCTCGTTGATCGAAAACCCCACGAGGTCGGCGAAGCTACCGATCCTCCAATTGCTATGATGCTCGATGTCCGGAGGTGGCGTGAGACGGATCGGGCGATCCAGAACGTCGATGGCGCCGAGATCGACGTCGGCGACCGCACGTTGGACCGGGTTAACGCCGTCCGGAGCAAGAGTCAAGAGGACATGGGTTGGTCCGGGCGGTGCGTCCGACGGGACAACAAATCGATGATTATCCATCACGACCTCGCCGCTCGACCAACGCGTGGTCGGGTATTTTCCGGCGTCAGGCAGCTCGTCCAATACCTCACGGCGATAACTTCCGTTTTCAAGCCATACGCGAGCGTGGTAGGAGGGCAACCCCGCCGCCAGAGTCTGCCACCAGAGAGTCAGGTCGATCGATCCCCCGGGGGGAACCCTTGCCGCGTCGAAGGAGGAGCCAAGTAGCCGAAGATTCGGCACCATCGTCACGTCGCGGCGGTTGGGAATCTCCAGCTTACTTGGATCAGGAACATCTGGTGGATTGGTCACGGTGACGGTTGCGAGCCGTGCCGAGGTCCCGAGCGGAATGCGCGCGTCTTTGAGGACGTTTAGGTCGCTTCCGACGCCTTGTCCGTAGGTCCCCACCTCCAGAAAGTAGGTGCCGGGCGGGGTGCCGGCCGGCACGTCGAACTGCAGGTCGCCAGCGACCACCTGACCGGTCGGCCAGCTGGTCGTGGGAAAGGTGTCAGCGGCGGGCCGACGGTCGTGTCGCCAGTAATAGAAAGTGCCGTCGGTCAGCCGGAGCGATACGATGTAATCGTGATCGAGCGGTCTCATCGCCTTCCAATAGAGCGTGACGTCGCCAGATTGTCCGGACGGAACGGTAGCCTTCGGTAAGTCATAGCCGAGCAACGTTAGACGATTCCCGAAGTTGATTGGCTCCGGGTGCTCGGGCGAAGTTCGCACCGTGAATCGCGGCGGATGATCGATCGTGAATAACTTCAATTCGAGGCCCTGGAACTGTTCCACCGACGTTTGCGGGTACGCGGCCTCCAGCGCGTGGCGCACGTATCCTGTCGGATCGGCGAAGTCAGCGTTCCACAGCAAGAGCCACGCCCGCTTATGCCCGATCAAGATTTGATTCAGGTCAGTGGCGCCAGCTTCCATGTCGTCCCCCGGCTGGAGCGGCACCGACGGTATGGCGTCGTGGGAGTAATAAGGGAACGAATAGGGATCCATCATCAGCACGACCACGTCGCCCGGCTGATAGTGTTGGGCGATGTAGGCGGCGGCTCCTCGGTTGTCTTCCTTTCGGTAGCCCGGGCCGTAGTAGACTTGCCATAGCTGACTGAACGAAGCTGCCAGAAAGGCGATGGCGATTATCGTGAAGCTGACCAATCCGACCGACCGAGCAATGCCCTTCCAATGCGTTTGGATCCAACGAAGGAGGTCGACCAGCGCCAGCGCGAGAACCAGATAAAAGGCCGGAACCACCATGATGAGATATCGCTCGGTGAACTTCGGATTCTTCACGAGGATCGCGTAAAGCACGCCGAGCGGTATCAGCAGGTAAGCGAGGAGATAAAGCTCTCCGCTACCCCGAGCAAACGCTCGCCTGGCCAGCACGATTAATCCTGCCAACAGGCAAGCGCCGCTACGACCGCGACCGGTAGATAGCGGCCGAGCGCGGGATACTGTCCGAGCGCGAAGGCCGCGAAAAGGTGTTCGAGAAGAAAGCTGAGCGATAGCTCCCCTTTCCAAAAGTCGGGGGTGTGATACATGCGCATCATCTGCGAATAAGCGGACGGCACCCACGGCAGGTACAACACGCCGACGAGCACTAATCCGAGCATTCCCCCAAGCGCCTTTCTCCGTTGCCTCGTCAGCAACCCCAGGAGAAAGATCGCCTGGAAGAGCAGAACCAGCCCCCCGAAATACTGGGTGTAGAGAAGCGCTGCTGAAGCCACCACGTAGCCGCCCAGCCAGGGTAGCTCGATGCCCTCAAGGTAACGCCAGAGAGCATAGCTGGACAGCACGCTGAACGTGACGAGCGCGCTGTACATGCGGGCTTCCTGGGAGTAGTACACCAGGAAAGGAGAAAAGGTCACCAGAAAGGCGCCGCCCAGGCCGATCGCCGACGCGCGATCGATGGAATTCCTGATCGGGCGATCGAACCGCTGGCCCACCTCGAGGCGGCACGTGCGAAACAATCGACGCCCGAGCACGAACGTTGCCGGTACCGCTGGTAACCCGAGCGCCAGCGACAGGAAGCGTACCGAGAACTCTCCCTGTCCGGCCATGCGCATCCAGAAGTGGAGGAAGAGATAATAAAGCGGAGGGTGGATATCTCGTTGCGCCAGATTCGTGAACAGGCCGGGGAGCGGGACGCCCGCGAACGTGACGCTCAGAGCCTCGTCGAGCCACAGACTCTGGAACCCGATTCTCCAAACCCGCGCCAGGTAGCCAAAGAGGATCAAGCCGAGAACCGCGATGCGGACCAGATCAACGGCCTTTTTCGTCCGCACCCCGTCTTACTCTCACGTCGCGATCTCCGGCGCGATTATAGCACCCTCCTGATTTCACGATACAGGCGAAGGTTCTGGTCGGCGATCGTGCTCCACTCGAATGCGTTGGCCAGTCGCGCGATTCCGGACGAAAGTCGCCGTCGAAGATCATCGTCCGAGATCACGCGCTCGATGGCAGTCGCCAGCGCCGCGGGATCGCCGGGCGGCACCAGCAGCGCGCTCTCGCCGGACCGTAGCTCAGGAAAGGCCCCGGGGGGGCCGCTCTTCGGCCGGAGGGTCGTAACGATCGGAAGGTGATGTGTTATCGCCGCGATCAGCGTTCCGTGACGCAAGGATGCGCCGTCGCGAAACGGCAAAACACAGACATCGCACGCGCGCAAGTAACTCGCCACTTCGCTCGCCTGGACGAATCCGGTCCAACCGACGTGCCCGCGAACGATCGGCTGATCCAATTGTTCTCGGATGCGGTTCTCGTAGCGCCGGTCCGACGTTCCGCTGTCTCCCGCAGTCGCGCCAATCATCAGCAGTCGGACCGGCCGCCCGCGGCGAACCAGGCCCTCGAACGCGGAGATCAGCGTTTCAATTCCCTTGCTTGGATTGAGGAACCCGAAGTAACCGATCGCGCACTCTTTTTCCTTCAGGCCGATTCGAGCGCGCAACGCCTCACGGTCGTAGCCATCCGGCACCGATCCTGGAATGTTGCTGCCAATCGGAATCGCCCGTAGTGGGCGCTTTCCCCAACTCCAGGAGGTCGTGAGCGCGTCGCGTCGACCGGCGAGCCTCCAAAAATCCTCGGGGTTCGTCGCGACTACCGCGTCCGCCCCGGCCGCGATCAAGTGAGTTGCGGCGTGCCGTGCGCGCCCGAGCTTCGGAAGAATGTATGGCTCTTTCAGGTCGTGAAAAGTGATCACGAAAGCTGGCTGCGCCGAGCTGAGACGGCCCAGCCAGGGAAGGAGATTGATCCCGAGCTTCATGTCGAACGCGCCAGTTTGATACTGCACGTGCACGACGTCGGGTCGGGTCTGTCGGATATGGTCCAGCGCCACGCGCCACAAGCCGCTTCCCCAGTTCTTGACCGATGGAATGACCTTGGGAGGAAGGGCGTCGGAGGCTCCCGACACCCGCGTCGACGTGAGCGCGTCGACGTCCACACCCAGCCGAGCCAGCCCGGCGGCGAGGAGCGCAGTATAATCCGCGACGCCCCCTCGCATGGGAGGATACTCCCCACTGATCAATGTCACCCGCATGGAGGTCCTTCCAGGCCCGATCTATCGAGATGCCGAGAAGGCGCCAGGTTGCCCGAGGTGTCGCCACTGATACAATACGACCTTCGCCAGGTTCCGTACTCGTTTCCGCCGCAGTTCGGGACGGTGGCGAAGCGCCAGCTTGATCGTTTCTTCGGTGAGGTCGATCGTGGCGTTGGCGAGGAGGAAGACCCGAAGCGCGCGGCCGACCGCGGCCCCGTGGTGCTTCTCGAAGTACCGGCACTTGCTTTCGTTGAAATCCTGGGCGCGGCGGGCCGGATTCAGCTCGCTGCTCCGCCCCTCGTGGTGAACCACCCTGGCAGCGGGAAGGTAGACGATTCGCCAGCCGGAATCGCGAAGTCGGCGGCCCAGATCGAGTTCCTCGGAGTACATAAAAAAGCGCTCATCGAAGCCGCCGATGCTCCGGATTGCTTCGCCGCGCGCGAGAAGGCAGGCTCCAGTTAGCCAGTCGACCTCCTGGATCTGATCCGGCGAACGGTCCTCGAGGTAATAGCTCCGAAGCACCGGCGAGTCAGGCCACCAACGTTGAACGAGCGTGCTCTCAACCAGCGCCGTGACCGGCGTCGGAAAACGACGGCGCGACGATTGGGTGACGCCATCTGGATACAACAGGCGTGGACCAACGGCTCCGACTCCGGGATTGGCCTCGAGGTACGAGAGCATCGTAGCCAGCGCATCTGGCAACATCTCAGCGTCGGGATTGAGATAGAGGATGTGACGGCCAGTCGCACCGTCAAGCGCCTGGTTATTCGCCGCGGTAAATCCGAGGTTGGAATCGTTCGCGATTAAGATCGCCGAGGGAAACTCGCGCCGAACGAGATCGATCGTCCCATCGACCGATCCGTTATCCACTACGATCGTCTCGAGATGGTAGCCCGGCGCCGCCGCCTCGATTGACCGCAGGCACCGACGCAGGTGCTCGCGAACATTGTAGGAAACGACAATAATCGTTACGTCGCTCATGTGCGAGACCGGTATACCCTTCGAGTTGGGTTTCGTCAATGGAGAAATGGACCACCTTTGGCTCCCACGATCCTGACGCCGCGCCCTGGCCGTCGTCTTGCCGAGCCAGAGTCGGGCAGGTATACTGGACCTGTTCCCGATCGACGAGCCATCTGATAATCGCGCGTTCCGAGCACGTCCGGAACGAACCGATTTGGTGAGGGGAAATGAATCATGTCTGAGCCACTGGTGTACTTGAATGGCGAGTTCGTTCCGTACGAGGCGGCACGGGTGCCGGTCGAGGACCGTGGGCTCCAATTCGCCGATGGGGTGTATGAGGTCGTCCGGTATTACGACGGACGCCCGTTTCGTATGCAGCAACATCTGGCTCGCCTGGTGCGCTCGGCCGCGGGCATCGAGCTACCCCTGCCACCGATCGAGGAGATTCGACAGGCGATGGACGCTTTGGTCGAGAGGCAGGGCCTTCAGGACGCCGCCGTGTATCTCCAGATCACCCGCGGACCGGCGCCGCGCGCCCACGGGCTCGTTCCCGACCCACGGCCGACCGTCATCGCGATTGCCCGAGAGGCCCGCTCGGTGCGTCCACGGCCCAGTCTTCGGGCGGTGACCGTGAGCGACGACCGGTGGGCTCGGTGCTACCTCAAAACGACCGCCCTCCTCCCGAACGCCCTGGCGAGGGAACGAGCGCGACGACTTGGCGCCGACGACGGAATCTTCGTCCGGGACGGCTTCGTGATGGAGGCCACGGCATCTAACGTGTTCGTCGTGTTCGCCGGTCGCCTGGTCACTCCGCCACTGACGAACTACATCCTGGCCGGCATCACTCGCGAAGCGGTGATCGAGCTAGCCGCCGGAGAGGGCATTCCCGTCTCCGAGGAACCGGTATCGGCCCACCTGCTCTATCAGGCCGATGAGGTCTTCCTCAGCGGAACGAACAGTGAGCTGGGTCCGGTCGTGGCGATCGACGGTCGCCCGGTTGGCGAGGGACGGCCTGGTCCGATCTTCAACCGCCTGCTCGCCGCTTTCGACGTTGCGGTACGCCGCGCCGTGCCCGCGGGTGCCCGGTCGAGCTAACGTGAAGGTCGCCCGACCGACCGACGGTCTGCCATTGGGTTTCCGCCAGGCGGTCCGTCGGTCGGGTGGGCGGTTCAATCGGGAGATCGCGCCTCACCTCTTGCGCCGAGCTGGCCGCCTTCTGGGCCAGGTCGGTCGAATCCTCTGGATCGGATTCCTCGAAGCTCTCTCGCCAATTATCGCGGTACTTCTCGCTCCTCTCTTCTACTGGCGCGTTTTGACGCCCGATCCGAGCGATGCCGCGACGTTCCCGGTCGGCGACTTCACCGACCTTAATTATCCCTACCGAAAGTGGGTGGCCGAGGAGCTGGCCCGCGGCCAGAATCCCTGGTGGAATCCGTTTGTCTCAGCCGGGCACTCGGCCATCGGTGACGTTCAGTTTCGTATCTTCTATCCGATCGATACCTGGCTCGCCAGCTACGTCGGTGCCGGGTTCAACTTTCGGACCCTGGAGATCGACGTCGTCGGTCACGTCGCGCTCGCCGTCTTTTTCACCTATTTGCTGGCCCGCCGGCTGACCAGGAGTCGCACCGGCGCGCTGGTCGCCGCCGTCGTATTCGGATTTGGCGGCTACCTGTCCGGCTTTCCGGTCCAGCAGGTCAACGTGCTGGAAGCCAGCGTCTGGCTTCCTTTGATCCTTCTTGCCGTCGACGTCGGAGCCGATCTGAATCTGGTGGCCGGATTCGTGGTCGCCGGTGCCGGGCTCGCCCTCTCGGCGCTGGCTGGGCATCCGCAAACCTTGTTCTACGTCTGTCTGGCAACCGGACTCTACGTGCTTTTCAAGGGGTGGAATCAAGGTCGGATTCGCTGGGCGGCGATTCCCGGTCTACCGATCGTGTTCCTGGGTGGGATCGGCCTGGCCGCGGCGGCGCTGATTCCAGCGTATTTGCACCTTGGTCTGACCGATCGTACCGACGTCACCTTTAGCTTCAGCAGCACCGGATTCGCGCTCCACGAAGCGCTCGGGCTCGTCTTGCCAGTTCAGTTTGGTGGAACCCCTCTCTACTGCGGAATCTTTACGCTGCTGCTGGTCGCGCTCGCCCTCGGATCGGCTCGGGCGCGTTCGAACAAGCTCTTTTGGCTCGGGCTGGCCGTTCTGAGCCTGGTACTGTCGTTCGGGGGAGGCACCTTTCTTCAGTCCGGCGTGTATCTCCTCCTGGGGAGCTTCAAGTTCCGGCAATACGAGCGCATCGTGTTCCTGTTCAGCCTGTCGATCGCAATTCTCGCCGGATACGGCGCCGCCGAGATCGCGAGTCGCCGCGATCTGAACGTCCGGTGGCTGCGGCGCGCTACGCTCTGGGGACTCGCCGGTCTTGGAGCATTTGGATTGCTGTGTACCGTACAATCGGTGAGCGCATCCGGGGATGCTCAGAATCGCCTGATGAGCTTGGTGGATCGCTCGGCGTTCACGGCGATTGTCCTGGCACTGGGAGCGGCGATCGTCTTTGCACGCGAACGAAGGGCGTTACAGCCTTGGTGTGCCGGGCTATTGACCGTCACCCTCGTTTGTCTCGATCTCTTCTCCACGAACTGGCAGAGCAACCTGCGTAGCGGACCACCGGATCAATTGCTGGCCCCGACGCCAATCGCCGACTACCTGAACAACTATACGTTTGGCCTTTACCGCATCGCAAGCGAGGGCCTGCTTCCCGGCGACGGAAACGCCGGCTCGTTGTTTCGGCTCCAGGACATCGTGGGAAACAGTCCGCTCGAGACCAAGAATTACGCCGACTTCACCCGCCAGGTTCCCGAGGTAACGCGCTGGCAGGTTCTCGACGTGCGTTTCGTGATCACCAAGCGAAAGATCGACGATCCACGTCTGCACCTTTTGCGTCAGGATGGTGACCAGAACCTCTACCGCGTGGACTCCAAGATCTATCTTCCCCGCGCCTTCGTGGTGCACCAGACCGTCTTCGCGCCGGACCATCAGACGGCCCTGGACCTGATGAGTAACATCGATCCGTCGAGGGTCGCGGTCGTCGAAGGCCAGGATCCGTCCCTTGAAAGCAGTCAGCCGGACCGGTCCACCGTGTACGTCGTCGACTATCAGGCTGATCGGCTAGACCTGACCGCCGATCTTACCACGCCCGGGTTGCTCGTGGTGAGTGAAATCGACTATCCGGGCTGGCAGGCATTCGTCGACGGGCGACCAGCACCGATCATCCGCGCGGATGGCATCGTCCGGTCCCTTTCCCTCCCGGCCGGGTTCCACCGTGTTCAGTTTTCCTTTACGCCGCCAGGCCTGCGCGATGGGCAGTCGATCGCCGCGTCGACCGAACAACTTTTGGTCGACCTGGTGGCTTTCGAGATCTTCGCTCGCCTGGTGTGGCTGGGATGGTCCCTGTATCGTCGATCGTCCCGACGGAGGATATGGCGACCGGTTCGCGAAGCCTGAACGGGCGTCTTTCCTCTCCGGTTACGACCATCAGGCATGGTCGTGAATCGTGCCGGAGCGGGCCTCCCCACGCCGTCCCGCACTCGATTGCCCGTGCCGGTGCGCCGTGGTAGAATAAAACGGCATGAGTTCACCCAGCGCATCATCCAGAATTCGTGGGGAGGGCTACGTCGTGGATACCGGAACCTGGACCGTCAAGAAGGGCCTCGCCGAAATGTTGAAGGGTGGCGTCATCATGGACGTAGTCACCCCCGAACATGCGCGCATCGCGGAGGAAGCGGGGGCCTGCGCGGTAATGGCGCTCGAGCGCGTGCCTGCCGATATCAGGGCGGCCGGCGGCGTGGCCCGAATGAGCGATCCCAAGCTGATTCGCGAGATTTGCGAGGCGGTGACCATCCCGGTGATGGCGAAGTGCCGAATCGGCCATTTCGTCGAGGCGCAGATTCTCGAGGCGTTGAAGATCGACTATATCGACGAATCGGAGGTGCTCACTCCTGCCGACGAGTCTCATCACATCAACAAACACGACTTCAAAGTCCCGTTCGTCTGCGGCGCAAGGAATCTGGGTGAGGCACTCCGGCGTATCGGCGAGGGCGCGGCGATGATCCGAACCAAGGGCGAGGCTGGAACGGGAAACATCGTCGAGGCCGTCCGCCACATGCGTACGGTGATGGATGAGATCCGTAAGCTGCGCAATATGCCCGAGGATGAATTGATGGCCGAGGCCAAGGAGCTCGGGGCACCGTACGAACTCGTCGTCGAGGTGCATCGCACGGGCAAGCTCCCGGTCGTCAACTTCGCGGCGGGGGGCGTCGCCACGCCGGCCGATGCGGCCCTGATGATGCAGCTGGGCGCGGATGGCGTGTTCGTCGGGTCTGGAATCTTCAAGTCATCCGATCCCGCGTCGCGAGGTCGGGCCATCGTCAAGGCCACCACTCATTTCCGCGACCCGGAGATCCTGGCGGAGGTCTCGGCCGGTCTCGGAGAACCGATGCGGGGGATCGAGATCAGCAGCATTCCGAAAGAAGAGCTTCTGGCAAAGCGAGGCTGGTAAGGCCGGTGAGAATCGGTGTTCTTGCGCTTCAGGGTGATTTCCGCGAGCACGTACGGATGCTGCGTACGATCGGCGTCGAAGCACGGGAAGTGCGGCTTCCGCGCGATCTCGACCAGATCGACGGGCTGATCATTCCCGGGGGCGAGAGCACGACCATCGGGAAGCTTCTCGTTTCCTTTGGCTTGATGGATGGATTGAGGGAACGCGCCCGGACGGGTTTCCCCATCTACGGTACGTGCGCCGGGGCAATCGTACTGGCAAAGGACGTCGAGGGGCGGGGCGTCGATCAGCCATTGATTGGAGTGCTCGACGTGACGATCCAAAGAAATGCCTTTGGGCGCCAGGTCGATAGCTTTGAAGCCAATCTCGCGGTGTCCGTGCTCGGCGAACCGCCGTTTCACGCCGTTTTCATTCGTGCGCCGATCATCGAGCGCCTCGGCGCCGACGTCGAGGCGCTCGCTCGTCTGGAGGACGGAACTGTCGTCGCCGTCCAGCAGCGAAATCTCCTGGCAACGTCCTTCCATCCCGAGTTGACGACCGACGGACGGTTCCATCGCTATTTCGCTGGACTGATCGAGAGGTGTCAATGAGGCGCCCCTCTTGCCTGGAACAATGATCCGGGCGCTTCGGCCCACCGACGCCCTTTCTTACGTCAAATTTTGCCATCAGCTGACGCTCGCGTCGACGTACCGTTCGCCGGTCTGGCTCCAGACGGTGACCGTCACTGGCTCTTTCCTCGGTCGCTCGCTGCCACTCGAGCTTGGCCGTGAAACCTGGGTACACGTCGAGAGCGGCGACATCACCGGGCTCGTAACGGCGAAGCGGCGGGAAGGCACCGACGTCTGGGATATCGATCAGCTCGCCTACTTGCCTTCGCCGGACGCTCCCCGCGCGTGTGCTCGCCTGCTCGGCCATCTCTTGTCGGCTGCGAGTGACGAGGGCGTCCTGAAGGTCTTTCTCCGGCTCGACTCGAGTAATCCCGCCCTGGACTGGGCCCGTCAGGTTGGGTTCGTGCAGTATTCCGTCGAAACGGTCTATTATCTGCCCGAGGTACCTTCGCCGGCCCATCCGCCCCGCCTGGAATGGGTGCGGCCGAGGCGACCTTCCGATCATCAGGCGCTCTTTCAACTGTACTGCACCGCGGTTCCGGTCCGCGTGCGCCAGGCCGAGGGAATGACGCTACAGGAATGGAGATGGACCGATGGCTGGTGGCTCGATCCCATGGGCATCTCGCTGCGATTGCCTTTGATCGGACAGGCGAGTCGGCACGACTTCGTGGTCGAAGATGCCCCCAGGCTGATCGCCTGGCTA
The DNA here is from genome assembly GCA_021323915.1 of Chloroflexota bacterium. GTDB lineage: Bacteria > Chloroflexota > UBA6077 > FW602-bin22 > CADDYW01 > JAJPKB01. Next base: position 3,386 of record JAJPKB010000182.1, on the reverse strand, counting down.
CAAGTCGACCGCCGACGCCGCAGCCTCGGTCTTTTGTCCGAGGCGCGCGACGATCTGGACGTTGACGCGATGCTTCGGCACGGATTGAGGATTCTGGGCACCGGACGGCACGCCTATTGTGCTGTTCGCGAGTATCAATCGAATCTCGCAGGTGCGCTCGAGGAGATTGGATTTGTCGCCAACGGAACTGATTCGCTACTGACTCGCGCCCTGGCAACTCGAACACCTGAATTAAAACTGGTACCAATACGAGCATCGTAAAAATGACTTACCATCCACACCTCCGGAGACCGGGAGTAGCTCACGACGACCTGCGCCGCGTGAGCGGCACGTTTTCTCGTCGGCTAGGCGGCATGTTTGATACCCGACCGCCGCTTCCCGCGATTCCGCCACTCGCGACGACCGTCGTGGCACAGCGGCAGATCACCGATAACATTGATGCGATCCTTCAGACCCTTCCGCCACGGGTTGTCGATCCGCTGCGGAACATGGAAGACCGAGACAGCTTGCTGGAGGTTGTCCTGGATCTCGGGCGTGCGCCGGAAGCGCGTTTCCCGGGCCGAGAAGTTGTTCTCTCGGAGCAGGAGGTCTCAAGCGATGACCTGGAATACGTAGTCACGCGAATCGGCGAGTTCGGCGACGACAATCGAGCCGGCATCGAGCGAACACTTCACCGGATCTCGTGCATGCGCAACCGAAAGGGGCGCATCGTGGGCCTGACCTGTCGCATCGGACGCGCCGTTTACGGAACGATCGCGATCATCCAGGACATCGTCGAATCGGGCCGCAGCACCCTGTTGCTTGGCCGCCCGGGCGTCGGGAAGACGACGATGCTGCGTGAAGTGGCTCGCGTGCTTGCCGACGACCTCAAGAAGCGGGTGATCATCGTCGATACGTCGAACGAGATCGCCGGGGATGGAGATATTCCTCATCCCGGAATCGGCCATGCGCGCCGCATGCAAGTTCCCACGCCCAGTCTCCAGCACGCGGTGATGATCGAAGCGGTCGAGAACCACATGCCCGAAGTTATCATCATCGACGAGATCGGGACCGAGCTGGAAGCCCAGGCTGCGCGGACGATCGCCGAGCGCGGCGTGCAGCTTGTCGGAACGGCCCACGGAAACACGCTGGAAAACCTCATGCTGAACCCGACGCTGTCGGACCTGATTGGCGGCATCCAGAGCGTGACCCTGTCCGACGAGGAGGCGCGCCGGCGAGGGACCCAGAAGTCGATTCTCGAGCGAAAGGCTCCGCCGACCTTCGACTCGGTCGTCGAAATCCAGTCGTGGGACAGGGTCGCGGTTCATCGCGACGTGTCGGTTACCGTCGACTCGATTCTTCGGGGCCAGCCGGCTTCTGCCGAGATGCGTTGGGTGAGCGAGAACGGAGAGATAAAAGTAGAGCAGGCAATCGCGCCGCTGATCGAGTCCGTCAGGCCAGCGCCGACGACCACGGCCCACCCCGTGGAGACGGAGAAGGCCAACCGGGGCCCGGTCAAGGCTGCCCGCGTCTACGCTTACGGCGTCAGCCAGAGGCGTGTCGAGCAGGCCGCGCACGAGCTTCAGTTACCGGTCGAGCTGACCAAAGACGTCCACGTGGCAAACGCGGTCATCACGCTCAAGAACTACTATCGGAAAAAGCCGTCGGCGATCCAGGACGCCGAAGAATCCGGGGTTCCGGTTTACATTCTCAAGAGCAATACGATGATCCAGGTGCAACAGTGCCTGGCCAGTCTTTTCGATCTCGACGTGCCCGGCGATCCGATCGCCGCCGCGATCGAGGAGACGCAGGACGCCATCGACAACGTGCTCGCCAGGGAGCAGGCCATCGAGCTCACGCCGCAAAACGCGTACGTTCGGAAGCTGCAGCACCAGATGGCCGAACGGTATAATTTGAACTCACGGAGCGAAGGAAAAGAACCCTACCGTCGTGTGCGAATCTATCGCGGGAACGGAGCGGGCTGAGCGTGTTCATTACGTTCGAAGGTCCGGAGGGCGCCGGCAAGTCGACACAAGTGCGCCGCCTGGCCGACGCGCTTCGCCTTGACGGTCACAAGATCCTGGTAACCCATGAGCCCGGGGGAACTCGAATCGGAGAGTCAATCCGTTCGCTTTTGTTGACGCCGGATCGGGATCATCCGCTGGCCCCTCGCGCCGAGGTGCTGCTTTTCGCCGCCGCGCGGGCCCAACTGGTGAACAAGCTGATCGCTCCGGCCCTGGCGCACGGGACCATCGTCCTGTGTGACCGATTCAGCGACTCGACGATAGCCTATCAGGTTGGAGGACGCGGCCTCCCGTTTGACCCGGTTCGCCAGATCGTCTCGTTCGCCGTCGCGGGACTTCAGCCCGACCTGACCTTTTTGCTCGATCTCGACGTGGGCGAGGGGCTCAGTCGGAAGCAGGGATCGAAGGCCGATCGAATGGAGAGCGAAGATCGGTCCTTTCACCAGCGGGTGCGCGAGAGCTACGCCGAGCTGGCGGCGCGGGAGCCCGATCGCGTCGTGGTGTTAGATGCTCGCCGGTCGGCGGACGAGCTGGCGACGACTATCCACGCGCTCGTCGTCAGCCGACTCGAGGTCGATAGGTCGACGGCGAAGACTTCGCCGTCGCTGCGCCAGGACGGGCGAGTCGCCCGCGCCCCTGGAACTCGGGAGGAGGAGACACGCCCCTCATGAAGCTCGTCTTCGCGATCGTTCACAGCGACGACGCTCCCGGTCTGCTGGACGCTTTGACTCGTCGGGGATACCGCGCCACGCGCATCAACACCGCCGGGGGATTTCTCAAGGAGTCCAACGCGACAATACTGCTCGGCGTTCAGGACGAACAAGTGGACGAAGTGCTCGGGATACTTCAGACCAACTGTCAGACCCGGACCCAGTACGTTAATCCGCTACCACCGGTGATGGAGCCGGGAGAGTTCTACATGCCCTATCCGGTCGAGGTTCAAATCGGGGGCGCCACTGTCTTCGTCCTGGAGGTCGAGCAGGTGGTTCCTCTGTAGCCAGATCGAACCGTTATACGGCACCGTTCGCACGCTCACCGTGATTGCCACCACACTTAGCGGCCGGGGCTTTCCGTCGCTCGCTTTTCTCACTCGCCCCGGATCTTCCGCAACTCCTCGAACAACTCGCGCTCTCGAGCGCTGAGCTTGGTCGGAATGGAAATACGCATTCGCGCGAAGAGATCTCCGAACCCGGTCCCGGAAGCTCGCGGCATCCCTTTTCCGGCCAATCTGAACAACTGACCATTTTGAGTCTCAGCGGGAATCCGCAGCGCTACTCGACCCTTAATCGTGGGTACCTGGACTTCACCACCGAGCACCGCGGTGCTGAGCGGCAGATTGACGTCGATATAAAGATCGTCGTCCTTCCGCTCGTATGCGCCGTG
>JAJPKB010000523.1 GCA_021323915.1 Chloroflexota bacterium | reverse complement strand
CGGCGCCGAAGGCCACCGCCGACGCGCTCGCCGTCTCCGGGTGGGCGGTGCAGACGGCCTTGAGCTCGTACGCGGAGAGGGCTTTCAACGCCGGCACGTGGGCGTTGGCGCCCCAGCCGCTCCCGCCGGGCGTGACGGTTGCTCCCACGATGCCGACGCGAATCTTCGTTGCCACGTTTCCTCCTCATCGTGCATTCCACGACCCGATGCCTACCTATCGTACCAAATCGGCGAACCGCGCCGCCTAACAACATCGACGGGACCCTCCGTACGGTACCGGTAACAGACGCCGCCTGACGGGGCAGCGGTGCGCTGCCGCACACTCGGCGAGCAACCCGGCCTCATCCGTGCCCACGCAACCGCGAACTCATTGCGATAAAATGCGACACGATGTATCGTATCATCATTATTGTCTTGCGCGCCTCCGGCGCAGGTTCTAGCGGTGAATCCTTCACAACCGTACCCTGTCCACTCAATCTGGCGATCCGGGAATCGCGGGCCGTAAGAGGGATAAGAGCGCAAATGGATCTGTCGCGCATGCCGGTGACGTCGCTCATCCACGGCTGTCGGGAAGAAACCGGCAAGTATCGGCGGAATGAGCCCTTCTCCGAAGCGTACTGCCTCGAGTTGTTTCGCCGCGCGGTCCGCGACCGGGACGAGGCCTGTTGGGTCGCGATCGTCGACCAGTATCGGGGCAGCGTCCTCGCCTGGGTGCGACGTCACTCAACGGCCGGCGCGATCGGCGTTGACGAAGACGAGTGGGTCAACGACACCTTCGCGCGCTTCTGGAAAGCGTTCACCCCGGAGCGTCTCGATCAGTCGCTCGGACTTGCCACGGTCCTGAAGTACCTTCAAATGTGCGTGCACAGCGTGGTCATGGACCGCTGGCGCCAGAGCCAGAACACCCTGATGATGGAGACGTCCGACCAATTTCTTGACGAGGATGAAGCTGAGCCGAGCGTGGACAGCCTCGCCGAGGGCAAGCTGGCCGCGGCGGAGCTCTGGCAGGCCATCCGCGAGGAGCTAGCCGACGCGGCCGAGCGAAAGGTCGTCTACCTGTCGTTTGTCCTCGGTTTGAAGCCCGGCCAGGTCCACGAGCGTTACCCGAGCGAGTACCCGTCACCGTCCGAGGTGTATCGAATCAAGCGCAACGCGCTCGACCGACTGCGACGTAGTCCGAAGATTCGCGAATTTCTCGAGTAGGAGAGAACGAATTTCGAGCTGGCCGACGTTTATTCTCGTGGATGGCCGGAGAAGGGATCGATGCGATGACCTGCGATCGCCCGGGCGCGGTGACGCCGGATGAGCTCGTCGCCTACGTGGACGGGGAGGCGCCCGCTCGAGTGGCGGAGCACGTGCGCGGGTGCGCGGCCTGCGCAGCAGAGGCCAACCGGTACCGGCGAGCTCAGCGTCGACTAAGGCGCGCGCTTCACCGTTTCGAGTGCCCTGCCTCCCAGACCCTGGGTGAGTACGGGCTCGGCCTTCTCCCCGCGGAGGAATGGCAAGCCATCGGCGCCCACGTGCGGGAGTGTCCGCTCTGCGCCGATGAGCTGCGCGTTCTCCGGAATTTCCTGGTGGAAGGCGAGGCCGCCCGGGAGGTGCGCCGCCCGGGCGTGGCCGCGGAGCTCAAGCGAATCATCGCGACGCTGGTGGCAGCCCCGGCCCAGCCAGCCTACGCCTTACGGGGCCGAGCGGACGAGGAGCTGCGGACCTACCGGGCAGGCGACGTGACCATCGCCATCGGTCCGGGGCCGGCGTCGCGCCGCGGCCGCGCCTCGCTGACCGGTCTCCTCTGGCGGGAGAATGGCGATCTCTCCTCCTTTTCAGGTCATGAGGTCAAGCTGATCGCGGACGATGGCGCGCAATTCTCGGCGCTGATCGACGAGTCGGATAATTTTCTCTTCGCGGACGTCCGTCCGGGCTCGTACCGTCTCGAGTTGGCGCTCGCCGATCTCACGATCGTCATCGCCGAGATCAGGGTTACACCATAGGAGTTGACCGTGACCTCCCACGTGGCGCTCGCCGAGGTGCTGCGGTGTCTCGGGGAGTCGGACTCGGTCGGCGACCGGGTCGATCTGCTGGAGCGAGCCATCGCGTCCGCCCGATGCGATGATCTCCTGACCGCGCTCAAAGACGAGTCGGAGCGGTACGTGACCATCGATGCGCGGGTGTCCCTGCGCCTGGCCGAGACGCTCCTTTGCGCGGTCGACGTTTTCGGACACAAAGATCAGCTCGCCCCGGCCCTGCTGGCCAAGGCGAACGCCCTCCTCTTTCTCGGACGATGCCCGGAGGCGCGTGACCTGTTCGACCAGGCCGGTCGGGCGTTCCTGGCGCGGAGGGACGACGTTGGCTGGGCAAGAACGCGCACTGGCTGGATTCTCACGTCGCGGTTCCTCGGCGACGGAATGGCAGCGCTGGCCACCGTGGAACGGGCCCAAGCCATCTTCGAGCAACACGGGGAGTGGCTACGCGCCGGCGGATTGTCGCTGAACACCGGGATCGTCTGCTACGAGCTCGGGAGCGACGAGCACGCGCTTCGGTTCTACAACCAGGCAATCTCCTTCTACGATCAGGCACGACGAAGCAACCCGTCAATCGCCGAGGTGGCGGAAATCCGGACCACCAAGGCGAAGATGAACATGGCGATGATTCTCACCCGGCGGGGCGACTTCCGCCCTGCCCTGTCGCTCCACGAGGACGTGCGCGAGATCTGGGTTCAGCACGGTCAGGCCGCTTTCGTGGGTCTGGTCGACCAGTTCATCGCCGACGCGCACGCCGGCCAGGGATACTACACACGCGCGCTTCGCCGTTACGCCGACGCGCTCGACGCGCTCGAACGGGTGGGAGACGAGCTCAACGCCACGATCGTCCGGGTGCAGATGGCCGAGTGCTACCTGAATCTCAACCGCGACCGGGAGGCGCACGGGCTCGCCGAGGAAGCGATTCTTCATTTCGAGCGGCTGGGAGCGCTCACCGAGGCCGCGAAGGCGCGGCTTTTCGGAGCCCTGGCCCGGGCGCGATTGGGAGACGTCGATCGCGCGCTGGCCGATCTCGACCGGGCGGCCACGATCTTCCGGAGCTCGGACCTGGCCGTCCACGTCGGGATCGCGACTCTCCAGCGCGCCGTCCTTTGCCTTGACGAGGGGGACTGGCCCGCGGCCGAGGAGGCGGCGGAGCGCGCTCGACAGATCTGCGCGGCAAGGGCCATGGTGACCCGTCAGACACAGGCGGAGCTGGTCGAAGCTCGCTCGGCGCTGGCGCTCGGTCGCGTTGACGAGGCCGCCGACGTCGCGAGGTCCGCGCTCGCGGTCGCCGCGAGCCGCGATCTCGCCTGGCTGGCGTACGGGGGACACGACATCCTCGCGCGGGTTGCCTCGGGACGGGGTGATCTCGATTCCGCGCTCGACCACTGTCAGGCGGCGATCGGGTGCATCGAGCAAGTCCAGGGCAGGCTGGCGACGAGCCTGCGCGTCACCTACCTCGAGGATAAACGGCCCGTCTACGATCACGCGATTGACCTCTGTCTGCGCCGGGGTCGCCCCCAGCAGGCCTTCGCCTACCTCGAGCGCGCCAAGTCCCGGGCGCTGGTCGACTACCTGGCCAGTAACGTCGACATTCGGCTGCGGGCTCGGTCGGCCGGGGACCAGGGCCTGCTCGACGAGCTCACCCGGCTTCGCGAAGAGCACAACTGGCTGTATAACCGGCTCTACGGATTATCGATCAGTCGACCCGAGGAGGATCACCGCGACAACCGACACGACGACATCCTTTCTGACGAAGAGACGCGGGACCTGGAAGGCGCGGTCCAGGACCGCGAAAAGCGCATTGGCTGGATTCTCGAACAGCTCTCGCTGCGACAGGCCGACGAGCTGGAGTACGTCGCACCGTGGGCCGTCGAGAACGATCCGCTGCCGCGGCTTGACGAGCGCTCCGTTCTGCTCGAGTACTGGTTCCGAGACGATGCGGCGGTCCTCTTCGTCGTCACGCGCGACGGAATCGAGAGCGTGCCACTGGCGGCAACCTCGATCACGGTTCGTCAACTGCTCGATCGCTGGCGGCTCAACCTGGCGGCGACCAGTCGCGGGCTCGCGGCCAGGCGACCGCTAGACGCCCTCGGGCGGAACGCCCGAGTCATCCTGCGGGAGCTTTACAATGCGCTCATCCGACCGGTCGAAGGACATCTTGCTGGACGCGAGCGGCTCGTGGTCGTTCCACACGGACCAACCCACGCCGTCCCATTTCATGCGCTGGCCGACGGACGACGGCACCTGATCGAGCGAATGGAGGTGATTACCTGCCCGTCCAGTAGCCTGCTGCGGGTATGCGCCTCGCGGCCCCATCGCGCGGACGCCAGCGCGTTGGTGATCGCCTACAGCGACGCCGGGCGCCTGCCAGGGGCTGTCGACGAAGCGCGAGCGGTCTCGACCTTGCTGTCGGGCGCCTGCTTCGTGGAAGAAGCGGCGACGCGGGTGGCGCTCGTCGAGTCGGCGCCGCGACACGCGGTCATTCACCTGGCAGCGCACGCCGAGGCCCGTCTGGACAACCCGACTTTCGCGCACCTGAAGCTGGCCGATGGCCAGCTCAGCACGGTCGACGTGTTCAACCTCGAGTTGCAGGGAGCGCTCGTCACCCTCAGCGGGTGCGAGACCGGGCGGAGCGCGGTCACCGGCGGGGACGAGCTGATCGGACTCGGCCGCGGCTTCCTGTTCGCCGGCGCGGCGACGCTCGTCCAGAGTCTCTGGCGGGTCGAAGATGGGTCGACCGCGCGCCTGATGGAGCGTTTCTACCGAGCGCTTCGTGACGGCCTCACCAAGGGCGTTGCCCTTCGGCAGGCGCAACTCGAGGCGCTCGCCGGGAGCACCGACCATCCATATTTTTGGGCGCCTTTCCAACTGGTCGGCGACGACAGCGCGCTTTAGGGCAACTCCATACCCAATTTGCAATGATGCATCAAGGAGAAAGAACGCCGTGGCTCTGAACAATCGCGACAGCAGGTGGCTGGCGACGTATCAGGCCGGCTACGAAGGGGCAGTCGTCAACTACGTGCTCGGCGAGGTCTGTATCCTCGCGCAGGTCGACGCTGGCGCCGAGGCCGGTACGGTCTACGCGAGCACTCGCGACGCGATGAACCGATGGATCGCCGCCAACCTTTCCCGGGCGCAGACCACCTATTGTGATAGCTTCGCCAGGGACTTCGCGCCGATGACCCTCCGCGAGCGATTTCTGAATGCTCCCGAGCCTTTGCGGGAATTGCAGCGCGTCCGAGATCCCGAGCTCCGACAGGTTGAGCTTGCTCCGCGGGCGCCGCGCCAGGATCAACCGCGGCACCTCGAGGAATTGCCGTCGAGCGCCGACGAGCCGGACCGGATGGCTCCCGAGTCGCCGAAGCGGGTCCTGTGCTTTTATCAGCTCGGAGAGCAGCTCTCGGTCGACCAGCTCCACGACCTGGCGGAGATGCGGACGCAGCGAACGCTGATTCGCGAGCTCGTCAACTGGCTCAACGCCCAGCTCGTCTGTCAAAAGCCACCGCTTGAGACGGCGTCAACCTTCCCGACCGGGATCCTCGCGGCGACGCCGAACTGGCTCGTCTTCGGAACGCAGGGCGGCTGCCCCGGTCCGGCCGGCGTGCCCGCGCCCTTGACCGGCCCTTTGCCGGAGCCGGGAGAGTCTCTCCTCACGTTCGGCGACGAAGGACTGAACGAGGTCGTGGCCACGATGGCGCGACGGAGCCGGGAGCTTTCCCAGGCAGCAGCGCCAACCGAAGCGCCACGACCAGACGTCGTCGTCGCCGTGCTCGATACGAGCCCGACTCGTACGTTCCTGGACGACGTTGCCAACAATCCGCTGAACCCACCGTACTCCTGGCTGTTCGGGCAGGTGTACGACAAGGTCAAGGACTCGGTCGACAACCCGCCGGGGTTGCCGAGTGACTATTTCACGCCCTTCGCCAACTACCTGCCCAACTGGCAGGGACCGGAGCGCGACCCGACCATCCCGCGGGACAGCTTCTCCATGGCAGACCACGGACTGTTCATCGCGGGGATCGTCCAGCAGCTCGCTCCCCGGGTTGGGCTGCAGCTCATCCGCGTGATCGGCGACTACGGATCCTGTGACCTGCTGGCGGTCGCGTCCGTCGCGGCACGCCTGACCAACGACATCCTGAAAAACACGACGCAGCGCCTGGTTCTCAATCTCAGTCTCGGGGCGGACGTCCCAATCAACACCGAAGAGGGAGTGGATTTCAGCGACGGGCGCGTCAAGCGATGGCTGCCGAACACGTTCGATGACCTCGCGGCCCAGCGCAAATACCAGGCGGAGATCAACGATCTTCTGGATCGAGCACACTTCAGCCTGAGACACCTGATGGAGTGGCTGTCTAATGATCGGGTCCTGGTCGTCGCGGCGACGGGAAATGACGACTTCGTTCCACCGGTCGGGCCGAAGCGACCGCGCTACCCCGCCGCGTATTCGAGCACGCTTGGCGTCTCGGCGACGCAAAAGAGTCAGGAGTTGGCCGCTTACTCCAACTGGGGTGACGAGAAGACCAACCTTGCGCCGCGGAATCCGCCAAACGGCGTGGCGACGTACGGCGGCAACGCGCAGCTGCCGAGCGGCCCGGGCAGCGGTCCGGCGGTGATCGATACCACCGCGGTTCCCGTCGACGCGATCAAGGGGATCTTCACCGCGCCGACGCTACCCATCACCGGTGTGCCCAACACCACCGGTTGGGTTTACTGGGCGGGAACGTCGTTCGCCACGCCGATCATCAGCGCGATCGCCGCCAACCATTGGGCGGAGCATGACAAGAAGACTGCCGGGCAGGTCAAAGCGTGGATTCTTGGTAAGGGAGTGAGCCCGGGAGTCGAACTGCTACCCGGTTTGCCGGACGTGCCGTGCATCGTGGCCGAGCCAACCTGACGGCCTGGACACGTTCGAGCGATGGGAGAGATCAGAAAGTGGAAATGAAACCGAATGGGTTGACGGTTGCCCGCGATTCCTTTCACCTCTCGCGCCGGCGTCTCCTCACGCTGGCGGCCGGCGCGGCGGCGCTGACGGCGCTCGTCGGTTGCGCTGGGCCGGGGGTGGGGCCAGCGTCGCCAACGCCGGCGCCCGCGCCACGGGCGCCGGCTCCCACCAGCCCACCCACCGCCCAGGCGCCAGCACCAACCAGCGCCCCGACGCAAGCGGCAAGCCAGCCAGCGGGCACGCTCACCGTTGCCCTCGTGGCGGATCTGATGAGCCTCGATCCGATTGGCACCTACCTGCTGAACAACGGGCGCTGGCAGGACAACGTCTTCAGTCCGCTCGTCTGGCGCGATCCAGACCTGAAGACGGTATCGCCACCGGCCGGCTTCGGCCTCGCCACGTCCTGGCAGTACCTCGACGATAAAACGCTGGAGCTGAAGCTACGCACCGGCGTGACGTTTCACAACGGCGAGCCCTTCAACGCCACGGCCGTGAAGTTCACGTTCGATCGCCTCCTGGATCCGGCCAATAAGTCGCCCCAACGCTCCAATTACACCTCAATCGACCACGTCGAGGTCGTGGACGACTCCACGGTCAAGCTCCGGTTCACCGACGTCGACCCGGTGATGATCACCAAGTTGGCCGGCTATGGCTCGCTGATCGTTCCTCCCAAATTCATCACGGATCAAGGTGCCGGCTACTTCGGGGCAACCGCCGCGCCGGGGACCGGTCCGTACAAGGTCGTCTCGTACGGCAAGGACGACCGACTGGTCCTCGAAGCATTCGATGGGTACTGGAACACCCAGAAGCCTCGGCTCAAGCAGGTGATCTACCGGATTATTCCCGACGAGGCGACCCGACTCGCCGAGTTCTTGAGTGGCACGGTCGACGTGTTGACCCTGGCTCCGAGCCAGGCGGATGCCGTGAAGAACGCGCCGGGACGAACCGTCGTCGAGGTCCCGGTGCCGACGGTCAGTGGCCTACGACTGGACGCGACGAAGCCACCGACGAACAATCTGTCGGTGCGGAAGGCGATCGCGCACGCGATCGACCTCGCCACGATCATCAAGACGAATCTGCGAACCTTCGGGCGACCGGTCGGAATCTGGCAGAGCACGTTCAGCTTCGGCTACGATGATCTGAAGCCATATGCATTCGACGTCGACCTGGCGAAGCAAGCGCTGAAGGACTCCGGCCTGGCTTTGCCGCTGAAGGTGACCTACGACATCGCCGGCAACAGCACGCTGCAGAAGGAGATGGCTGCCACCGTCAAGGATATGCTGGACAAAGTCGGCATCGCCGCCGACATTCGACTGAACGAGCCCGCGACGTTCCTTGACAACTACCGGTTCGGTAAGCTTGGCAACATCGTTCCGTTCGCCTGGGGCGGTTGGACGCTGGACTTCGACAACACCTACGACCTGATGTACCACACCAAAGAGTCCTACAATCCGAGCTACTCGAACCCGGACGTCGATCGTCTGCTGGACGAAGAGCGCCAGACCCTCGACCAGAGCAAGCGAAAGGAGGTCGCCTCGGAGCTGAACAAGATTATCTACGACGCCTACCTGGACGTGGCCCTCTACCAGAACGTCTACGTCTGGGGAGTCAACGAGCGCGTGAAGAATCTCCCCCTGCCGCCGGACGAGCGGCTGTGGCTGCTACCGGTCTCGGTCACCGGCTCGGGCGGATAGCCTCGTGCTGACCTTTCTCGTCCGTCGCCTGGTGTCCTCGGTGTTCGTGCTGGTCGGCGTGAGCACGATGGTCTTCTTCGCGCTGCGCCTGACCGGGGACCCGGCGGCGCTCTTGCTCCAGGAGGGTAACCCGACCCAGGCCGATGTCCAGGAGCTGCGCCGGGTTCTCGATCTGGACAAGCCCCTCCCCGACCAGTACGCCGGCTTTATCACTAAAGCGGTGCGAGGCGATTTTGGGCGCTCCTTTCGCTATCGCACCCCGGCGCTCGCGCTCGTCCTGGAGCGGCTTCCGGCGACGCTGGAGCTCGCCGGCGCGGCGATGGCCGTGGCGCTTCTGCTTGCCTTTCCGCTGGGAACGATCTCGGCGGTCAGCCGGGGCACCGCGGTTGACTTCGCCACGCGAACCATCAGTCTGCTTGGCGCTTCCCTCCCGAACTTCTGGCTTGGCTTGATGCTCATCTTGCTCTTTGCCGTCCGACTGCGCTGGCTACCGGCGTCCGGGTACGGCGAGCCACGGTTCTTGATTTTGCCGGCGATCACCCTTGGCACGGCGCTCGCCGGCCTCCTGGCGCGGCTAATTCGGTCCAGCCTGCTCGACATCCTCGGTGCGGAGTACGTCCGCACCGCCCGCGCGAAGGGGCTCGGCGAGCGCGCCGTGCTGATTCGCCACGCCCTGCGCAACGCCCTCATCCCGGTCGTCACGGTGATGGGGCTGCAGTTCGGCAGCTTATTAGGCGGCTCGGTGATCGTGGAGACGGTCTTTTCCTGGCCGGGAGTTGGTCGCCTGATTGTCGACTCCATCGGCCTGCGCGACTACCCGGTCGTGCAGGCCGGGGTGTTGCTGCTGGCAACCTTCTTCATCGTGGCCAACCTCGCGGTTGATCTTATGTACGCGGTGTTGGATCCGCGGATCAGCCACCCCTGAAGGGGACCGAGTTGATTCAAGGAGACTCGGTGGAAGAGGGGAGCGCCGTCTCCGT
>JAJPKB010000111.1 GCA_021323915.1 Chloroflexota bacterium | reverse complement strand
GAGGGCCATCATGCCGGCGCTCAAATAGATGTAGAGCGGCTCCTGGCCGAGGTACTGTCGGAAGAAGATCGGGCGCTCGTCTCCGCGGTAGACCTCGCCGGCCATCACGCCCATGAGGGCCTCGTCGTGATGCCAGCCCAGCGGATAGCGGTCCAGCCAGAAAAAGCGAAGGGCGGCCGAAACAAGCAGCACGCCGGCGATGGCTCCCCAGAGGACTGCGCGTCGATTGGCGCGGGCGACCAGGACACTACCAAGCTGAAGCCGCAAGATCTACCTCGGGGAGAAACTCGGAATCGGCAATGGCGTAACCCGCGCGCGTAGAACTGAATAGATCACCATGGTTTGACCACGATTGGTTGGATCAGCCGCGATGCCGCGGGTGGTGATTGGTCGACGGGAGCATGGGCCCGTCGATCCTGGCGTCAACCCCCGGGCGGCGCCTCCGCTCCTTCCAGCCGGGCGCCGCTACTCTTTCCATCTCGAACCGGCGCCATCCGGGTGGCCAGGATGATCCAACGCCAGGGCTATGATACCACAGCGGGTAGCCCGCTTCTAACCGCGCTCTCCCGAGTAAACGGCGCCCAGGAGGACTCCAAAGATAACGTGCAAGAAGGCGCTTGCCATCGCGGGGCGAATTGATTCGGTTCTCCTCGCGAAGATTCCCGCGCCGAGGAAAGGCATCGCGATGAGCATGTCGATGAAGAGCCAGACGCCGGCCGCGAAGACGACGCCGCTGGCGATTGCGCGCTGCAGGCTGGCGAGCGGTCTTAGTGCCGTCCGAAGCCGTGGGTATGCCACCGCCGCGTAGAGCATACCCAGAAGCGCGCTGTCGATCAGGTGGAAGATGATGCCGACGATCCACCAGCCCTGTCGTCCACCGGATACGTAACGAAGGCCGGCGTGAGCAAAATTGAGCTGACTGATCCCGAGCACCGCCTCGAGCCAGTACCCGGCGAGGGCCATCACGTAGCCCCCGACAAACCCGGCGAACGCGGCGCGGAGCGGGCGAATGGGCTGGTCGCGGAAGCCGGTCGAACGGAGCATTATGCCCGGGGCGATGCAGGTTGACATACGATGTCGATTCCTCCCGTCTTTGCTAGCACGTCGACGCGCGTATCACTCCCGAGGCCGGCGAATCGGAGATCGATCGTTTCACCCATGAAGCGCAATCCGCGGATGGTCACCTCGTCGAGCCAGGGTGGAAGCGTTGGATCGACGCGAAGGCACCGACGCCCGACGTCCGGCTCGATCCCCAGGATTGTCTGAAGGAGCATGATCAGGCTCCCGGCCGACCAGGCCTGGGGCACGTTGGCCTCGGGGTAGATGATCGGCCACTCGACCTTCGTTCGCTCGAACCCGCCCCACAGCTCGGGCAGCTGCTGATGGGCGAAGTAGCGGGTCGCGCTGAATATACCGTCGGCGATTCGATTCGCCTCCTTCCAGAGTCCGTATCGCTTCAGGCCACGCGCGATCAACCCGTTGTCGAACGGCCAGATCGAACCCCGTTGATACGACAGCGGGTCGTACGCCGGATTCTGGCTGGACAGGGTTCTGACGCCCCACCCGCAGAACATGTCCGTGGCCATGAGACGCTCGGCCACGCGCCCGGCGCGATCGCAACGAACGATTCGGGTCCAGAGAAGCTGACCGGGATTCGAGGCGATGCTCCTGATGGGTCGCTTGTCGGGATCGAGTCCGAAGGCGTAGAACCCCTCGTCGGGCATCCAGAAACGCTCGTTGAAGTCGCGATAGAGAGTGCGCGCCCGCTTCTCAGCCACCTCCGCCTCGTCGGGGTGACCGAGGGCACGGTAAATCTCGGCGGCGCGATTGAGCGCGTCAAAATAGAGCCCCTGGACCTCGACGATCGCGATCGGGTCTGGCACGATCGAGCCATCCGGGTAGACCACCGCGTCGCCAGCGTCCTTCCACGCCTGATTGTGATAGTCCTCCTTGCTCCGCATCCAGTACTCGATGAAGCCGTCGCCGTCGACGTCGCCGTAGGTCGCCGCCCAGGCCAGGCAGCCATCGAGGCTGGACTTGAGGTCTCTGAGCAGCGCGAGATCGCCCGAGTATCGGTAGGACTCGGAAAGGAGGATGACGTAGTAGAGCGAAGCATCAACCGTTCCATAGAATGGGTTGAATGGAATCTTTCCCATGAGACTGAGCTGGCTGACCCGTCGCTCGTGGGGAATCTTGCCAGGCTCCTCATCGTTCCAGTGGTTCACCCGGGTGCCTTGAAGCTGAGCGAGTCTCGCCAGCACCGCCCGGGCGAAAGGGCAGCCGAGCAGGAGACTCTGGATCGCCACGACGAGCGCATCACGCCCGAAAATGGCGTTGAACCAGGGCACCCCGGCCGCCGGGTACCACTCGGCGCCCACTTTGAGCAGTCGAAGCGACGCGAGGTCGCGGACGGACTGATCCAGAGCTCGCTGGACGGCTTGATTCGAGGTGCTGACCTCGGCAAGGCTCCTCGTCCACTGATCGATCTCGGAGAGCGTTCGATCGACTCGTTCGGCGGTGGAAACGGTGTCGGAATGATCCCCGTCCGGCCCGGCGGACTCCGCGCGAGGCCCGGAAGCAAGGCACCCGGAAACTGGTTCCAGGCCGCATCCTGACATGGTCGCACGGACTTCCAGGTGCCAGGTTTGGCCGGGCTCCAGTCGTAACTCGAACATCATCACGTTGGGAGAATACCAGGGCTCGGAGTCAGAACGAATGACCTGGTATTGAATCTGGCGACTGAACCACCAGTCTCGGTAGGTACCTTCCACCGTTCGGCTGGCCGGGTGATACTGGAGGTGGGTAACGCGCGGCGGCGATCGGCGCAGCCCTCGGATCTCGAAGATTGTCTCGAACGAGCATTCGAAGTTGACGACCAGGCGAAAACTGATCGGGCGCGGAAGGAAGCTTTCGATGGATACCGACTCGTGGAAGCCGGCGTCGAGAACGCGGAGCACGCTCATGAAGAGCGAGTTCTCCGCGACCGGGATCGGACCGGCGTCGAATTGATCGTTGGTGTAGTTGAGGAGGAGTCCGTTGTAGGAGCGACGCTGGGCGGTGAGAAAGCGAGGCTTGGCCCCTTCGAATGACATTTCGTAGGTCGAGAAGTACCGGGTGTCGTGGTCGTAGAGGCCGGTCCAACCATCGTGAAGCCATCCTTCACGGTCGGCGACCATCATCGCGCTGCCGTGGTGAATGGTGATTTGGAGCGGCTGGACCTGGATCGCGGACGGCTCACGCATGGGACCTCGACGCGACCGCACGCAAGGTCCCTGACACCGTCTCATTAGAATCCCGGTAGGACGAGTCTGAGCGCCGAACTCGTAACGAGGGCGTCGGGACGGGGTGATCCGAGGATCGCCGACCGGTTGATTGGATTGACGGTGCTGCCAGCCGGAACCTACAATCGCGAAAATCGAAGGCGGGCGGGATGGTGGCACGCGGGTGAAGGTAGCTGACGTTTCCTCGTGGAGGCACACGTGTAAGGCCCTGGCACGGCGACTCGCCGTTCTTCGATCCTGGTCGTCGATACCACCGCGCGTTCTCGGACACGTGGTCGTTGTCGCGATGTGCCTGAGTGTCGCCTACGTGGGACAGAAGAGTCCGATCGGACGAGTGCTGGAGGGACCGCCGTCGCAACCGCGCCCGGCCCCGGTTTCGGCCTCGGTCGATGCCGGGCCGACCGACCTGGATCTCATCGCGCCCGGGGCCTCCATCGATGGCTCGGGCGGTTCAGCAGCTGGTTCATTCGGGAATCAATCGCCCGGGTACTTGTCCCATTCGGACCCGGCGCCACCCAGCGGAGCTGGTCAGCCGGCGTCCGGCGAGCCCACGGCGGCCGCGAGCCCCGCGGATCCGCGGCCGGATCTTTCGGGGCGCTCGTGGGTCCGGCCGGCGATCGTCGACGCGGCCGACGTGGGCTCCCCCGTATCGTCGACGGCGCAGCCGTCGCCCGCCTCGATCCCATCGCCAATCGCCACTCCAGCCAGCACGACGGATTCCAGGCCGGCTCTCCCGACCGCTACCCCGGCCGCGGGAGCGGATACGACGAAGACCCTGGCTCCGGTCGTCTACTACGTGGTCGATGGCGACACGCTGTCGTCGATCGCGCAGCACTTCGGCGTCTCCGCGGAGAGCATCGCGGCGGCGAGCGGCCTACAGCGAAACGAGGACTCGCTTTCGATTCACCAGAAGCTGATCATCCCCCCGGTTCCCGGCGTGATTCACGTGGTCGCGAGCGGCGAGACCCTGAGCTCGATCGCGTCTCGCTACTCTGCTGACTTCGATCAGATCGCGCTGGCGAACGGCCTGAAGGATCCGTTTACCCTTCAGGTCGGGCAAACGTTGGTCATACCGGACGGCAAAGTTCCGAGCGCGGGAGCAATCTCTCCGGCGTCGTCGCCAGCCCCATCGCCCACTCAGCAGCCGTCCCCAACGCCCGCGCCGGCGACGTACACGGTCTCCCCGGGCGATAGCGTCGCGAGTATCGCGAGCGCATTCGGTGTGGATCTTCGGGCGATTGTCAGCGCCAATGGCTTGAGCGTTCCGTACGTGCTCCATCCCGGGCAACAAATCGTGATTCCGGGTGTGACCCATCCACCGTCTCGACCCACCGCCGCGCCGTCGAAGCCGGCCATCGTGGCTCGGACGAATCTGACCTACACCGTCCAGACCGGTGACGATCTATCCCGCATCGCGGTCACGTTCGGAGTGGATCCGGTGGCGATCGTCGACGCGAATGGATTGACCAATCCGAACGCGATTCGCCCCGGCGAACAGCTCGTGATCCCGGGGTCGACGCGTTCGGCCGTTCGCCGCGATTCGACTCGTGCCTCGGCAGTAGCGACCGCGACTCCGTTGCCTCCCACGGCGACGACGGTTCCGCCGACTGCCACGCCCATTCCACCGTCGCAGGGCGCGGCGGTTGGTGTACCGCGGCTTCCCGCTCCTCCGACGCCGTCGCCGTACCGGAGCGCCGACACCGGCTGGCAGATCGTGGCCGATGCCTCGAAGTTCTTGGGTTCACCGTACGTCTGGGGCGGAACGACGCCACGTGGCTTCGATTGCTCGGGGTTGGTCTGGTACGTCTACCGTCTGGCCGGCATACCGGTCCCACGGGACATGTGGGGGCAGCTCCAGAGCGGCGCACGCATCTCGCGGGGCGATCTGCAGCCGGGCGACATCGTGTTCTTCGTCGACACCTATCAGTCCGGTCTTTCGCACGATGGCATTTACATCGGCGGTGGTCGTTTCATCAACGCCGAGAACACGAGCGTCGGGGTAGCGGTCGCCAGCCTATCGAACCCGTACTGGAACAGCCGTTACTACGGAGCGACCCGTCCCGGCTGATGAGCTTCAACTGTGATACGATGAGAGTGAAGTTCCATCGCGAATTCTTAGAAAACGATCGTCGAGTGAGATATGTGCGACGGAGTCAAGGAAGAGATCGTCTGGACGATTCGAGTGCGCGCGACGGGAGAGCCGTTCGTCAACGCGGATGGCTACAGCTTCGTCTTCGACGATGAGGAAAGCGCCTCCGAGTTCGTGGCCGGCCGAGCTGATGGCGGCCGCTTGGAGATCGTGGCGCAGGTCACCTCACGCATCTGATCATCGGAAGTCATGACTGGGTGGGGCCGGCAGCGCGGCTCGCGTCGGAAGGCTTCGCGGGCGCAGTGGCGCGAACGAGCGGGCGACGACGTTGAGCGTCCCGTGCTGCCGCTGCAGTCGTCCGCTGACCACGACGAACGGCTCTCGCCGGATCAGGTTGCGCTGCGCCTCGAAGAGGCGAGGGTAAACCACCACGTTGGTCAGCCCGAATTCGTCTTCGAGCAGGACGAATAGGATCCCCTTGGCCGTGCCGGGGCGCTGCCGGCAGACGATCATGCCCGCCACCCGAATCTCGGCCCCGTCCGGCACCGCGTCGAGCGCCTGACTGCTGAGGATCGAAGGCTCGATCCGCCGTCGAATCAGGGCGAGCGGATGGTGCCGGGGCGACAGGTCGAGGAAGGTGTAATCGGCGAGCATCTCCTCCCAGGCGGAATAGGCCGGCAGCGCGATCATATCCTGCTCGGTCGGCAGCGGAAGGGCCGGCTGTGGGCCCGGCGCGCGGTGGAACAGGCCGAGCTGCCAGAGTAGCTCGCGCCGGGTCAGCCCGAAGTCGTCGAAGGTGCCCACCGCGATCAGGTTTTCCACCAATCGGACCGGGAGCCTGGTCCGATCGACGAAATCGTAGAGCGAGCGATAGCCCGGCGCCGGCCGGGCGGCGACGATCGTGTCCGCCGCGTTCTCGGAGATGCCCTTGACCTGGGCGAATCCGAGTCGGATCAGGCCATTCTCCTCGACGCGGCAGCGGGCCAGGCTTCGGTTGCCGTCCGGCCGCGCGACCTGAACGCCGTGGCGGCGCGCATCGCCGATCACCACGTCGGTCGAGTAGAAGCCCATCGGCTGGTTGTTGATCAGCGCGCAGTAGTACTCGGTTGGATAGTATCGTCGCAGCCACGCCGACTCGTAGGCGAGCAGCGCGAAGGCGACGGCGTGACTCTTCGGGAAGCCGTACGAGGCGAATCCAAGCAGACGATCGAAAACGTCCCGCGCGGTCGATTCGTCGACGCCACGCACCGCCGCGCCGTCTCGGAAAGCCGGCCAGTGCGACTCCATCGCCTCCAGCGAGCGCTTTCGACTCATCGCCCGGCGTAGCGAGTCGGCCTGGCCGGCGGTGAAGCCGGCGAGCGCCATCGCCACCTGAAGCACCTGCTCCTGATAAAGAATGACGCCAAGCGTGTCCTTCAGGACCGGCTCGAGGCTCGGGTGGGGATAGGCGACGACGATCGGCTCGCCGTTCCGTAAGCGGCGTCGATACTCGAGATACGGATGAAACGCGCCGCCGACGATTGGCCCCGGGCGGATGATCGCGACCTCAACGGCCAGCTCGTCGAGATCGCGCGGCTGAGTCTGGGGAAGCGTCTGGACCTGGGCGCGGCTCTCGATCTGAAACAGGCCGATCGTGTCGCCAGCGCAGATCTGGTCGAAAACCGCGGGATCGTCGTGGGGGATTCGTCCCAGGTCGACCCACTGACCGGTCCGACCGTGAATCAGCCGCAAGCACTCGTCGACCAGCGAGAGCATGCCCAGCGCGAGGAAGTCGATCTTCACGAAGCGCATATCGTGAATTGAATCCTTATCCCACTGGCAGACGAATCGACCCGGCATCCGCGCGGGCTCCAGCGGAACCAATTCCTGGAAGGGGCGCGCCGAGAGGACGACCCCGCCCACGTGCTGGCTGATGTGGCGCGGTAAGCCGATCAGCAGCTTGACCTGCGCCACGAGATCGCTCCAGGGCGGGCTGCCGACGCGGTCGCGGAACTCGGGCAGGCGAGCCATCTCCTCTTCGAGCTGGTCGGTGCTCCAGTGATCGCAGCTCTTGGCCAGCTTGTCGATCTCGGGGGCCGGCAGCCCGAGCGCCTTGCCGACGTCCCGCACCGCGCTGCGCAATTTGTAGGTCGCGAAGCTGCAGACCAGCGCGGCGCGCTCTTCCCCGAACTCCCGGTAGATGCGCTCGAGCAGCTTCGCGCGGACCTCGCGCAGGAAGTCGAGGTCGATGTCGGGGACCGACGACATCTCTTCGTTCAGGAACCGGCCAAGAAACAGATCGTTCTTG
>JAJPKB010000562.1 GCA_021323915.1 Chloroflexota bacterium | reverse complement strand
CTTTTAGGTAACTTCCCGGATGCACCAGGTTTCGCACCAGACGAGCGACCTCGGCATAATCACCAATCTTTGCTTTTCGACTGTTCCAGTCGTCAGTCAGACTCTGGCTGGATGGCAGCCAACTGGCAGCTTTCGCTACTGCCAACAACTGAAAAAGCGTCCAATCTAGAAGGGGCTTTGCCTTTCCGTGCTCCTGTGGAACCTTTCCCGTTTCTTCCGCCTCCTCAGGGTAACAATTGACCATCAGAATCAGGAGCGATTCCAACACAGATCCGAGCGTAACAGACCCGGCCAAGTAAGCCCTTGCTTCTTCGCACCGCCGCGCCTCTTTCCAGTAGAAGCCAGATAGGCGATTCAATTCACGTTCTTCCTCATCGCTCAGCGTTACGAAGCTCATACTTTGACCTCATCACACGCGTCGCTACGAACAGCGCCGCTCGCACCAACGAAATCTACCGACGCTGAAATGCTACACCACCTTAAGACTTATCCGCGCTGAGTTACTACACCGCGCAGGTTTCAATCCCTCACATCCCCTGGACGACGGCGTTGTACTGGATCGGCAGCCGCGCGCCATGCGGAGCGGTGGAATGAAGACAAACGATCGCGCGCACCGACGACCTCCTGTCCAGCCGAAACGCAGCCGATTATACGCGCCAAAGGGGCTGGGAACAAGAGGATTGCTCCCCTCGCTTGATCCACGCCTCCACCCGACTCGCCGCGTCCCCGCGTCGCCGCGTCCCTCGTTTATTGTCTTGACAATGATTGTCATGGCATTTTATAATGGCGGCCATGGAACGGAGAGGGTCGACGAGCGGTCTGCGCGATCACCTCGGCTACTGGCTGCGCCGCCTCTCCAACGAGGTCCACGCCAGCTTCGAGCGGTCCCTCGCCCAACGGGGCGTGACCGTCGCCCAGTGGTGCGTGCTGATCGCCCTCTACCGCGGCGACGCGACGACCCCTCTCGAGGTCGCGCGGTTCGTCGACGTCGACGGCGGGGCGGTGACCCGCCTGGTGGACCGGCTCGTCGCCAAGGGACTCGTCGCCCGGCGGGCCGACCCGAGCGACCGGCGGCTGGTCCGCCTTGTCCTGACCGACCGCGGCCGGGCGCTCACCCCCGAGCTGGCGGCGATCGCCGACCTGAACGACGCCCGGTTCTTCGATCCGCTCCCCGACGACGAGCGGGCAACGTTCGCCGCCCTCCTCGCCCGCCTCCTCGAAGCACGAGGAATCGACGCCGCCGGCCGCTGGCAGGACCGCCACGCGCCGCGCCACCTGAAAGGAGAGACACCCGATGGTTAACCCTCCGATGGATCGCCCTCGCGCCCTGGCGCGCGCGATCACCAAGCAGGTCTCGATCGACCGCGACGTGTCGTCGGTCTTCGCCTTCGTCGCCAACCTCGCCAACTGGCCCCGGTTCGCCATCGTCAACGTCAAGTCGGTGTCGAAGCGGCCCGGCGAGGACTGGTGGGATATGATTACGCCCCGTGGCGCGGCCCGGCTGCGGATCCGGCCGGTCGCCAGCCTCGGCATCCTCGACCACGATTTCGTCGATCCCCAGGCGAGCTGGACCGTCCCGGCGCGGGTCGTTCCCAACGGCGCCGAGGCCGAGCTGAGCATGACCCTCTTCCAGCCGCCGGGGCTGACCGACGAAGAGTTCGACGCCCAGATGAAGCTGATGGACGTCGAGCTGGTCCGGCTCAAGGAGATCCTCGAAGCGGAGAGGGCGTAAGCCATGGGCTCCGCCCGATCGACCGAGCCGGAGCGCTGCGCCTGGGCGACGCGCGGTCCGCTCGAGATGGCTTACCACGACCGCGACTGGGGCGTGCCGGTCCACGACGACCGCCGGCTGTTCGAGATGCTGGTCCTCGAAGGCGCCCAGACCGGGCTGAGCTGGTCGACGATCCTCCGCAAGCGCGCGGCCTACCGTCGGGCCTTCGCCGACTTCGACCCGGCCGCGGTCGCCCGCTTCGACGAGGCGACCTGCCAGACCCTCCTCCAGGATCCCGGCATCGTCCGCAACCGGCTGAAGGTCCAGTCGGCGGTCCAGAACGCCCGCGCCTTTCTCGAAGTCCAGAGCGCGTGCGGCAGCTTCGACCGTTTCCTCTGGGGATTCGTCGACGGACGGCCGATCCAGAACGCCTGGCGGACGCTCGCCGAGCTACCGGCGACGACCCGCGAGTCCGACCTGCTGAGCCAGGAGCTGCGCCGCCGGGGATTCCGCTTCGTGGGAAGCACGATCTGCTACGCCTACATGCAGGCGGTGGGCATGGTAAACGACCACCTCGTCACCTGCTTTCGCTGGCGAGAGGTTGTCGGCCCGGGGTGAGTCGGGCGGCGCGAAGAGCAGGCGCGCGGCGAGCGCCTTCTGGTGGTGTATAATGGCGATGTACAGCGTGGGGACGAAGAGCGATGAGGCGCATGATTCGCTGATCACCTGACCGGAGCACGTCCTCTTCCGGCCGCGTTTTCGCCTCTCTCTTCGCGTCTTCGCGGTGAGCGTGCCCCGGTCCCGCTTCTACTCTTCGGTCGACGGGATCCACTCGTCGAGGATCCAGCGGAGGTACTCGATGAAGCGGAGCTGGGAGCGAACGTAGTCGCCGGTGCCGCCCTCGTTGCAGACCCAGCCGCGGAACCCGGCCCGCCAGAGAATCGTCGCCGCCTCGCGGAAGTCGATCATCCCCTCGTCGAGGAGGGTCGACCAGCTGTAGTAGCGCCGCTCGCTCGCCAGGTAGATCGCCTGGTAGTTCTTCACCTCCCAGTAGTTCGTTCGCGCGGCGAGCTGGCTAACCTGGTCGCGCCAGGTATCCAGGCGCTCGTAGGGCACCCGCGCCCAGTTGCCGAGGTCGGGGTTCACCCCGACGTTGGGCTCGTCGATCAGCCGGAGCAGCTTCAGGCAGCCCTCGGCGGTGGATTGGAGCCCGTCGTCGTGCAATTCGAGCGAGAGCTGCATGCCCGCCCGGGCGCAGGCCTGGGCCACCGGCTTGAGCCGCCGGGCCGCCTCGTCGTAGAACGCGGCCGGCGCCAGCTCGCCCCGGAAGATCTGCCGGGTGGCCATCGCGTAGGGGTCGTGCTGGGTCGGCAGCGGGACGTTGACGCTCATGTCGAAGATCTCGGCCCCGAGCGCGGCGGCAACCTCCAGGCAGCGGTAGGTTCGCTGCTCGTCGCGGTCGGCCAGCTCCGGCAGGAAGAGGGTCTTGCGGAGCGCGTTGAAGCCGCCGACCGCTAGCCCGACCTCGTCGAGCACCGCCTTGATCCGCCGGAAGTGCTCGATCGGCCGCTCGTAGAAGCCGGGGTAGACGTCGTAGAACACGACGCCCTGGACGCCGCGCTCTTTCCACCAGGTCAGGTGCCGCCGCAGCTTCGCCGGCTGCTCCAGCGCGGCGGGACCGTCGCGGAGCACCGGCTCGTGAAAGGCCACGCCGCTGCCAATCGCCAGTTTCATCTTAACCTCCTGGAATCCAGAATCGAGAAGCCAGAAGCCAGAACGGGGACGGGAGGCGGCCTGCCATAAGCGTCTTGCTCCCTGCTCGATTCTGGATTCTCGCGTCTCTATTGTTTACCTATTGCGGGTCTCTTACGTAGGGGATGCCCTTCGTCGGCGGGAGGTTGGCGTTGATCGTCAGGTCGGGGCCGAGCAGGTCGACCGCGCGGGCGAACGCCGTCTCGAAGCGGTCGGTGACCAGGGCGAAGCCCAGCCGCGCGCCCTCCTCCGGGGTGACCCCCTCGGTCACCAGGAAGGTCCGCTTGCGGTCGATGCAGCGGCGGTGCGACCAGACGTGGGTGGTGCTGCGCGGCTCGCCCTGCATGCGGACGACGACCTGGCTGATCTCGGAAAGCGAGCGGGCGAGCAGCTCTTCCTTGCAGACCATGTCGCGGCGGCGCCAGTGGGGCGCCAGCGGGTTGTCATCGCCGGTCTCCCGCGACCACATCTTGGTGCAGTAGAGAAACTCCTCGAGGGTTTCCGAAAGCGGGCGCCCGCTGAGTGGCTCGTGGGCGCTGGCCGAGATGCAGGCGATGACGACGCCGCCGAGCCGGGTGGTCTGGTCGGCCAGCTCGGCCTGCATGTACATGCTCATCAGCTCCTGGCCGCGACCGGCCGGCGCGTACACCGTCAGGTCGGCCGGCTCGGTCGCGACCATGGCGGTGTTCTGGACGTAGCGCACCGCGGTGGGCCACTCCTCGCGGAAGGCGCCGGCGAAGACGGTGTTGGCGGTGAAGTCGATCTTCAGGCGAAGGCCGGCCAGGTCGGCGGCGTCCATCACGTCGGCGCGCTGGGGGTTGTCCGGCCACCAGCAGGAGGCGGTGCGAGTGGACATGATCATCGTGTGGTTACGGCGGATCGTGTCGGCGCCGGCCACGCCCGGCAGGATGATCCCGGCGCCGCCCTGGTAGCCGTAGAGGCTCGGTCCGCAGCCGCCGACCCCCATCACGAAGTCGGCCTCGGCGACCTGGCGGTTCACCCAGACCGGTGTTCCCACCCGGGTGACGCCGCGAAAGACCAGCGACGACTCGTCGAGCGGGTCGTGCTCGACGTAGCGAACGCGCTCGAGCAGGCGCGGGCCGATCTTCGAGCGCGCGCCGGCGTGGCCGTGGAGGCCGGCGGCGTGGACCAGGGTCACGTTCGCGTCCGGCACGCCCGCCCGGTTGAGCCGGTCGAGGATCAGCTCGCCGACCCCCTCGTGGCCGAAGATCCGGTCGTGGAAATCGGTCAGCAGCAGCGCGACCCGGTCGCCCGGCTTGACCATCTCTTCCAGGGGAGGACAGCCGATCGGGTGGTCGAGCGCCTTCGCGACGAGCTCGGCCGGCGCGCCCAGGGTGGGCAGGTCCGGCGCCGCGATCCGCGTCCGAAGGTTACGATCCGGCAGGGCGATCTCGACCGGCCCGCGCTGCCAGTCCAGAGTCCAGGTAGCCATGGGTCCTCCTTCGTTTGGATATAGAGAAGCGAGAAGGACCGGGGCAGCGGGACATTATCTGTCCCCATTCCCACTTCTCTATTCTGGATTCTCTATTCTCGATTCTCGCTTCGTGGGGACGGGCGGTTGCGGTAGATCGGGGTGCCGTCGGGCGCGTAGAAGGTGTGGGTGGGCTGGTGGTTCGGCATCACCGCCAGGAACATCTCGAGGGGGCGGTCGCCGACCGCCTTCAGCTTGTGCTTCTCGTCCGGTCCGACGTAGACCGTCGAGCCGGCGCCGACGACGACCGTCTCGCCCTCGACGGTAAACTCGCACTGGCCCGCCAGGAAGACGAACACCTCGGCCGCGTCCTGGTGGCTGTGGACCTCGCACTCCTGGCCGACCGGCCAGGTCGCGTAATCGGCGCGCAGGTAGTCGTTCCAGACGCTGGACTTCGCCGTGCCGGGCGCGAGGATCTCCATTGTCGCCTCTCCATCGGGCCGCGGGCTCGCCGTCCCATCGCCCGGGACGATTATAGCGACCGTGGGCCGCCGGTGAGGAGTCGAACCCGCGCCGAGATCGCCGACCTCGCGGACGAGTCCCCGGCTGAACTGGCAGACCGCCGTGGTGGAGTACAATCACGACAGAGATGACAACGAGGCGGTAAAGATGAGCCCGCGACCGGTGAGCTTGCGGATCCCCGAGGACGTTCGAAGCGCGATCCAAGATTCGGTTCGCCGATCTCTAGCGAACGACAACTTCGCCGGCATCGCCCGAGCGCTCCGGGCAGATGGCGAGCGACATGACGCCGGTCTGCCCGCTGACACGATCGATTTTCTCGCCCCGTCGGATGCTGGATAACCACACCGAGCCGGAGTCAGGGCGGGTCGCCTGGCGTCTCGTTCACCCGACGTTGAGCAAGCACCTCCTCCGGCGTCAG
>JAJPKB010000404.1 GCA_021323915.1 Chloroflexota bacterium | reverse complement strand
TCGGGGTTGCGCCGGCTGGGAATGAACGCGGCCATCCCGCCGATGGCGAAGGCCTGACGACGGTGACAGGTCTTGACGAGCAGCTCGGTGTAGGCGCGCATGAAGGGAACCGTCATCGTCACCTGGGCACGGTCCGGCAGGACGAAGTCTGGCCGATTGCGGAACTTCTTGATCATGCTGAAGGTGTAGTCCCAGCGGCCGGCGTTCAGCCCGGCCGAGTGGGTGCGAAGCTCGTAGAGAATCTCGTCCATCTCGAACGCCGCCAGGATCGTCTCGATCAGGACAGTGGCTTTGATCGAGCCGGACGGTAAACCGAGCGCGGCCTCGGCGTGGTCGAACACGTCGTTCCAGAGCCGCGCCTCGCGGTGGCTCTCAAGTTTGGGCAGGTAGAAGTATGGTCCGGTTCCCCGATCGAGCAGGCGGCGCCCGTTATGGAAGACGTACAGCCCGAAATCGAACAGGCTGGCCGAGATCGGCTTGCCATCCACCAGGACGTGCTTCTCGACGAGGTGCCAGCCCCGCGGGCGGACGAACAGGGTAGCCACCTCACGGTTAAGCCGGTAGATGCGACCGTCGGGGTTGGCGAACTCGATCGTGCGGTCGATCGCGTCGATCAGGTTGACCTGGCCCTGGACGACGTTCGCCCAGGTCGGCGAATTCGCGTCCTCGAAGTCCGCCATGAACACCTGGGCGCCGGAATTCAGAGCGTTGATCATCATCTTGCGCTCGACCGGCCCGGTGATCTCGACCCACCGCTTTTGAATGTCGCTCGGCACCGGGTCGACGGTCCACTCGGACGCGCGCACCTGGCGCGTCTCCTCCAGGAAATTCGGCAGCGCGCCGGCGTCGAGCTGGGCCTGGCGCTCCGCCCGACGGCGCAACAGGGCTTCCCGGGTCGGGTTGAACTGTCGCTGCAGCCCCGCGACAAAGCTCAGCGCCTCGGGAGACAGAACGTCCGCGACCCGCCCCTGGACCGGCCCACGGACGGCGATACCTTGCTCGGTCGCCACGATCCAATCCTCCAGTTATATTCGACAGACGATATCACATCGTGCCAGGCTCGAACAAGCACCGCGCGGCCGACGAACCCGCGGACCGCGGCAAGCCGGGCGTGTCGGCCCGGGGCCCGCCGAACAGGCTCGCGCCAACCGGTCAACGCGTGGCCAACGAACGGCCCGGTTCTTGCCGGATGGCCGCCCCGCGTCGAATTGACGAGGACATTCAGCTGGAACGTGGAAAGCAAGAAATGGCATTTGGACGAATCGAAGTGCCGATCGACGGGAGCAGCACCTCGCTGCAAGCGCTCAAACAGGCGGTGACGCTGGCGAGGGAGAATCAGGGTAGCCTGCGGATCATTCAGGTCGTCGACCTCGGACCGCTCTACCGCGCCGCGCTCAGCGGCGTCAACATCGCGGAGATCGAGAAGGCCATCATCCAGGACGCGGAGACCGACCTGGCGGCCGCGGCTGCCATCGCCCGGGAGGGCGGAGTCTGCGCCGAGACCGCGCTGATTCAAGGCAACGAGCGGCGGATCAGCCACGAGATCGTCGACGATGCGAATCGCTGGGGAGCCGACCTGCTCGTCGTCGGCACCCACGGCCGCCACGGGCTCGAGCGGCTGGTTCTTGGCAGCGTGGCCGAGGGCGTAGCCCGCGCTTCGACGGTCCCGGTGCTGCTGGTTCGAGGCAGCTAAGGGCCTCAGCCGACCACGCGATACACCAGATAGCCGATGGCCAGGAGCGCGACCAGCGGGCCGTCGAGCCGAATCAACCGACGACCGAGGGCTTTCCGCTCGGCGCTCTGACGGAGCCAGGCTTCGGCGACGACGACGAAGACGAGCCAGCCGAGGACGAGCAGGATGACGGTGACGTCGCTGTAGGCGGCGAAGGCCCATTTGTCCAGTCGGAAGTGAACGAAGAGCGCCAGGAGCGCCGATCGCCAGACCCAGAGATCGATCGCGCCGAGCGCCGCCGTCACCACCCAGGCCGCGTACGCGGCGGCGTACACCACAACGTTCATCGCTTTCATCGGACAGCGCCCCGTGGATGGAACCCGCCTCCCGGCCCAGGATGCCACTCGGGGCGCGGGCCTGTCAACGTCGGCACTGCGGACGAACGACCACGCGCCCTCCGGGATCGACGCAAGCAATCACTTGCATACAACGCCGTGCGCGACTACAATGGGACGCGGTCAGCTATCGGGAGGGGGGACCGCGGGCGTGTCGTCGGAAAACAGCACCGCCGAACGCATCCTCACCGCGTTCGCCCGACTCGTCGCCGAGCGGGGGCTGGACGCGACGACGACGCGCGTCCTGGCCGAGGCGGCCGGCGTCAACGAGGTGACAATCTTCCGCTGCTTCGGAGACAAGGCCAACCTGGCGCGCGCGTTCGTGCGCCACTTCGATCCGGTCGCGACGATCGAGGCCCTTCCGATCGACCTCGACCCGAACGCGCCGGGTGGCGCCGCGGATGGGCTCTTCCGCCTCCTGCGCGCGATGCGCGACCAGATGCGGGCCCACCCGGAGTGGCTCCAGTTCGGATTGGGCGAGTACTGGCGCTTTCCCGAGTTGCGCCAGGAGCTGGCGGCGGTGCCGCTCGCGGCGCGGAATCGGCTGGAGGGCGCCCTGGCGCTGGCCGAGCCCGCCCTACGGCCGGACCTCGACCGTTCCGCCGTGGCCTTCAGCCTGATGGGCCTGCTGATCGTGACGGTGGTCTGGCAGAGCCGAGGCTGGCTGACCCTCGACGACGCGTCCTGGGATGCGATGCTCCGGGGCGCGATTCGTCCGCTCTTGCGCGAGGAGGAGACGACGTGAGCCGTCCAGACGATTCGGTCATCGACATCCGTGGCCTGACCAAGCGGTTCGGCGCGTTCATCGCGGTCGATAACCTCAGCTTCAGCGTGGAGCGCGGCGAGATCTTCGGGCTGCTCGGTCCGAACGGCTCGGGCAAGACCACGAAGATCAAGCTGCTCCTCGGCCTGCTGCGTCCGACCACGGGCGACGCCTTCGTGT
>JAJPKB010000486.1 GCA_021323915.1 Chloroflexota bacterium | reverse complement strand
CTGAAGCGCCCCTCGGAGAGCAGCAGGTCGGACATGATGATCCCGGGGCACTGGAATCGCTCCACCAGATTGAAGAGCTCGGGCACGATTTGGAAGCATTCCTCGATCGTGGTCGGCGCCACGACGAGGCGAGGGTAATCGCCCTGGCCGGCTCCGAGCACCTGCCACAGGTCGCCCTGTTCGGTCTTGGTGGGTACACCGGTGGCGGGCCCGGCACGTTGCACGTCGATGCAGACGACCGGCACTTCCATCATCGCGGCGGCGCCGAGTGCCTCGGTCATGAGCGCGAAGCCGCCGCCCGAGGTGGCGCACATCGCCCGCGCGCCGGCATGCGCCGCGCCGATCGCCATGTTAATCACGCCAATTTCGTCTTCGACCTGACGGACCATGATGCCGAGCTGTCGACCGTGGGAGGCCATCCAGTGCAGCACGCCGGTGGATGGGCTCATGGGATAGGCGCAGTAGAAGCGCACCCCCGCCGCGGCGCCGCCCATCGCCAGCGCCGTGTTGCCGTCCACGAAGGCGAGCGGCTTGCCCCCGTCGGGCAATGCCACCGGGAAGGGCTGGAAATGCTCGTCCGCGTGGGCGTAGCCGGCGCGAGCTACGGACACGTTCTCGGCGACGACCGCCTCGCCCTTCCGCTGGAATTGCTCGGTCAGGATCTCCTCGAGCGCCGTGAACTCGACGCCCATCAGCCGCAGCACGGCGCCGAGCGCCAGCGTGTTCTGGACCAGATCGCCCTTGACGCCTGGCGCCAGTCCCTTGACCGAGAAGGGGCAGAGCTGCACGCCGGTGGCCGGCTCGCCGGGACGAATGCGGTCGGAATTGTAGAGCACCGACGAGCCGGCGCCCATGAGCGTCAGGTGCCGGTTCATAGTGTCCTGATTGAGCGCGATCAAAATGTCTAACTTGTCGCCGTGGGTCAGCACCGGTTAATCGCTGGTCCGTAGCGTCAGGAAAATGTGTCCGCCGCGGATAATTGACTGGTAGGCGTCGTATACGTTCACGTGTAGCCCGCGCTGCACCAGGATGCGCGCAAGGATATTGCCGGGGGTGGCGATACCCTGGCCCGCCGCACCCCCGATCGCGGTTGCCAGATCGATGGTTCGCATAGCCACTGACTCCAGATCCGTCGCGGCGCGTTGTATTGCCAGGTCACTCCGAAGCGCCGGTCTTCGCGGCCGCATGCTAGCACAGCCGCGCCACCCGAGTCAACGACGCGATATGCCGTGTGCAGGGCTTCCCCAAAGTCAGGAGGAGTGGCCGGTGCGGGATCAGGCCCATCTATGCATGACGAGCCGTCCGATGCTGCCTGGAATGTCTCGTTATGGCGCACCCGACCAGCCAGCCACGAGCTGATCCCCTGCTTCTGGGCCGGGTCGGCTAACTCCACGACCCGAAAGTGAGTATCGAGCGCCAAGCGGTTGAGCGCCGTCACCGCCGTGGGTTCACCGGAAGCGTCAGGTGGGAGGGATACGCCCGCGAATGGTGGATCGTCTGGTGCGCGACCCGGATCTCGGCGTCCTGGCCCAGTGGGTTGCCGGTGTTCAGGTTGCGATCGTAGAGCGGGAAGTTGCTCGATGAGACCTCCAGCCGAATCCGGTGACCCTTCTTGAAGAGATTGCCGGTCACACCGACGTCGATCTGGTACTCGTAAATCCGGTTCGGCTCGAGGAGACTCGGGTGGGCGAGGCTCTCCCGCGCGCGTGCCCGGATGATCCCCTGGCAGAGGATCATCGCGTAGCCATCCTCCCAGACGTCCACCAGCTTGCCGGTCCAGTCGGTATCGCGGCCGTCGGTCTGGGCGTAGAGCGTCAGCTTGATCGGACCGGTCACCTCGACGTCGTCGTCCAGCACCGGCGTGGTGTAGCAGAGCACGTCGGTGCGCATCTCGAGGTCCCGCTGGTCGTGCGCCGCCCAGGGAACGACTGCCGAGCCGCAGCAGGGCGTGCCGCCGACGGTGGGAACTGGATATTCTGGATGGTAGACGAAGTGATCGGTCGGCTCATCGGAGGGCCCGACGCGGGAGAGCTCGCCATCGCCAAGCAAGGTATTCGCGCGGCCGCCGGAGTGGAGGTACCACGTCTGCCAGTCGGTTCGGGCGAGTGGCCACTCGTGCTCATCGCGCCAGACGTTCTCCCCCATGATGAACAGCCGCAGCGGGGGCTCGTCGACGATGCCGTTGTCGACTCCCTTGAGCCAGTAATCGAACCACTTCAGCTCGAGGGCGTCGAGGTCGACTTTCGAGTCGGGGCCGAAGTCGACGTCGCCGTTGATCGTCGACTGGCTCAGGGCGTGCGGCCACGGGCCAACGATCAGCTTGGACTGGCGCGCCTCCAGCGTGCGGCCGTTGAGGCGGAGGGCGTTGAAATTCAGGAACGTCTCGCGCGAGTTCAGATCGTACCAGCCGCCCATGTTGAACGCCGGGCAGGCGACCTCGCGGAGCCGCTTCTCGATGTTCAGCGGCTCCCAGTACGCGTCGTAGTGCGCATGATCGATCCAGTCTTTCCACTGGGGAAGGCGCTGGCCTACCGCCTCGTCCATCGCGCGCAGCGGCAACGTGCGGAGCACCTTGCGCCACTCGTGCGGCTCGAAGCCGGGCTGGCGCGAATGGATCGAGTGCCGCAGCCCCCAGCTCAGGATCACCCAGAGCTGAAAGGCGCCGAAGGGCCAGAAGAGGTGGGCGTACTGGTCAGGGCCGATGACCCGCGGGGTCATGCAGGTGAGGAACTCGCTCCGCTCCGGCGCGGCGATCCACTGCGTCAATCCCAGGTCCGAGCCGCCGCGCGTGCCGATCTTGCCGGTCGACCACGGCTGGTGGCCGATCCACTCCTGGACGTCGTAGCCATCCTTGGCCTCGTGGACGTAGGGGTAATAGTCGCCACCCTCGGAGTCGTAGCGGCCCCGGACGTCCACGACGACGAACGCGTAGCCTTTGCTCGCGTAACGCTTGCCATCGTTGACGTGCGCCTCGGCGCTGTTATCGTAGGGCGTTCTCACGAGCACCGTCGGGAACGGTCCGGGCGCGTCCGGGAGATAGATGTCTGCCGACACGTGGACCCCGTCGCGCATGGGAATCCGAACGTCGATGCGCCGGTTGACGCCGTAGTACACGGCCATAGTTGCCCCCTGAGACTTCGCATCTACCCGTGCTCGGACTGCAACCGAGACCGGCGGCGTCAGCCCATCGACGGGCGGAAGTTTGGCCCTCGCCTTCGCCTGACTAGCGCCATATTCACGACGTCGACGCGATACGCAGCGGCGTTACCGCCGTCCATGTCGGTGAACAGTAACGTCGCGAGTCCGTCGACGGTATGCCCCACAGATGTTCTGCACTTCCATGATACGATCCTCCACCCATAGCCAGATGCAACGTCCACACACGATAACATTTCGTATTTGAGATGTAAACGACCTGACGGTCATCGTCGGATTGACCTTGAGAATCGGGTACGATTCATGCCTTCGTCGTCGGCGTCTACCGGAGGTGATGACGGTGGACGACTCGCGAAAACTCGGACTGGCGATCGGCCTCGCGGTCGCGGCGGTGCTGGCGCTCCTGGCCCGGGCGACGAACCGGCGAAATCGCCGTGGGGTGATCCCCAGGGTGCTCCTGGCATTCGTGGCTGGCTATGCCGTGAGGTGGCTTACCGCCAGGCTGCTCGAACAGGTACAGTTTACGCTGCACCACCAGCCCGGCAACGCGGAGCCGGTCGTCTGAGCAGAAGCAGGGCGCCCGCCGTCGTTCAGCGGTGAGGCTCGGCGCCCTCCGCCTCCACGGGGTAGGTCACCCGCTCTCCCTCGACCCTAGCGAACGGAGTGAGCCGGTGCGACGCGGCGCGCCGCGCGCTCTGAATATGCTGGACGACGATTTCCCGCGCGAACAGCGCATCGGCGACCAGTGAGCGGTGGCAGCGCCAGGGCACCGCCTCCGCGCACATGATCGCGAGCGGCCCCTTGCCGGCGAGCGCGATCAGCTCGGACAGCCCCTCGGTGAACTCCTCGGTCTGCATGTAATCGGCGTAGCCCCGGAAACCGAGGTTACGCCAGGCGCTGTTGGGCGAGGCGGTTCCGGGGACCCGGCGCCGGCCGCCAAGCCGCGAAAGGTGGACGTAACGGATGCCCTCCGCAGGCAGCGCCGCTTCGAGTGCCTCTCGATTAAATTGGGGGTTTCGGCGGGACCGAGGAAACGCCCGAACGTCGACGAGGGTAACCACGCCGAACTGGTGCAAGAGCTCGACGAGCTCAGCGAACGACCGCGTCGAGTGGCCCAGTGTGTAGATTCGCGGGACGTCGCTCACTCAAGCCGCCCTGGCGCGCCGAATCTCCCGGCGCGCGGCTTCCATGAACGTTCGACACGCCGTTCGGTCACGTGCCATCGATCATTCCTGACATCGCGGAACGCCGGTGGAGCAGATTCGGGACCAAAATGTTTGGGTCGAAGAAACCGTCGGATTGTCCGTCTGCCCCGACTAATCAGCTTACTCCGTTGCTGCTGATTCGCGAGCGGCTCTACGATCTACAGGTCTTCGGGTGGGCGACCGTTCTCGCGCCGCGGGTCGACGACCGGTTCCAGGGAGAAGCGCGACTGGTCGATACGTTCGAGGCAACGACGTGGAACGGCCAGGCTACGACCTCGACGTGTCACTGGATTCGTGGATTCCTGACCGGCGCGCTCTCTTCGCTCACCGGTTCGACGCTTCAGGTGAGCGAGCCCGAGTGCCAGGGCAAGGGCGATCGCTATTGCCGGATGACCTTTCGGACGCCGTAGATAGCCCACGCTTTTTCCGCACGCGACGATCGAGGCCGGCTACAGCAACGCCTGCTTCGAGGGAAGTGACCAGGAGTGGCGCATCGCGGCCAGGGGTGCCTACCTCGTTGAGCGCGCCGGCTCGCTCAGTATCGCGACGAGGGATCGACAAGTATCGCGCGTGGTTCCAACGACCGCCGATCACTACCTGCGGTTCGCCTCCGACACCCTCGATCGGTTTCAGCGCGGCGAGCCGTCGGTCGCCGACGTGGAGGATTGCCGGCGCGCGATGCTGGTCGTCGATCGGATCTACGCCGCGTCACGACCCGGTTGAAAACTTACTCGCTCGGCGCGACCGGTTCGAGCGGCTCAGTCCGGTGCCCTCCCTTGATCTGAGACGACGGAGTGGGACAGGCCTCCCAGCCAAGCGGCGCGGCCCACTTTACCGCGTTGCTGATGACTCGGAGAACCTCGGGCTGGTAATAGACCGGCAGGGTCTCGTGGCCCGCGCTGAAATAGAAGATCTTGCCGCGTCCCCGCTCGAAGCAACAGCCACTCCGAAAGACCTCACCGCCCTGGAACCAGCTAATGAAGACGAGGGTGTCCGGTGCCGGAATGTCGAACGGCTCGCCGTACATCTCCTGGTGCGGAATCTCGAAGTATTCTCCGATCCCCTCGGTAATCGGGTGGTTGCGCGCGATCGTCCAGACCCGCTCGCGCTCGCCAATCTCGCGCCAGGTCAGGGAGCAGCTGGTGCCCATCAGACGGCGGAACGGCTTGGAATAGTGCGACGAATGCAGAGGTATGAAGCCCATTCCGCTCAGGACACGCTTCTGAATCCGGTCGACGACGTCGTCGCGTACCTCGTTGTGCGCCCCGTGTCCCCACCAGATCAGCACGTCGGTGCTCTCGAGCACTTCCCCCGCCAGTCCATGCTCCGGCTCATCGAGGGTCGCGTAGGTGACCGGAAATCCCTGTTGCTTAAGATGCTCGCCGATGACAGTGTGAATGCCGTTGGGATAGACCTTCCTGATGTCTTCGCGGTGTCGCTCGTGACGAAACTCGTTCCAGACGGTCACGCGGGGAAGGCTCGCCATCTTGCGTCCCTTCTTTACGCCTCAAAATCGCCGATCGACCGCGCCGAAGCGGGATCGTACCACCGTAGCAAGCGAACGTCAATCTGCGGCCGGCCACGGTTTTGTAACCGTATCTGTAACCGTTCGTCAACCTTCAGCAACCCGGTCGTTTACCTCGTCCGGGCATACTCAAGGTGCCTGGTGAGCCAGGGTACACGAAAGGGTCGGGAGAGGCCACACTCGAAAATCCGGAAGGACAAAACGACCCCCGCCTCGACTCGGAACAACCCGAGTATCAGCGTAAAGTGGCCGCTGAAAGAGGCTACCAAGAAGCGGCGACGTTTCTCGGTTGTGACCCTGGCTCGCTAGACCGATCGAGGTTCACGGCACGGCCAGCGTGCGCTGGATGATGATATCGCTAGGGGGCTAGCACCGAACGGTATCGGAAACGTGCGCGGTTGAACCATCGATCGAAAGAACCGGGGTGTGCAGCACGCACCCCGGTTCTTTTTTCCGACAGATCCCCGGAACGCTTCCCTCGGTTGCCCCTGAAACGACGTACCCCGCGCCAATTGGCGCCCGTTTTTTCCAGCATCTATGGGCCCGAACCAGCCTGAGGTGTCCTTGACTTTACAATAAATTATCCTCCGCTTAACATCGGCCCGACATCCCGGCGGTACCCTCATGGCCATCGGCACCCCACCCAACAGTTCAATCTAGAAGATGCTGGAGACCCCCATGCTTCGAAGGTGCCGGCGCTTTCGCGCCTCGGTACGGCTCCTCTCGGCACTCCTCGTCGTCTTCACCGTTATGGGCATCCCCGCGCTTCGGCTCCCCGCTTTCGCCGATAACCTTTACGCGTCCCATTCCGCCGGATTCGACTTTTCGTTTCCTCAGTGCGGAAGCCTCAACGTCCCCGATCAGGTAACCGTCAACGCCCCCTATCAGTTCGCGATCATCGGCGTCAATCACGGGCGTGCCTACACTCCGAACACCTGTCTCGCCAATCAGATCTCCTACGCGGCGAGCAAGGGATTGACGATGGCGTTCGTGATCAACCTCAACGCGCCGCGCGTTGGCCAGGCGACCGGGTCGAACGCGTCGAACACGGCAAACAGCGGCTGCGCCGCGGACGATCTTGCCTGCTCCAGCTACGTCTACGGTTGGAACGCCGCTCAGGATGCTTTCAACGTGACCGAGCAAGCGCTGCTTTCGGTGGGCGATCGGTCGATCCCGACCGGCTGGTGGATGGACATCGAGAGCGCGAACTACTGGTCGCCCAATACCGCGTTGAATGACCGGGTCATTCAGGGCGCGATTGACTTCGTTCAACAGACCATTCCGAACGGAGTGATGGGTGTCTATTCGACGCAGTCCGAGTGGAACGCGATCGCTGGCTCCAACTACCAGCCTGGCGTGCCCGCCTGGCTGGCCGGCGCGCGGAGCTTCGCCGGCGCGCCTTCACTGTGCGGGCTCCCTTCGTTCACCGGCGGCCCGGTCGCGATTGTCCAATACGCGACGCGCCTCCTGGACGTCGACTACGCGTGTTAGCCTGGAGGTGGGATGAGAGGCTGGTCGAGGTCTGGCTCGGGGTTGACGCTCTCGGTCACGAAGACGCGGCGAGCCAGCTCGTCACCAACCGCCATGGGCTCGCCGATGGTCTCCACGAAGAGCGTGCCCCCGAAGGGTGCGCGCCGAGTCACTCGAACCCGGCGACCGGGGATCAGGCCGAGGTCGCCAAGGTAGCGCAGAAGCGCCGCGTCGCTGTCGGGAACGCGAGCCACCGTCGCTTCGCGCCCGATCGCGAGATCGCTCAGTGAAAGCGACCGGGCGTTCGACAGGTGGCCGTCCTTGGTGGGAATCGGATCTCCGTGAGGGTCCACCGTCGGGTGTCCGAGTACCTGGTCCATTCGCTCTTCCAGGTCGTCGGACAAAGCATGTTCCAGACGCTCCGCCTCCTGGTGCACCTGGTCGAGCGGAACGCGGAGCGCCTCGGCCAGAAACAGCTCCCACAGGCGATGATGTCGAATGACCTCCAACGCTGTCCGGGCGCCCGCGTCGGTCAGCTCCACGCCCTTGTAACGGTCGTGGCGCAAAAGGCCGAGCTCGGCGAGGCGCGTGATCATGCTGGTCGCCGAGGGCGGCGTTACCCCCATCCGCTCCGCGAGGGCGGACGTTGAAACTTTGCCGCTCGCGGACTGCAGCTTGTAAATGGCCTTCAAGTAATCTTCAGTAACGTCGCCCACCTCGACCTCTCAATGATACGAATCGACACGAACGGCCGCCGGTCGCCGTTAGGATAACCTAAAAGAAATTTTCACACCGAACGTATGACCTGTCAACGTCGGGTTCGGCGCCGTCGGATCAGTCGGCATCCACGATCCGAACGAGGAGAACTGGCGCGCGGGTTCGGGTGAGTAGCCTCGCGGCAACGCTCGGCGACCAGATCGCCTGCAGACCAGCTCGGCCGTGGGTCGCCACGACGACCAGACCATCGCCGTGCTCGCCGGTGTCGGTGGCGAGCTCGGTCACCGCGTCGCCGCGTCGCACTTCCATCGTGGCCTCCACCCCGGTGGATTGAATCTGCTTCACCAGGCGTTCAAGATAGACATTTGCCTGCTTGACCTGCACGTCGAGCAGCTCGCGGGTGCCCGTCGGAAGCATGGTCGCGGTTGGCCTCCACTGACCGGGCACCGTCTCCGGCGTCGCCACCACGATGACGAGCCGAATCCGGGCGCCAAGGCACCGCGCGAGCCCTTCGGCCGGACCGATGGCACCTTCGGCCGCCGCGGTCGCGTCCAACGGAACCATGATCGTCCGGGGCGCGAACGCTTGCGAGCTATCGCGTCCGGCGCGCGTCAAGAGGATCGGCAGCGTGGTGCGCTGGAGGACCTGCTGAGCGATCGAGCCCCAGATGACGTCCCGCATTCCCCCCGCACCGTGGGTAGACATGACGATCAGATCCGTTCCATGCTCCTCGGCGTGGCTCGCGATGCTCTCCGCGACGTTGCCGACCGGAACCTCGTGGGTGTGAGTGTCGACGTTCCGTCCCTCGGCGGCAAGCCGGCGCGCGGCGTCGGAAAGATAGACGTTCGCCTCGCCTGCTCCGGTCAGGTGTCGCTCGCCGTGCACCTGACCGGGCGCGCCCCGCTCCACGAGGTGAAGCAGGGTGATCGAAGCGCCGCATGCAT
>JAJPKB010000538.1 GCA_021323915.1 Chloroflexota bacterium | reverse complement strand
GCAGACAGCGTGTTCACGGGCTACCTCCACGCGAACCCGGGGCCAGCAAAGGAGGACGGAAACAGTAGCGCTCGAAAAGGACGCGCCGCGCGGATCGTCCACGAAGCGCCACGTACCGGACACCCTCGGGCCAGACGATCGCTTTCAAGCATCCAGAGTATACCGCGGCGGGCGCTCTCTCTCCCCCGTGCCTCGCCGCGCCGGGTGCACGGTCTGTTGACAGGGCTGCTACACTGCAGGCTATCCTGCGTCACATTACTTTATATGAACGTTCGCTCCTGAGCTCCCACCAGTCCGATACCCTGGTACCGGCAGCGCCGAGACGTCCGAACTTTGGTCCCAGAGCAGTTCCGGTCTCGGAAGAGTGAGCGAATGATCAACCGGTAGCACGGGAGATTGTCGCCCACTTCGGGCAACGGGACGGGTGAGGCACAAGCCCCCGCGCTATGAGGCGGCAGGTCGGTAGATCGGTTAAAAGATGCCGGTACCATGGTAGGTCAAGGAATCGGCTAAGTCCGCAGCGAGACATGAAATTTGCGGTTTCCGTAGCAAGCGGCCTCATCAAGACAGCGCGTACGAAAGGCTTGAGAACCACGGCTTTACCGGGCCAACGGTTGCTCCACGCCACCCGACTGAGCAAGAAGTCGATCTCCGTTTCAAAACGTGCCGCGGTGAGCGTTCTCATTGTCGCGACGGTGACCCTGGCGTCCTGCGGGCTCGTTTTTCTGCAGACCGGGGGGCCGTTCCCGAACCAGGTTCACCAACCCCCGGTCGATCGTCTGGAGGCCAGATCGGGCAAGGCAACGCGGGCTGGGCCGGTGAAGCTGCCGACTGCCAGGACCACCCCGACCGTCGTCGCGACGCCAGCGGCTGGCGCCCAGGCAAATCCACGAGCCGCACCGACCGCGGTTCCGACGGCATCGGTCGAGCAGTTCTGGCTGCGCATGCACGCCCTGCAGTGGATGCCGGTCCTCGACCGGCTGTCGATTCTTCCGCCAGCGGAGCGTGACGATCCTCTCTTCGGCATCAACGACTCGTTGGCCGAGGAGAACGGGATCGCTCCGCTGTTCCAGGGTATTGGCGCGTCGATCGACCGCGTCGAGGTGCATTGGGATCAGGTCGAGCCGGCTCCGGGGGATTTCCGATTCGATCGTCTCGATCGATTGTTTACGCTCGCCGCCCAGTGGCACCTGAACGTCGTGGTCGTCGTGGACGGGACGCCGGCCTGGGCAGTCGCGGGATCAGATCGCGCCGGCGCCGGTCTGCCGCGCGGCCTTGGCGCCCCGGCCCTTCTCCCCGACGGCTCGGTGAACACCGACAACCCTTGGGCGTTCTTTCTCTCCCGACTCGCCGACCGGTACGGCAAGCGCGTCACCGCGTGGGAGATCTGGAACGAGCCGAACCTCCCGACCTACTGGAGCGGATCGGTCGCCGATTACGCCCGGCTCCTGGAAGTAGCGGGCGCCGTGCTCCGCCACGAAGCGCCGGGGACGCGGATTCTGACGGCCGGTCTGGTCGAGGACGACGGGACGTACTTGAACGCGGTCATGCAGGTCCTGTGTCCGCGGGGCACCTGCGCGACCCCGCCGTTCGATGGGGTCGCCTGGCACGTGTACAACAATCCGGAGGACATCCTGAAGGTCGCCGCTCGTACCCGAGCGATCCTCGCTCGGTATCAGCTTCATCCGCCGATCTGGATCACCGAGGCCAACGTACCGGTCGACGATCCGAGCGCGCCGGCCGACGCGGTCGTCCAGCCGGGCGCGGCCAGTCTCGACGAACAGGCGGCCTTCGTCGTCCAGGCGTACGCGCTGGCCCGCGCCGCGGACGTTCAGACCGTCGCGATCTATCGCGCCTCGGACGAGGACGAAGCTGGTCACTACTGGGGTTTGATCCGAGGGGATCGGACCGGGCGTCCCGCGCTGTTCGCCTACCGAACGGCCGCGGAGTGGCTCAGTCACACGACGTTCGTGCGGCTGAGCCACCCGCTTCCAACGGTGACCCGGGTGCAGCTGCGGCGACCGGGCGAGCAAATCAGCGTGCTCTGGAGCGAGTCGAGCGCGCCGACCAACGTTCGCATCCCGGCGCGCGCCACGCGTGGCCTCCTTGTCCAGCAGACGGGAGCAAGTGAGCCGATTCAGGCCGTGGGAGGCGCGTTCCTGATCCGGCTGCCGCCCGCGCCGCCGCGAACGCCTCCGATGCCGGTTCTGGCCTCGCCGGTTCTCCTGGTGCTTCCCGGTGCCGATTCCCCCACTCCGGCCCTGCGATAGCGCAGAACCCGGTCGGTGGGACAGCCCCGGCGCGACGAGCCATTCACCGAAGAGGTCGATCCAATGATCGGAGGGCAGGCCTTCATGCCCGAATCTGGCGGACGATCGAGGGGTCCTTGATCGACGCGTCGTTCGCCAGCAGAAACGCCTTGCTCAGGATAATCGACAGCGTGTCGTCCCCCTCGAACGGTAGAAACACTCTGCCGAAGCTGCCGGCCTGGCCGATTCCGCGACCGGGAACGATACACAAGTATCGACTGCCGCGCTCCATCAGGATGTTGCCGCTCCCGAGGTGAATACGGTAGGTTCCCAGGTCACCGCGCACCACCAGGAAGCGCTCGTCGAGCGAGCAGCGGGATGCGATCTTCAGTCGGGGGATGACCCGTTCCAGAACCGTGCGCCGCACCTGGGCAGCCTGGGAAAGCTCGCCAAAGGAGAAGTGTTGCCAGTAATCTTGGTAGGTTCCGGTGCCCCGGTCCAGCCAGGTGGGATCGTTGCCGATGCTGCAGACGCCGACGAAGAGGTCTACGTCGCGCATCACCTCCGAGAACACCCGCGGCGGCACCTCGACCAGGGGCACGAGCTCCCCGGTGCCGAGTCGGCTGAAGGCCACTCGATCGGTCGAGACGTACAGGAAGATACCGGCTCCCGATGTGACCGGGCGGCCCGTCTCGCTTGAATACACCGAAAACGTGGCGCGCAGACTCCACCGCGGCAGATCGAGCTCCGGTGTGCTTGGACGGTCAAAATACCCCTGGAGCTGGAATCGCCAGCCGCGTTGCTGCGCCAGCGCCTGAAGCTGGTGCTGGCGCAGAACGTGGGCGGCGAAGCGGCTCGAGTAAACTCGAGTACCACGCTCGGCGTCGGTGAGAAGGTAGACTTCCCGATGCGCCTGTCTGAAGGGCTGGGTAATGCCGTGACGCTCGATCCACTGGCGCCAGGCCAGCACCACCGCCGGGTCCGATCCGAGGGGGTGCCAGGGTCGAACGCTGGTATCGTCGTTTACCCATTCCAGACGGCGGTCGTCGACGTCGACGATCGCTCCGTCGTGCCAGGCGCCGAGGCCAGAGCGTCCTCGACCGTCGAACTGCCAGATCAAACGCCGCGCGAGCACGGACACAAGCGGGTGATCGAGGTAGCGTTGCCGCCAGTCGGCGACGGTCCACTCGCGGTCGGCGATCAGAAGGCGTTCGACGCGGTCGCGCTGCACCGGGAGAATCTTGCGGATCTCGCCCATCGTCTGCTTGATCGACTTGAGTGCCTCGGGATGATCGCGCTTCACCTCGACCGGCTCGGCTCGCCGGAGCGAGCCGTCGCTCGTCCACTAGCGGAGGTTGACCTCGTGAGCGGTGACGACCTCGATCTCGGCGACGAAGGAGCCCAGCGCGCTCCTGAGGCGGCCATTCTGAAGATCGAAGGTCGGGACCGCGAGATCGGCGAGATCGTCCCGGCTCAGCCCCGCCTTCTCGGCCGCTCGATCGAGCGTCGAATCGATCAGCTTCAGGGCCGCCGCGTATTTGACCCGCTGCCGCAGGCGCTGTAGCTGGATCAGCCCGCGCATCCCCGACATCGCACCGAGGGCGTTTAGGCAGGCATTGCCGGCTTTCGTCGAGCGCGCTCCGAAGTTTGGAATCTTCTTGAAGCAGCTGATGGCGGCGTCGCCGATGGCCGACGCGAGGGGATCGTCCGCGATCAAAGCACCGCACCAGATCAAGCCCTTGAGGAGCGTCGCGTTACGCTCGGCGACGATCGTCGACGGCACGAAACCCCTGGCGCTGTCGTAGGTGGCGTTTCGAGTCGGCCGATTCAACAGCCCGAGGCATTCGACGACAAGCTCGCGGAATGTCTCATCGCCGATGGCAGACATCCGTCGGCGCGCCTCTCGCAGCCAGGCGCCCGATGGCCGCGGAGCATTCGCGGTCGTCGCGTGATCGAGCACGCTTTCCCATGCCATCCGAGTGGTCGCATCCAGCTTCGTCAGCGCGTCTGCCGCGAAGAAGCCCCAGTCGTCCTCCGGATCGACGAAGCTGTCCGG
This sequence comes from Chloroflexota bacterium, assembly GCA_021323915.1. GTDB lineage: Bacteria > Chloroflexota > UBA6077 > FW602-bin22 > CADDYW01 > JAJPKB01. The sequence continues at coordinate 257 of JAJPKB010000538.1, read as the reverse complement.
GACCGACGACTCGCCATCAGTCCGCGCCTCTTCCAGGTATCTCCGTAAGAGATCGATCGCGCGAGCATCCACCTCGTCGTCCGGAATCCGACCCTCGCCATCTACCGTTTCAAGGCGAGCGCTCGATTGTCCAGACGGGCGTCCTCCACAACCGCCTCCCCGACCTATCCGCCCACGAGGGGCACCAGGCGAAGAAAGGTGATCTTCGAATCGTGGCGAAGATCGATCTCTTCGTCGAGCGCCTCCAGTTGACGGTC
>JAJPKB010000241.1 GCA_021323915.1 Chloroflexota bacterium | reverse complement strand
TCCGGGGGCGTGGCCGAGGTCGCTCGGAGCGCCTCGGCCATCGCGGCCAGGCGCGCCTCGATCCGTCCATTGATCGAATCCGCTGGGTAACGGCCGTCCGGCCCGGGCACACCGGCCGGAACGCCGGTCAGAACCTCGATTCCTTCGTCGATCGTCGAGATCGGGTAAATGTGGAAGCGGCCATCGCGCACCGCCTCGACGACCTGGCTCCGCAGCATCAAGTGCGGGACGTTCGACGACGGAATCAGAACCCCCTGGTCACCGGTGAGCCCCTTCGCCCGACAGGTGGCGAAGAACCCTTCGATCTTCTCGTTGACGCCGCCGATTGCCTGGACCTCGCCCCGCTGATTCACCGAGCCGGTGACGGCGAAGCTCTGCTTGATCGGGGCATCGGCGAGCCGGGAGAGCAGCGCGTATAGCTCGGCGCTCGATGCGCTGTCGCCGTCCACCTCTTCGTAGCTTTGCTCGAACGCGAGGCGCGCGCTCAGGGTTAACGGGCGAGAACGGGCGAACCGATCGATCAGGAAACCAGAGAGAATCAAAATGCCCTTACTGTGCAGGCGCCCGCCGAGCCTGGCTTCGCGCTCCACGTCGAGCACCCCCTCGCGGCCGACGCCCACCGCCGCGGTGATCCGCGACGGACGTCCGAAGCTGTAGTCGGCGACCTGGAGAACGGCGAGCCCGTTCACCTGCCCGACCGCCGACCCGGTCACGTCCACGATCAGCGTCCCGCGCGCGATCGCCTCCTGAATGTACTCTTCGACCATGCTCGATCGATAGACGTGGTGGTCCAGCGCCTGCTGGACGTGAGCCCCGGTCACGGTGGGCTTTTCGTCCTTGCCAGCCCAAAAGTCGGCTTCGCGCACCAGCTCGGCGATCGCGCCAAACTCGATCGAAAGCTTGTCCTGGTCCTCGACCAGGCGCGACGCGTGCTCGACGATGCTCGCCAGCGCCGTCCGATCGAAGGGGCGGAGCTTTTCTTCCTCGCACATCCGGCAGACGAAGCGCACGAATTCCGCCTCGTTTTCCGGCGTCCGCGGCATCCGGACGTCGAAGTCGGCGCGGACCCGAAACAACTCGCGGAAATCGGGATCGAGCTGGTGCACCAGGTAATAGGTCGAAGACTCTCCGACGAGAACGACTTTGAGATCCAAGGGAACCGGCTCCGGACGCAAGGTCCGGACCGACGTGACGCCGAGCAGGTCACTCGGATCTTCGATGCTCGCTTCGCGGTTGCCCAGGGCGCGCTTCAGCCCATCCCAGGCGAGCGGCTGTCGGAGCAGATCCTCCGCCTGGACAACCAGGAATCCTCCGTTCGCGCGTTGGAGCGCTCCCCCGCGAATCAGGGTGAAATCGGTCGTCAGCACGCCGTACTGCGCTTCTTTCTCGATGCGTCCCACCAGGTTTTGATAGGTCGGATGGGTTTCGACGACGACCGGCGCGCCGTCGGTCGGCTCGTACTGAACGACGACGTTGAGACGGTACCGTCGCAGCGCCTGCTCGCGCTGGAACGCTCCCAGGGCGTTTTGCTCCGGCGTTCCATCGGGGTTGGGCCGAAACAGCCCCACCTGCCGGACGAGGTCTTCGCGGAGGGCCTGGAGATAATCGGAGACGTCGGGCAGACCGGCGTAGTGCTCGATCAGGTCTTCCAGTACGCCGCCGACGGTATTGAGCGCCACCTCTCGGTCGATCTGCTCCAGCCGCTCGCGCGCCTGTCGCTCGCGACGGCGCAGATCCTTCATCACCGCCGCGATCTGCTCCTGGAGCGCCGACCGTCGTCGTTGCAGCTCTTCCTGCTGGCGAGCGCCGAGGGTCTCAAATTCCTCTTCCTTCATCGGCTGGCCGTTACGCAACGGGACGAGCAACAAGCCCATCGGCGTGGCCTGGAGCAGAAAGCCCTGCGCCCGGCTGTGCTCGCCCAGCTCGGTCAGCTGCCGCTCGCGGTCGTCCTCCACTTCTTTCATCACCGCGTCGCGGCGGTTGGTGTACTCGTCGCTGTCGAAGGCCTGAGGAAGCTGCTGCTGGGCGACCTGAATGGCGTGCTCCAGGTCGCGGGCGAGCTGGCGTCCGCGACCGGCGGGCAGACGGAGCGCGCGCGGGCGCTCGGGATCGGCGAAGTTGAACGCGTAACAAAGGTCATCCGGCGTGGGCCGGTGGCGAGCCGCCTCGGACAGGTAGCTCTTGACCGCCGTCATCTTGCCGGTTCCCGACGGCCCGGCCACGAAGACGTGGTAGCCGTGGTTCCGCATGCCCAGGCCAAACCGGAGGGCGTCGGTGGCTCGGGGCTGGCCGATGATTCCATCAGCGCCCGTCGCTTCGGCGGTCGTCTCGATGCCAAAAGAAGCGGGATCGCAGAGCCTGCGCAGCTGCGAGGGGGTGAGCTCGGTCGCCATCGGGCCCTCCAGGATCGTCATTGGATTTGCCCCAATGTAACACAGATGACGGCCCCATGGGGATATCCGGCTCACGACGATCGAGCGTGGCATGGAACGTTGCTGGACCCGGGCGGATCGGTTATCCTGCAGGCGTTTCCAATCTCCCATGAAAGGGGAGCGATGATGCCAGACAACGAACGAATCGAGGTCGGTCGCGCCGCACTGATCGTGTACGACGCCTGCCGACGGGCGCTCACCCCGGCCGATCCGGGTCGCCGAGAGAGGATGCGGCCGGCCCTTGACGCCTGGGTACAGCTCATCGGCGCGGCCCGCGCGGCGGGGCTGCCGATCATCTACACCACACCGGTCAGCCGCGCTGACGGCGCCGACGTGGTGCTCCTACCAACCGACCTCAGCGCCGAGACCGGTGTGCCCTCGCTGACCAACTGCGTCGAAGGCAGCCCGGACGCCGGCTTTCCCGACGAGATCGCTCCCCGTCCGGAAGACTACGTCTTTCTCAAGCGCCGGCCGAGCGCGTTCTACGGGACAGG
>JAJPKB010000158.1 GCA_021323915.1 Chloroflexota bacterium | reverse complement strand
TGGATTCCGACTCCGGATTACTCGATTCACACGGGTGGGCTTCCTAGCGATGACGATCGAATACAACAAAAAGACGGTTGCCGACGTCCCGGTCGCCGGACGACGGGTGCTGGTTCGGGTCGACTTCAACGTGCCGATGGACCAGGCCGGAGACATCACCGACGATCGACGAATCCGGGAGGCGTTGCCGACGATCAGGTACCTGATCGACCACGGCGCGAAGGTGATTCTGATCTCGCACTTGGGGCGCCCGGGCGGGCATCCCAATCCCAAGTTCAGCCTTCGACCGGTGGCCGAACGGCTCGCCCAGCTTCTCGGACAACCGGTCGAGTTCGTTGCCGACACGATCGGGCCGGTCGCCGAGGCCGCGGTCCAGAAGCTCCAGCCTGGACAGGTCGCATTGCTGGAGAACCTGCGGTTCTATCCCGGCGAGGAAGCCAACGATCCCGGCTTTGCCGGGCAGCTAGCAAAGCTCGCCGACCTCTACGTCAACGACGCGTTCGGGACGGCGCATCGCGCCCACGCGTCGACGGTGGGCGTGACGCGTTTTCTCCCCGCGATCAGCGGTTTTCTGATGGAGAAAGAGCTGCAAACCCTCGGCAGGGCCCTCGAGGAGCCGCGCCGCCCGCTCGTGGCCATCGTCGGCGGTGCGAAGATCTCAACCAAAATCTCGGTACTCCAAAACCTGCTCCCTCGCGTCGATCACCTCCTGATCGGCGGCGGCATGGCGAACACGTTCCTTCGGGCGGAGGGATACGAGATCGGGAAATCTCTCGTTGAGGTCGACCAGTTATCGGTCGCTCGCCAGATTATCGCGGCCGCCGGTCCGAAGCTGGTGCTGCCCGTGGACGTCGTGATCGCTTCCGAGCCCCGGCCCACCGCGTTGCCGGTCGTAACGACGGTCGATCAGGTCCCGAGCGATCAGATGATCCTCGACATTGGCCCCAAGACCGTCGATCGATTCGCGCACATCGTCTCGACCGCCGGGACGGTCATCTGGAATGGCCCTCTGGGCATGGCCGAAGTTCCGCCGTTCGCGGAGGGCACGCTGGGCGTGGCCCGGGCGGTGGCGACGTCGACGGCGACCAGTATTGTCGGCGGGGGCGATCTCGTCGGCATCCTCGAACAGCTCGGGCTCGCCGAAAAGATGTCCCACGTGTCGACCGGCGGTGGCGCATCGCTGGAGTTTCTGGAAGGTAAAGTATTGCCGGGCGTCGCGGCACTCGAGGAAAAATAATGCGAATCCCCCTCATCGCCGGCAACTGGAAAATGAACACGACGGTCGCCGAGGCCGTCTCGCTGGTTCAACGCCTGCGTCCGGCGCTCGCGGGTATCACGGGAGTGGAACAGGTCGTCTGCCCTCCGTTCGTCTCGCTCGACGCGGTGGGACGCGCGCTCGAAGGAAGCCCGATTCTCGTCGGCGCCCAGGACGTCTTCTGGGAAGACAAGGGCGCCTACACCGGTGAGGTCTCGCCTTTGATGCTCGCGGCGCTCTGCCGGTACGTGATCGTGGGGCACAGCGAGCGCCGCCAGTATTTCGGGGTGACCGACGCCATCGTCAACCGACAGATCCGAGCGTTGATCCCCCATCGCCTTCAGCCCATTATGTGCGTCGGCGAGACCCTGGCGGAATACGAGGCCGGAGAGACCGCCGCGGTCGTCGAGCGTCAGGTGCGCGGCGGATTGACTGGACTGGCCGCTTGCCCCGGCCTGGTGGTCGCCTACGAGCCGGTCTGGGCGATCGGCACCGGGCGCGCGGCAACCGGCGAAGGCGCAAACGCGGTCATCCAACAAATTCGACGCACTTTGATGGATACACTTGGCGAGACCGTTGCGAGAAATATCAGAATCCTGTATGGTGGCAGCGTCACGGGAGCGAACGTCCGCGAGTTCGTCGCGCAGGAGGAGATTGATGGAGCTCTCGTCGGCGGCGCGAGCCTCCGCCCCGACGACTTCGTTGCCATTGTCCAAGCAACGGCTTCCGCTAAACCTTCCTCCACCATCTAAGTGAGCGAGGACGCTGAATGGCTACGGTGCAACAACCCCTCTTCTTGTTCCCCCCGGCTTCATCCCCCGATCAGGTCGAGTGGACGGGTGATTCGATCGGACGCTCCAACATCATCACCCGCACCCGTTCGCGGACGAAGGTTCACGACAAGGTCATCGATCGAACGCCCGGTCGGCGCGAACACCTGCTGAACGCCGCCATCGCGCACGTTGTCCGGAGCGCCGGTCGCGAGTCGGTGTACCTTCACGACGTGATTATTCACGGAATTCGCGTCCGGGCGATCACGAACAGCCAGCACCTGATCGAGTTCTGGCGACAGAACTGGTACGGTCCCGAAGAGTGGGTTCAGACCACCGGCTCCGCCGCTCCCGAGGAGCCGCGGGTGGTCGTTTACGCGCTGGGCGGGGTTCCGGGCGAGCCGGAGGCCGCCTACTACAGTCGCGCGACGAATACGGTCATCTTCTTCAACACGTCCTACTACGGTCAGCTGAAGAGCTGGGTGCTCGGCGCGGTCGGGCGCGTCCTAGCCGCCGACTTCGGGATCCATTCGATCCACGGCGCCTGCGTCGAGCGAAGCGGCGAGGGCATTCTCTACATCGCACCGACCGGGACTGGCAAGAGCACGAGCAGCTATGGCCTGATGACCTACCCGGACACCCGTTTCCATTCCGACGACTGGGTCTACATTCGATACACGCGCGCGGCCCGTTCCGGGCAGCGCCTGGTTCCGATCGAGATCGAAACCAACAAGTCCGAGATCATCCGTGGCTACCGCTGCAACCGCTGGCTCGACGAGCATCCGAGCGAGCGTGGCATCGCCCGTTGTCTCGACCTGGCCAACAACGAAGTAACGATCGACCTAGGCGATTTCGATCGCGGTCGTCCGGTCGAGGCGTACGCGTATACCTCGGAGAAGATCTTTTATCTGCGGACGAACCTCGTCGAGAATTTTCCCGACGCCGCCGATGCCATCCTGCGAGCCGACCTGGAAAACGTGCCAACTGCCACGCCAGGATTCATCCAGATGAACGCCAGGGTCGTCGACGCGATCGTCGACGAGCTGCGGGCAAGCGAACACCCGGGAGTTCGGCAGCGCCTGGGCACCCTGCCGACCGATCAGCTGCGGCAGCTCGTCGCGTCGCTGTTCGCGTTCGACAATTCACGTGCGATGCTTGACATCGGGCAGGTTCTCGCGCCACCCCGCGTCTTTCTGAACCCGATGGAACCGGTTCGCCTGACGACCGTCTTCCTGCTGAAGCGGACGCCGTCCGATCCGGTCGTCTTGAAAGTCCTCCCTCTCGAGCACTTCATGGATCGCCTGCTCATTGGTCAGACTCCCGACGGAAAGCGCGAGATCGCGTACAACGCCTATCGGGCGGTCGACGACGAAGCCGAGGCGCAAATGGTTCGCACCCTCGAGGCGCAGGCGACGCAAAACGGCACGTCGCTGTACGGGCTGCTCGAGCGCGCGCCGGACGTACCGGATTCGCTGCAGGAAGAGTTCGAGCTCTTTCGGGTGATGCATCAGTCGACGTTCTGCTACGATCTGAACACGACGCTGCAGCGGGATCCGCTAATCAATAGCAAGAAAGAAGCGGTGCGGCTCACCCTCCAGTTGATCCTGCGAGGGGCGGAAAACCGTTCGCGCGACCTTTGCCTCACCCTTGACGACTATCGCGCCCAGATCCGTGGCTGAGCTGCCTGGTGTCCCGTCAGGGCGGGGGTTCGGGGGGTGTCCCCCGAATTCTCCAGTCCCGGCCGGGGGAGGCGAGGGGGCATTTCCGAAAGTGCCCCCTGACTCTGTGCTGGGGTGCCGCGCGGAACGAGCGCACACTAAAATCTGGCTGATCGACGAGAGGAGGAAACGTGGCTTACACCGTGACCTTGATACCGGGTGACGGGGTAGGGCCGGAGCTGAGCGAAGCAACTCGACGGGTGGTCGACGCCACCGGCGTCAAGATCAATTGGGAAGTCGAAAACGCCGGGGCGGACGTGGTCGCACAGTACGGCACCCCGCTGCCCGAGCGCGTGCTCGATTCGATTCGGCGAACCAAGATCGCCCTGAAGGGTCCGCTAACCACTCCGGTCGGGCGAGGTTTCCGGAGTGTCAACGTCGCGCTCCGCCAGGAGCTCGACCTGTACGCCTGCCTGCGCCCCTGCAAGTCCTACCGCGGCGTTCGGACCCGCCTTGAGAACATCGACCTGATCGTGGTCCGTGAGAATACCGAGGGGCTCTACGCGGGCATCGAGTTTCAGGAGGGCAAGCCGGAGACGCACGAGCTGATCGACGATATCGCGCGCCTGGGTGGAAAGAGGCTCGCGTCAGACTCCGGGATCACGATCAAGGGCATTTCCATCGGAGCGAGCCGCCGCATCGTGCGCTTCGCCTTCGACTATGCGCGGGCAAACGGACGTAAGAAGGTCACCGCGGTTCACAAGGCGAACATCATGAAGTTCACCGATGGCCTGTTTCTTGCGGTAGCAACCGAGGTGGCCGCCGAGTATCCCGACATCGCCTTCGAAGATCGCATCGTGGACAACATGTGCATGCAGTTGGTCCAGAAGCCCGAGCTTTACGACGTGCTGGTCATGCCGAACCTCTACGGCGACGTGCTCTCGGACCTGTGCGCGGGCCTGATCGGCGGATTAGGAGTGGCTCCGGGCGCCAACATCGGGGACGACATCGCCGTCTTCGAGGCCACCCACGGCAGCGCGCCCAAGTACGCGGGCATGAACAAAGTCAATCCAACGGCCTTGATGCTCTCCGCGGTGATGATGCTCACCCACGTTGGCGAGCGTGATGCCGCGAACCGCATGGAACGCGCCATCGCGGAGGTCATTGCCGAGGGGAAAGACGTCACCTACGACCTCAAACCCTCACCGGACGATCCGACCGCGGTGGGAACGTCTCAATTCGCGGACGCGGTCATCGCCCACCTACGCTGATCAGGAGAAACCGGCATCGCTCGGGGTCCGTGCCGGACCCCGAGCGATGCCGATCGAGGAGAACAACCGCGTGCGCAAGAAGGTTTCGATCATCGGCGCCGGCCAGACGGGAGCGTCCACGGCTCAGCGCATCGCCCAACACGGCTATTCCGACGTCGTCTTGACCGACGTTGTCGAGGGCCTTGCCGAGGGAAAAGCTCTCGACTTACAGGAATCCGCGCCAATCGTCGGCTTCGACGCTCGAGTTACCGGCGTGACCACCAGCCCGGACGGTGCCGGCTACGAGCCCACCGCGAATTCATATCTGGTCATCATCACCTCCGGCGTGCCACGCAAACCCGGGATGAGCCGGGATGACCTCCTGGCGATCAACCAGAAAGTGATCACGACGGTCGTTCAGTCGGTCGTGCGACATTCACCCAACTGCGTGTTAGTGATGCTGACCAATCCGGTCGACGCGATGACTCAGCTCGCCTACCGGGTCAGCGGATTTCCCAGCAACCGCGTGGTCGGACAGGCAGGAATTCTCGATACCGCTCGCTACAAGACGTTTCTTGCCCTGGAGCTCGGCGTCGCCTTCCAGGACATCGACGCCTACGTCCTAGGCGGGCACGGCGATACGATGGTTCCCTTGCCGGATCACACGACCGTTGGCGGACGAAAACTGACGGCGCTCCTGTCCCCGGACCGGATCGACCAGATCATCGAGCGCACCCGCCGCGGCGGTGAAGAGATTGTCAAGTACCTCAAGACCGGAAGCGCCTTCTATGCGCCGTCGGCCGCGCTCGCCGAAATGGCCGACGCCGTGTTGCTCGACCAGAAGCGAGTTCTACCGTGCTGCGCGTACCTCGAAGGCCAGTACGGCATCAACGGCCTCTACGTCGGCGTTCCGGTCAAGCTTGGCGCGGGAGGCGTCGAGGAGATCATCGAATTCGCCCTTTCGACGGACGAGCTCGGCGCGCTGCGTCGGTCGGCCGACGCGGTTCGCGGCCTGATCGACGCGATGAAGCTCTGACCCGCCGCTTCCTCCTGGTCCACCTCGGGCCTTGGCCCTCAGCGGCCTCCGGCTCTTGCCGGAAACGTGCGGGCTGCTCCACGCTGGCGTCGAGACGGCCCGCACCCACGGCCTCCAAGGAGTATCGGCACCATGTATCGCGGACAGAT
>JAJPKB010000634.1 GCA_021323915.1 Chloroflexota bacterium | reverse complement strand
GCCGCAGCGGGTCTGCAGCTTCGCGGCCCGCCACGAGTCGTGCGCCTGGAGGGAGCCCAGCGCGACATCCTCGCATCGGCAGACGATCGTATCCGGCCTGGCGATCCATCGAAGCTCGTCGCGCGGTCGGAAGGCCCGTTCGAGGGCGCGCGCGAAGCGGAGATTGGAGCGACGCCGAACGAACAGCGCGCGGGCGGCGTCGGGCCGGCCGCCGGCCAGGTATCCGGCGATCTCTCCCTCGGCCAGCGCCTTTTCCACGCCGCCGACGCCCGTCGCTTCGCCAACGCAAAAGACGCCTTCGATCGAGGTGCGTTGCTCTTCGTCCACCATGACCGCCCCGTCGCCGATCTGGCAGCCGAGAAGGCGCGGCAGCTCCAGGCTCGGGATCAAGCCGAACCCGCAGGCGAGATAGTCGCAGGTCAGCTGCCTCGTGGCGCCCCGACGGCTCAAGGTCACCCGCAGGCGATCTCGGTTCGGTTCGACGGCGATCGGCCAGGTGTCGGTGGCGTAGGGAATTCCTCGCAGCCGATTGGCCAGGAGCAGCGTCTGGCGCGGCTTGGCCGGCGTTCCGAGAACGTCGAGGCCGAAGCGGAGCACCCGCTGCAGCGGCGCCTGCTCGCCGACGAGGATAACCGATGCCCCCCGACTTCGCAGGTAGGCGGCCACCGCCAGCAGCAGCGGACCGGATCCCGCGACGACGACCTCTTTGCCCTGAATCGGCATTCCCCCCTTGACCAGACTCTGGAGCCCGCCGGCCCCCAGCACGCCGGGGAGGGTCCAGCCGGGAAAGGGAAGAAAGAGCTCGCGTGCCCCGGTCGCGAGGATGAGGCGGCGACCGCGCAGGTCGACCCGCCGACCGGTCGAGTCGACGATCAGTCGGTTCGGCGAAGGAGCGTCGACGACCCGCGCGCTAGCGAGGGCTCGGACGCCCGCGTGGGCGAGGCGGCCGAGCCAGGTGGCCGCGAGGGGATCGTGCGCCGATTTGGCTTCACCACGCCAGATCTGACCACCGGGCGACGGGTTGTCGTCGACCAGCGTCACTCCCGCGCCGGCCTCGGCCGCGCGCACGGCGGCGGCGATGCCGGCCGGTCCCGCCCCGACGACGACCACGTCGCCACCTCGCTGCTCACTCATCGGTCCGCACGTCCATGCCGGCCCGGCATGGAACCTGGCAGCTCCGCTGGTGTGGCTCGGCGTCGATCGTCACCCGGCACTCGAAGCAGATTCCCATGCCGCAGAGCGGTCCGCGCGCCTCGCCGCGCGACGATCGACGGAAGCCTTGGATTCCGAGTCCGATCAGCGCGGCCGCCAACGTGCTGCCCGCGGGAACGGCTACCTCTTTTCCGTTGATCAGCAGGTTGACCGTTTCAGGCATGGGAAACCCCGGCGACGACGCGGGCGGGCAGGTAGGGCATGAGCGGAATGGCGGTGGGCCGGCCCAACACGCAGTCCACGAGCAGACGGGCCGTTCCGAGCGACGTCGTGATGCCCAGCCCTTCGTGACCGGTCGCCAGGTAGAGGCCGGGCTGACCCGGATACGGTCCGATCAGCGGCAGCTTATCCGGGGTCGCGGCGCGGAAGCCGGTCCACACCCGGAGGGCCGTCAGTCCGGCCAGGCCGGGCAGAAACTCGATCGCCCGTCGAACCATGCGGCGCAGGATCGCGAGGTCGACGTCGGCCGTCTCCTCCGCGAACTGGCGCGACGAGCCAAGGAGGAGCTGTCCGGTCGGGCGCGGCTGGACGTTGAAGGCGACCGAATCTTCCTCGGACTCGTGGGCGCTTTTGAGATAGCCAAGCTCCACGAGCTGATGGCGAACGAAGCGGGGATAGCGATCGGTGATCACGAGGTGTCCCTTGCGCGGACGGATCGCGAGGCTCGGGGTCAGCCGCGCGGCGCCGGTTCCCGCCGCGTTCACGGCAAGGTCGCAAGCGATCTTCTCGCCATCCTCGAGCGTGACCCGGGCGCCCTCCAGCTCGGCGACGGTCGCGCCAAGGCGAATCGTCGCTCCCCGCTGCCCGGCTTGCTCGATCAGCCAGGCCGCGACGACCGGCGCGTAGACCACGCCGTCCTCCGGCACCCGCAAGCCCCCGGCGAGCCCCGGGCGAAGGTTCGGCTCGTAGCGGGCGAGCTTTTCCCCGTCAAGCGGCTCCACCGGGACGTCGCGCTCCTGGTAATAGGTCCGCTTGCCGTCGACCTGTTCCAGCTCCTCCTCGTCGGCCGCGACCCAGATCGTGCCGCACCGATCGACGTCGGCCGCCCCGGGCAACGACGGCGCCAGCGCGGCCCAGAGTTGCTGGGAATAGCGCGTCAAGGCGAACTGGGCCTCGGAATCGTCCATCACGACGACGTGCCCCATGCCCGCTGCGGTCGCGCCCCCGCCAACCAGCCGCGGTTCGATCACCACGACGTCGAAGCCCTCGATGGCGAACGCCCAGGCGCACGCCGCGCCGACGATGCCGGCCCCGACGATCACGACCCGGCCGTCGCGCCGTCTCACGACCGCAGGCCTGTCCGGAACGGATCCCGCGGATCCAGAATCAGGCTCGCCTCCGCGCAGACGAAAGCCGCGCCTCTGATGCGTGGAATGATTCGGTCGCCTTCGATCCGGACCGATCCCTCGAAGATGCTGCCGACGACGCTTTCCTGACGCCAGACCTGCCCTTCGCGGAGCTTGCCGTCGGACACGAGACAGGCGAGCTTCGCGCTCGTTCCGGTGCCGCAGGGGGACCGATCGTACGCCTTGCCGGGGCAGAGGACGAAGTTGCGGCTATCGGCAGCCGGATCGTGGGGTGGGCCGAAGAGGTCGATGTGGTCGACCTCCTGCCCGCGGTCGCCGGTGACGCCGGCCCGGGCGAGCGCCTGGCGAATCTGCCAGGTGTACTCGGTCAGTGGCTCGACGTGCGCGAGGTCGATCGGGAAGCGGTGGTCGCCGGTAAGAAAGAACCAGTTTCCGCCCCAGGCCACGTCGCCGGTCACCGGGCCGTAGCCGGCGACCTCGACGGTGACGTCTGCCCGGTGCCGATAGCAGGGGACGTTCTCGATCGTGATCACTCCATCGCCTGCGTACTCCACGGTCACCACGCCGACCGGCGTTTCCAGGCGGTGCTGGCCGGGGCCGATCCTCCCGAGGTGGGCCAGGGTCACCACGACGCCGATCGTCCCGTGGCCGCACATGCCAAGATAGCCGACGTTGTTGAAGAAGATCACCCCGGCGACGCAGCTCGGGTCGTTCGGCGGGCAGAGCAAGGCGCCGACAAGCACGTCGGAGCCACGCGGCTCGTTAACCACCGCCGAGCGAAAGGCGTCGTGCTCCTGCCGAAATCGCTCTCGGCGGACGGCGAGCGAGCCGTCGCCCAGATCCGGTCCGCCGGCGACGACCACGCGCGTCGGCTCCCCACCGGTGTGCGAATCGATCACCTGAATCCGCTGCAAGGTCGTTCCGGTCATCTCCGTTCTCTTTCAGCCTTCCAAGGTATCCGGGAGGATGCCTACCGCGCGCGGGTTTCGCTCGGCGCCGCCAGCACCTCGGGCCGGGTCTCGACGGCCCGACGGATGATGCCGAGGATTCGCTGCCGCTCTTCGCCGATCAGTGGCAGGCGCGGGGCGCGGACCGTCTCGGTTCCGTAGCCGCGCTCGGCCGCGGCGAGCTTGATGTACTGGACCAGCTTCGGGTAGGTGTCGAGGTGCAGTAGCGGCGCGAACCACCGGTAGAGGGCGCGGGCATCGTCCAACCGTCCGCCGATCATCAGATCCCAGAGCAGACAGGTCTCTTGGGGGAATGCGTTCACCAGACCGGCGACCCACCCCTTCGCCCCGAGCATGACGCTCTCGAAGACCAGGTCGTCGACGCCGCAGAAAAGGACGTAGCGATCGCCGCAGCGATTGATCAGCTCGGTGATCCGCCGGGGATTCTCCGACGATTCCTTGATCGCGACCAGGGTGGGCTCATCTGCCAGCTCGACGAAGGTCTCGGGTGCGATGTCGACGCCGTAGGACACCGGGTTGTTGTACACCAGGATCGGGAGACTGGTGGACCGGGCCACCGCGCGGTAGTGCTCGACAGCCTCGCGCTTGTCCGCCTTGTAGACCATCGCCGGAAGGACCATCAGCCCGTCGACGCCGGCCCGCTGGGCGTCCCGGGCGAAGCGGCAGGCCAGGGCCGTGGTATACTCCGCGACTCCGGTGAGCACCGGAACTCGGCCGGCGACGTGCTCGGTGGTCGCCTTGAGCAGGTCGAGCTTCTCTCCGTATTCGAGCGAGCAGTTCTCGCCCACCGTACCGAGCATGATCAGCCCGCGGACGCCGGCCTCGATCATCGCGTCCAGGTGTCGACGAGTCGTGTCGAGGTCGACGCTCTGGTCGGCGTTGAACTGGGTTGTCGCGGCGGGAAACACCCCGTGCCAGGCTACGCTCATCGCGCACTCCTCCCGATCTCGAGGGATCGCGATCAACGTAACACCAACAGGCTCTCACGTCAACCTGCTCAGGCTACTGATCGCACGACGTTCGGCGGTCGAAATCATGGCAGAAGCTACTTTCTTTCCGCGGCGGCGTATTGATATAGTTTGATGACGATAGACGATAAATGAGATGAGGACGGAGCATTCGGGGGTAGATGGTTACCAGGGACGAGACCGTTGCGAAGGTCCGGGGCCGCCGGCTCGCCGACGCGGCTTACGATTGGATCAAGGGCGATATCGTTCGCTGCCGGCTCGAGCCCGGGCAGCAAGTCACCGAAGAGCAGCTAGCCCAGCGCTATAAGGTCGGGCGGGCCGCGGTGCGCGCGGCGCTGAAGCGTCTCTACCAGGAGGAGTTCGTTCAGGCGGTGACGCCCAAGCGCTTCATGATCGCGCCGATCACCCTGCAGTACGTGACCGAGCTGTTCGACCTGCGGCTGTTGCTGGAGCCGGCCGCCGCGCGCCGCGCGGCGGGGCGGGTGGACGGCAATCGACTGCGAAGCCTGAACGAGCTCTGTCAGGCGCATTACCGGGTGGGGGATCACGAGAGCGCCGCGGCGTTTCTGAGCGCCAACACCGATTTTCACGCCGCCGTGGCCCAGGCCGCGGGTAACTCGCTGCTCGCGGGCACGATTCGTGGATTGCTGGACAAGGTGGAGCGTGTCCACCACATGAGCCACCTCCTTCACGACCGAAACGCCGAAGCTCATCACGAGCATCGCGAGCTCGTCGAAGCGCTGGTGGCTGGCGACGGCGAGCGCGCGGAGCAGGTGATGATCGAGCAGATCCTGGCCGCGAAGCAGTTCGTGGTCGACGCGATGGTCGCGAGCCCGAGCATCCAGACCGTCAACGTCGCGCTGGATGCGCGCTAGGTGACGCTCGGCGATCCACGGTCGGCGAATGTCAACGGGTCCGACCGAGCAGGTCTTCGAGCTGGTCGAGCACGATCGAGCAGTTGTGCATCGTCTCGAAGCGGCGGTCGGCGTGAACGTAGTCGTCGAAGATCGTCAGGTGAACCTTGTTCTCGCCGATCGCCGCTTTGAGCTTATCGGCCAGTCTGACGCTTTGCACGTAGGGAACGATCCGGTCGGGTTTGCCGTGCTGGATCACGAACGGGGGAGCTGCCGGGCTGACGTGGGTCTCGGGATTAGCCAGGGCGAGCATCTCGGCGGGAACGTCCTCCAGGTTCATGCCGAAGTACCAGGTCATCACCGCGCCGGGACCGGCGTGGATCGCGGCCGGCTCGACGTCGGCCAACGCGAAATCGGCGAGCGAAGCCAGGTTGGTCGGGCAAAACCAGATCATGCAGGCGTCGACGTGGTGGGGCTGATCGGGATTGCCCATCGCGAGGTCTTCGAGCTCGGGGAAGCGCGCGTGGCCGGTGGTCGCGAGCATCGCGACCAGATTCGCACAGGCGCTCATTCCCCAGGCGATGATGCACGAGGTGTCGAGGCTATACCGTGCCGCGTTCGCTCGGATGAATCGCAGCGCGGCCTTGCCCTCCTGGATCTGTCGCGGGAACAGCGCCTCGCCGCTGAGCGTGTAGTTGATCGCGCAGACGGCGTAGCCGCGCTTGAGACCTTCGAGCGGCGGATAGGTCTCGTAATCGCCCTTGTCGCCGGCGAAGTAGCCGCCGCCGTGCGCGAAAAGGATCACCGGAAACGGACCAGCGCCGTCGTTCGGCAGATAGATGTCCATCAGGGCGCGCGGGCACCCCCGCGCGTAGGGCACGTCGAGCCACTTGCGTCGGATGTAGCGAGTGTTGAGCGGAGGATTCCCCGGGCGCTTGATCGTCGGATAGATCTGGCGCTTGCCTTCGTACGCGGCGAGGATGGACATGGCGGTACCTCCCTTTCGTGATTCTAGCAGAGTTATCGGATAGGATATCGGATGTTCGCCTTTCCGCGGCGCCGGGTTTCCCCCGGGGCTGACGGGTGCCGCGGGAAAGTAGCCCGAACGTTTGGAGGGAACGCATGCGCGTCGCCATCGCGGGAATCGTTCAAGAGGCGCTCGTCTTCTCGCCGATCAAGGCAACCGCCGCGGACTTCGCGGTGCTGCGCGGTCCGGAGATCCTGGGCCACCTGGGCGTCGACGGTACGCTCCGGGACCTGGGCATGGAGCCGGTGCCGATCCTCTGCGCCACCCACCTCAGTCCGTCCGGGGTCGTCGACGAGAGGGCCTACCTCGGCTGGCGCGACGAGATCGTCGCCGGCCTCCGGGCGGCCGGGCCGCTCGACGGCGTGTGCCTGGTCCTGCACGGGGCGATGACCGTCGAGAACGTCTGGAACGGCGAAACCGACCTGGTCCGCGAGATTCGCGCCGCGCTGGGAATCGACGTTCCGATCGTCGCGCGGCTGGACCCGCACGCGAACATCACCGAGGAGTTCGCGAACAAGGTCGACACCTGGGCGGCCTTCCGCACCGCGCCGCACCGGGATGCCCAGGAGACCCTGGAGCGGGCCCTCCACCTCCTTGCCCGGCGGGCGCGGCTGGGGCACCGCACCCATCCGTCGTTCGTTCGGCTCCCGCTGCTGCTGCCGGGCGAGCGCGCGACGACGCCGGTCGAGCCGATGAAATCGCTCCTCGCGCTGGCACGGGAGATCGAGGCGCAGCCGGGCATCTTGAACGCCGAGGTGATGATCGGCTTCGGCTGGTCGGACACGCCCCACTCGGGGAGCTGCGTCGCGGTGGTCGCCGAGGACGACGAGCATCTACCTGCCGCTCGACGGGAGGCGAAGCGGCTGGCCCAGGCGATGTGGGACCGTCGGCACGATTTCACGTACGATCAGGAGGTCGCGCCGAGCATCGACGAGGCAATCGACCGGGCGCTGGCGGCGCCGGAGCGAAGCGTCTTCCTGAGCGACGCCGGGGACAACGTCACCGCGGGCGCGCCCGGTGACTCGACCCTCTTCCTCTCTCGCCTGCTGGCGAGGCGCGTTCCCGACGCGGTCGTCGCCGGCCTGCCGGATCCGGAGGTGGTGCGGCGATGCCTGGCCGGCGGAATCGGCGCGACGGTGTCGGTCGAGCTGGCAGGCAAGCTCGCGATGCCGCCCGCGGGCCCGCTCCCGGTGACCGGCACGGTGGAGCACCTCTACGAGCCGCCCGGCGGCTCGCGGGACGCGGCGATCGCGACCCTGCGCGTCGAGGGGGTCCACGTGCTGGTGACCTCGCGGCGCGCGACGTTCGCGTCGGCCGAGGACATTCGCAAGGGTGGGATCGACCCGCTGGAACACAAGATCGTCGTGGTCAAGCTGGGGTATCTGCTCCCCCGGCTGCGGGACGCGGCGCCCCGAGAGATCCTGGTGACGACACCCGGGTACAGCGACCTGGACTTCACCCGCTTGCCGTACCGGTACGTGAACCGTCCGATCATCCCGCTGGATCGGGACTTCGTCTGGTATCCCAGGATCACGAGCGTCGCCGGCTACGCGGACGCGCCGTGAAGAAAGGACGTCTGACGTGATGAAAGCGCTGCGGGTGAGCGCGGCCTGGAAACCAAAGGTCGGATACGCCCTGAGCGAGCACGAGCGCTCGACCGGCCGTGCGCTCGTCAGCAGTCAGGTGTACGCCGAGCCGCGGGTGGAGGTGACCGAGGTGCCGATCCCCCGGCCTGCCGGTGGCCAGGTCCTGATCCGGGTCAAGGCGTGCGGCGTCTGCGGGTCGGACCTGCACCTGTGCGAGAGGAACGCGGACGGCTACGTCGCCTACGCGGATCACGCGAAGCTCCCGGTCACCATCGGCCACGAATGGTCGGGCGTCGTCGCGGAGGTCGGGTCCGAGGTGACAACGCTCCGGGTGGGCGACCCGGTCAGCGTCGAGCCGATGAATTGGTGCGGGGAGTGCACGGCGTGCCGGACCGGCATGTTCAACCAGTGCACCGCTCTCGAAGAGATCGGGTTCTCGATCGACGGGGGCTTCGCCGAGTACGCCCTCAGCTGGCCGAGGTACTGCTGGACGATCGACGCCCTGGCGAAGGCGTATCCGAGCGAGGACGCGCTGTTCGAAGCGGGAGCCCTGGTCGAGCCGGTGGGGGTGGTGTACAACGCGCTGTTCGTCCGGGCCGGCGGCTTCTTGCCAGGTGGGAACGTCGCCGTCTTCGGGGCCGGGCCGATCGGGCTGGCCGCCGTCGCCCTGGCCCGGGCGGCGGGAGCGGCGACGATCGTCGCGTTCGAGACGATTCCCGAGCGGCGGGTGCTGGCCCGAGCGGTGGGCGCCGACGAGGTCTACGATCCGGTGGCGCTGGGCCGCGACGGCATCGATCCGGCCGAGGTCGTGCTGGATCGGACCGCCGGGGTCGGGGTCGTCGTGGGGATCGAGGCAGCGGGGATCGGTCCGCGGTCCTACCCGGTGCTGGAGCGCATCGTCGGGGTGGGCGGGAAGATCGTGCAGGTCGGCATCGGGACCGAGCCGACGCCGCTGTTGCTGGTGCGTCTGCAGCAGCGGGGCGTGAGCGTGTACGGGTCGATGGGCAACTCCGGCCACGGCATCTTCCCCGGCGTGATCCGGCTGATGGCCGCCGGCCGCCTGGATCTGACGCCGATCGTCACCGCGCGCTATCCGCTGGCGGAGGCCATCGCGGCGTTCGGGCGGGC
>JAJPKB010000629.1 GCA_021323915.1 Chloroflexota bacterium | reverse complement strand
CTCGAGGAGCTGGAACACGTGGATCGACCGGCGCTGGTTTCGATGGCGGCGCGCATCGGACGGGCCCGCTTGATCGACAACACGCTAATCGGCTAGCGACGTTCAGACCTTCCCAGCTTTGGCCCGCGCGAGGGCCAGACGCGCGTCGAGGTCGAACTGAGTGCGAAACACGCTGACCACCAGGCGACCGATGTAGTATTCGCGGCACGCCTTGGGGTAGTTGGCGACGCCCACGATCTCGACGCCGTCGCCCTGCTCGAGGACGACCGCGGTCTCGCCGCGGCCAAGAATATCTTGAATCGTGGTCTGCTGCGCCTGATCGGGGAGGAATACCATGCTGACGCTCCTTCTGGCCACCGGCCTTCTCAGCCATTATAGCGGCGCCGATAGCCGTCGTGTAGCAATTTGCTCGGATAACTCTTCACACCGAGCCGCACCCGTGCTATTCTTCGCCCACCCGGGTCAACCCGCGGGCGGCAGGCGAAGGAAGGAAGTATCTCGGTGAAGGTTGATCCTCTCGAGCTGCGCCGCGTCCTCGGTCGCTTCGCGACGGGAGTCACGGTGGTCACCAGTCGAATCGGTGAGCAGACCCGCGGCATCACCGTCAACTCGTTCACTTCGGTCAGTCTTGATCCGCCGATTGTTTTGATCTGCATCGATCACAGCGCGCGCACCTATCGGTTTCTTCCCGACGCCGGCATCTTCGCGGTGAACGTCCTCAACGAAGCGCAGCTGCCAATCTGTGAGATTTTCGCACGCCGCCTGGCGGAGAATCCGGACGACGAGCTGGCGAACGTTCCGTACCACGAGGGAGTCACCGGCGCACCGTTGATCGATGGAGCCATCGCCCACATCGAGTGTCGCATCGTTGGAAAGCACGAAGTCGGCGACCACGCGATCTTTCTTGGCGAGGTCGTCGCGGCGACTCCAGTCCAGGAAGCGCCGCCGCTCCTCTTCTTTCGCGGAGGGTTTCCGCGATTGGAGAGATCAGAGTCCGGTTAATCGCAACCGCAACCGTCGACTCGAGTCAATTCTAGTCAATCGAGCCGAATTAACCCCGAAAGTAGTTCAGCCGCATCGCCTCGCGGGCGGCGGCGAGGGTTTTGCGAGCCTCTTCGCGGGCACGCTGACTCCCTTCCCGCAGAATCTCTTCAACCAGGCCCGTTCTCGCCGCAAACCCGGCCCGACGTTCTCGGAACGGCTCGAGAAAAGTGTTGAGTGACCCGGCCAGCCGCTTCTTTACCTCGACGTCGCCAACCCGTCCGGCGCGGTACCGCTCTTTTAGCTCGCTCACGACGGTCACGTCCGGATCGAACGCGTCGAGGTAGCTGAAGACCGGATTGCCCTCGACGTGACCGGGGTCCGTCGCCCGCAGGCGCGTGGGATCGGTGTACATCCGCATGACCTTCTGGGTCACCGTTTCCGCGTCGTCGCTCAAGTAAATCGTGTTGCCGAGGCTCTTGCTCATCTTCGCCTTGCCGTCGGTTCCGACGAGGGTGGGAACGTCGCCGATCAAGGTATCCGGTAGCGGGAACACCTCACCGAAAAGCTCGTTGAAGCGACCGGCGATCTGCCGAGTAAGCTCGAGGTGGGACTCCTGATCCTTCCCCACCGGCACGAGATGCGCCCGAACCATCAGGATATCCGCGGCCTGAAGGACCGGGTAGCCAAGCAAGCCGTAGGTCACCTCGACGTTGAGGTCCCGCACCATATCCTTGAGCGTCGGCATCCGCTCCAACCGGTTGGCGGTCACCAGCATCGAAAACAGCAGATGGAGCTCGGCCACCTCCGGAGCCAGCGACTGCAGGTAGATGGTGGACCTTTCCGGTTCGATTCCGACACTCAGGTAGTCGAGGACCATGTCGCGGATGTTTTGCTCGACTTCGCTCAGTCGGTCAAGCCGAGTAGTCAGCATGTGATAATCGGCGACGAGGAAAAAGCAGTCGTAATCGTTCTGCAGGCGCACCCGGTTTTTGAGTGATCCCACGTAATGGCCGATGTGCAGGCGCCCGGTCGGTCGGTCACCGGTCAGGATTCGGCGGCGAATCTCGGGCCGGGTCGCGCCCGAAGTCGCGCTGGAATGTTGAATGGCCAATCTCTCATCCCCCTTGCGCTCGCAAGCGCAGCGTCATACGTTCGAATCAAGCGGCGGGCTGTCCTCGCGCCGTCCTCGCCGGGGACCGAATCTACCCAACAAAAAGCCTCTCGATCCCGATTGGGGACGAGAGGCCCGCGGTACCACCCCACTTAGCTCTCGAAGCTGAACCCAAGTATAACGCCTTCAGGCGGTCCGGGGCAAGGTGTTCCGCCGATTTGTCCTTTACGCACCTTGAAGTCTATGCTATCATTCCGGTTTGGACGAGGCGCGGCGTCATTACCCGGAGGGGAACGTGTGGGCCGAGATTAGGGTCGCCCGGGACATCCGGATTGCCGAGGCGTGGCGGGAAGTGTTCGAGAATCAGGGCATCCCCGCCCAGATCTGGCCGATGGACTCCCGATCGCACGGGGTGGCGCTGACCAAGTATCAGGTGCTCGTTCCAAACGACCGATTGCACGTCGCGGATCTCGTTCTGAGCCACACGTTCTAGTGGACCTTCGAGTCGCGTCAGTCTGTCGGTTTGCGATGACCCCCTTTATCCAACACCCCCCGAAGAGTGTGAAACCATGAGCACCGTGCTGGTCACGTCTCCCGATACCAACGCCGGGAAGACGACTTTTTGCGTCGCCCTGGGCCAGCGCCTCGGCCGTCTGGGCATGCGGGTCGGCTACCGTCGCTTGCCCGGGCCCGGCGCCGAAGCCGACGCGACGTTCGTTCGGGCCGCGCTGCAACAGCGAGATCCGATCGAGGTCATCTGCCCGCCTGCCGATCGGGCGATGGATGCGCTCACCTTCGATGGAGACGTGCTGATTGTCGAAGCTGGCGACCCCGAGACCACCGCGCGCGTCGCGAGGTCGGACAACGTGGTCTCGGTCATCGTGGCGCGATTCCGGGTCGACGGTTTAAGTGAGGCGATCGTATCGCACGCCCGCGCGCTTGCCACGCCTGCCGCGAGCGTGATTTTGAACGCGGTACCTGAAAAAGGGGTCCGTCAGGCACGCCAGCGCATCACCCCGGACGTGGAGAGCGCGGGATTGAGCGTTCTTGGGGTGGTTCCGCAGGACCGGGTGCTGTTGGGCACGACCGTTGGGGAGTTGGCGAAGGCGCTCGACGCCGAGGTCCTCTGCGCTACTGACCAGTTGAGCCTTCCGGTCGAGGCGGTGATGATCGCGGCGATGAGCGACGAGGGCGCCGAAGATTATTTCCGGCGGATCTCGCGGAAGGCCGTCGTCGCGGCGGGCGACCGCCCCGACATCCACATGCCCGCCCTGGCGACGGATACCAGCTGCATCGTGCTCAGTCAGTACCTCGATCCAGACCCAACCGTGTTCAAGACGGCCGATCAACAGGGTGTCCCCTTGCTCAAGGTTCGACCGGATACGTTCGTGGTGCTGGATCAAATCGCCATGCATTTCAGCGAGGTACGTTTTCGGCAAAGTCACAAGGTCGGTCCGGCGGTGTCCGCCTTTCGCGAACACCTGAACGAGACCGCGCTGTTCTCCACACTAGGCATTGACGGGCGGGAGGTCGCCTGATGCACCCGACCATGTCGTACGACGATCCGGGCTGGGAAGACGAAGTTCGCCGGATCTGCGCGGAGCTCGAGAAGGTCGAAAGCGCGCCACTTCTGGCGCTCCACGCTCTGATGGATCGCTTCGGATACATCTCCGAGCCAGCGCTCGTGCTGGTCGCCGATCTTTTGCACCTGACCGCGCCCCAGGTGTTCGCCGTCGCGACTTATTACCATGAGTTCCGGCTGGAGAAACCGGCCGACAACGTCTTGATGCTCTGTCGCGGGCCCGCCTGTCGCGTACAGGGGATGGTCGGGCTCCGGAAGACAATGGAACGGCTGCTCGGCATCGGCGTCGGCGGCCGTACTCCCGACAACAAGTTCGCGATCGAGTCTTCGGGTTGTCTCGGCATCTGTCCACATGCGCCGGCGATGATGATCGACCACGAGCTAGCCGGACGGGTGACGAGCGAAGATCTCGAACGGCTGATCGGGGAAAGGACGGGTACACCGGCATGACCGCACAATACGACGCACTGGTCGCACAGGCGAATGAGACGATTGCCTCCCGCTCCGCGCGCGGTATCCCCCGGATAAGCGTCGGGATCAGCGGCTGCAGCGTGAGCGTCGGCGCGGCGAGGACGCTCCAGGCGATCCGCGACGAGCTGGCCCGCCGTCACCTGACCGCCGAGGTCGAGGAGGTGGGCTGCCGGGGCGTTTGCTACGCCGAGCCAATCGTCGACGTCGAGCTGCCGGGCGGACCGAGGATCGCCTACGGGCGTATCTCCGCCGAGCGCGTCCCCGAGCTGATCGAGTCGGTGGTGGTCAAGCAGGACGCGCGTCCCGACCTGGCCCTCTTCGTCGTCGGCGAGCAGGGATACGCCGGCATTCCTTCGGAGCACGAGTTCGACTACTTCAAGCTTCAAACGCGCTATATCCTGGCGAACTGCGGATTGATCAATCCGATCGACCTCGACCAGTACGTCGCGCGCGGTGGATTCAGCGCCCTGCACAAGGCGCTGACCACGATGACGCCCGAGCAGATCATCGAAGAAGTGAAGGCTTCCGGCCTGACCGGTCGGGGTGGCGCGGCCTTTCCGACCGGGCGCAAATGGGAGTCGGCCCGTGCTTCAAAAGACCGTCCCAAGTATCTGATCGACAACGGCGAGGAAGGCGAGCCCGCGATCTACAAGGACCGACGGATCTACGAGGGCGATCCGTTCAAGGTCATCGAAGGCGTCCTGATCAACGCCTTCGCGATCGGCGCCGACGAAGGATACATCTACATCGGCGGCGAGCACAAGATCGCGATCGCGCGAGTCGAGCGGGCGCTGGAGATAGCCCGTCAACGCGGACTCGTCGGCAAGAACATCCTCGGCACCGAATTCTCGTTCAACATCCAGGTTCGCGTGGGCGGCGGATCGTACGCCGCGGGTGAGTCGTCGGCGATGATGTCCTCGATCGAAGGACGACGGGCTATGCCTCGCCCAAAGCTCGTTCGCTCGACCGAGCGTGGTGTCTGGGCCAAGCCAACCTGTATGAACAACGTTGAGACCCACTCGAACATTCCGCTGATCATCAACCGCGGCGCCGAGTGGTACAGCAGCATCGGAACCGCCAAGAGCAAGGGAACCAAGGTGTTCGCGCCGAGTGGCCACATCAATCGACCGGGCATGATCGAGGTTCCGATGGGAATGACCCTCCGAACGATGGTGTTCGACGTGTGCGGCGGAATGATCGACGGACGTCCGTTCAAGGCCGCGCAGCCGGCCGGCGTGTCCTCGGCGCCAATCGCCGCCAACAACCTCGACGTGCAGATGGCGATCGAAACGTTGACCTCGGTGGGTGCCCTCCTGGGATCGGGAGGCCTGGTCATCTTCGACGATACCGTCTGCATGGTCGATATGAACAACTACCTCGTGAATTTTAACGAGCTGGAATCCTGCAGTCGGTGCACGACCTGCCGGGTCGGGACGATGCGGCTGACCGACATCCTGACGCGCATGTGCGAGGGTCGGGGGCGCCCGGGCGATCTCGAAGCGCTGGCGTGGCTCGGGCCGCTGATGGAACAAACGACCCTGTGCGGGCTCGGCCAGGCGGCGCCGGTTCCGGCGGTGGGGGCAATGAATATATTCCGCGAAGAGTTCGAGGCACACATCAATGAAAAGCGCTGTCCGGCCGGCTTCTGCGAGGCATTGACAACCGTTCAGCGCGTGCCAGTGGGAGCATCCCGATGAGCGTCGACGTCAAAGCTAGCGCGCCCGCGAGACCGGCCGGCCCCCAGATGGTCACCCTGACCATCGACGGCAAGTCGGTGACGGTTCCTCGTGGAACCACCGTGCTCCGGGCGGCGATCAACCACGCCGGAATCTACGTCCCTCACCTCTGCGACTTCCGTGACCTCCAGCCCTTCGCCGGGTGCCGGGTCTGCCTGATCGAGGTCGAGGGCTCCCGCGGGATCGAGACGTCCTGCACGGTCCAGTGCCGCGACGGCATGGTCGTCCACACCGATACGCCGCAGCTTCGGGAGCACCGACTTGGCGTGATGGAAGTCCTCCTCTCGGATCACCCCGACCGGTGCCTGAACTGCCCCCGCATGGAGCGGTGCCCGCCGTTCGTCGTTTGCCAGCGCGACGACCAGGTGACCGATCGCTGTGTGACCTGCCCGCGAAACAAGCAGTGCGAGTTGCAGCGCGTCGTCGACTTCACCGGCTGGCGAAGCCAGCGGTTTTACAACCAGCGCCGCTCGAAGCTGCCGGAACGCTCGAACCCGTTCATCGAGCTCTACATGGACTACTGCATCTTCTGCGCGCGCTGCACCCGCGTTTGCGACGAGGTCATTGGCGCCTCGGCGATCGATCTGGCTCGACGCGGACCGCATTCGAGCATCAGCGTTAACTTCGACCGACAGCTGACTGAATCGCCGTGCATTTACTGCGGCGCCTGCGCGATCGTCTGCCCGACCGGCGCGCTGATGAAGGCAGACGTGACCTTCGGCCGCATCCCGGAGTACGGCGTTCCGACAACGTGCTCCTACTGCGGCGTCGGGTGCAGCTTGTTCCTCAACGTCAAAGGCGGCCGCCTGATCAGCGCCTCGCCGGACCTGGAAGATAAGGCAAGCTCGGGATACCTCTGCGTTCGTGGTCAATTCGCATACGATTACACGGTCAACCGCGAGCGCCTCAAGGCGCCGCTGATCAAGTTCGGGGACGAGCACACCGAAACGACCTGGGACGACGCCCTCGACACGACCGCGGACCAGCTCGCGGCAATCGTAAAGCAGTTTGGCCCGGATGCCGTCGGCGTCATCGGCTCCGGAAAAGTCACCAACGAAGAGGCGTATCTCATCCAGAAGCTCGCCCGCGCGGTGATCGGAACGAACAACGTCGACCATCCCTCCGGTCAGCTGCACCAGGCGCCCACGATCGAGGCCCTTCGACACGCGACCGGCGTTCCGGCCATGACCATGCCAAACGCCGGCCTCGAGAACGCGGGCTGCATCCTGGTCGTCGGCTCGAACACGATGGAGACCCATCCGGTTCTGTTCTTCAAGATCCAGAAGGCGGTGCGCAAGGGCGCGCGGCTGATTCTCGTCGATCCTCGCGAGAATCAGATGACGCGGTTCGCGTCCGCCTGGCTGCGGGTCAAGGCGGGTACCGACCTGGCGGCGATCAACGGCATGCTCCGGGTGATCCTGGACGATCAGCTGGTCGATCAGGCGTTTATCGACTCGAATTGCGAGGGATACGCCGAGCTGCTCGCCCAGGTCAACGAGCACACCGTCGAAGAATATGCTTCGCAATCCGGCGTGTCCGCCGACGAGATCCGGAAAGCCGCGCACCTGTTCGCAAGCGGCGGCACCGACAAGCGCTATCCGATTCCCGGCTCGTGGTTCGGCCTGTTCGTCACGCCAGGCCAGCGCCCGGGCTCCAAGAACTCGGCCATCGTCTACGGCGGCGGCCTGATCCACCATCCCAACGCGGCCGAGAGCGTCCAGGCACTGGCAAACCTTGCCCTGACCACCGGAATGATCGGAAAAGAGGGAGCGGGCATCTGCCCCCTGACCGACGAAAACAACACCCAGGGCGCCTGCGACGTTGGCGTCCTTCCGAACTACTGGCCCGGCTACGCGCCGGTGGGCGACGCTAATCTGGCCGGCGTTCTGGAGCAGGCCTGGGGCGCGGCTCCGCCAACTGGCCAGGGGAAAAATCTGTCTCAGATGCTCGAAGGCGCTCGGTCCGGCG
>JAJPKB010000016.1 GCA_021323915.1 Chloroflexota bacterium | reverse complement strand
CTGGTCGACATCGCCGTGATCGACGGCGAACACTTCGTGCTCGAGCTCACGATAACGCCACCGAAGAATGGGAGGTCATGATGACCGATTGCAACTGCGATACCTTTCCGGGCAACCTGACGGTCCTGGGCAACCTGGGGATCGGCACCGCGAGCCCTCAAACCGGTCTCAATATCGTTGGATCGAATGCATCTCTCCGCGTGGGGTCAACCTCGCAGGCGGGTCTCGACTACAACGACGGCTCGGGGGACCTCTACGTGGGAGGCAGCAACGCCCAGGATGGCGACGTATTCGTCAAGGACGTCAACGGGAACGTGCAGATCGCGCTCCGAGCCGAGGGCGGAGGTTACCTCGGGGTCGGAACGCAGAACCCGCAGGTCGGGTTGCACCTGGCCGGCGTCCAATCGTTCCGGGTCGGGAACACCCCGCAAGCTGGCCTCGACTTTACCAACGAGTCGGGAGACCTTTACGTGGGTGGCGTGAACGCCCAGGACGGCGACATTTTCGTCAATGACCTCAACGGGACCATTCGGGTTTCGATTCGCGCCGAGTCGGGCATCCAGATCAGCCGCACCGATTCCGAGTCATCCAACAACGAACTGTACTTCGAGGACAACGGCCAGATTCGGAGCTCGGACGACAACCACCGCCTGATCTTCGACCGCGCTAACAACATCCTCGAGCTGCGCGAGTACGGCAACATCGTGTTCTCGCCCGGCGCGACGTCGGGGCAGCGAACCGGGCTGATGACGTTCCAGGCAGACGGTTCGGTCCTGGTCGCGGGGCGAAAGGTCGCGGACGCGAGCGGCTGCTACTACGCCTAGCACACCCAGATCCCACCGATCGCCCGGGGCAGGCATCGGCGCGGCTCCGGAGCCCTGGCGCCAAGGCAGCCAGGGCTCCGGGAACCATGTGAGCGCTTAGGGAACGACTTTTGAGGAGAGATTCTATGACAACCTCATGGACTGATTATCCCGCGACATCCGATACTCCGATCAAGGCAATCCACGTCAACGAGGTGCGGGCGGCGATCGACAACGCCGGTGGGACACCGCCTGGTGGCTGGACGGACGGACCGACCGTTTCATCGTCCACGCCGGTCAAAGCGAAGCATTTGGTCGAGATACACGATGCCATCCAGACCCTTTGGAACAACCGGAACCTCGGGGCGCTCCCCAACTGGAGTAGTGGGGTGCAACCCGGCGGCACAAGCATGGCGACGGCTGCTACTGTCATACACGCAGGTGACATCAACGATGTGCGCGCCTGGTTCAACGGCTACGAGACCTGGAACAACCGCATTGGTGCCTATGCTACGTTTAGCTCATCGGCGGACGTTGTCAATGCTGTGAACCAGGGCTGGCCAGGCATCGGCGATGTCGCTGGTCTCGGAACGCCGTCGAGCCCCTATACTGTGTCGCAGGGTGAGGATCAGTACGTTCATGACGCTTATACGCAGCTCGGGAACAGGTTCTGGTGGCTATCTTTCTGGACGGTGAGCTGGCCCGCATCCGGCGATACTTATTACAACGCGGGCTATCAGGGTGGACGAGTCGCTGCCCAGACAATCGACACCACCAATCCGACCTACTTGCCCACCTATGTCGTCCTCGATCCAGAGGGGTACAACACCAAAGCGTCCACCGCCTCCCAATGGGCCGACTTCATCAACGGCTTCGTGCAAGGTGTCCAAAGCATCGACACCCGCCTCCCAACGGCCGTTTACGTCGGCCAGTCGGACTATCAGAACTACAACATCGGATCTCTCAACGTACCGGTGCTCCTTGCGGTCGACTTCACCGATCCGGGATCGCCGATCTCGGGTCCCAACGTCCAAGGGTACGTCGCGTACTACGCCACCTGCCCCGCCGATTCCTACATGAATCGTGCGGCGGGCTGGGGCGGACGTATTAACACCATCCAGTTCAGTGGGAGCGGGGTGCCTTGCGGTCCGTAGGCCACCGATCCCGGGTAGCAGGCACACTACCCGGGGGGTGCGATGACGATTGGGCCCTGATCCTGATTGGGGAACTACTCGGATTGCGAGCACCAAGCGGACCACGACGGAGCCGAGATCATACGTCTCGATGTGGTTGCCGCTCACCGACGGCCACCCGGGCGGTGACTTTCTCACCGCTCGGGACGTAGAGCCTGTGATTGATTCCACCGCTACAAGGGGGGCGCTAATCATACCCTGAAGACAGCCTGCCTATCTCTCGGTCGCCGCTACTCCTGACAAGGCGGGGGAAGGCGTGCAGTCGCATAGTCAGGCTGCGCTACCGAAGCGTGCGTCCAGATGGTAGTGTATGGGGAGGCTGTCTTGAGGTCCGTGCTCGCTGAGGCCAAAAAGTTATACACCTCGCCGGGATGAACTGGCACATCATTAAACACCCACCGGGGAAACACCTGCCCACTCGCCGTGTACGAGGTTTCTTGCGCCTGGCCCTCGAAGCGGTGGATCGCGCCGTCCCCTTGAGCCAAGAATAGACTGGGGCCGAAATCGTGGTAGGGCTGGAATTCGATCGGCACCGAGTTGAGCGTCCCATGCACAAACAGGTCGACCGCGACGTTGACACGGGTCGCCGAGTCCACCGGCGCAAAGTGACCTTGCT
This sequence comes from Chloroflexota bacterium, assembly GCA_021323915.1. Lineage (GTDB taxonomy): Bacteria > Chloroflexota > UBA6077 > FW602-bin22 > CADDYW01 > JAJPKB01. The sequence continues at coordinate 2,060 of JAJPKB010000016.1, read as the reverse complement.
CATCGTGCGGCCAAACGATCTGGATGCGGGCATCAAGAAAATCTCCTGCTTGGGGGGCAGCGACACCAACTGGCACGACGGGATGAGGATAGAAGGTTCGCACGTCAGCGGCGTACACCCGGACGTTCCCCGCCCAGGTGGTGAAACGGTACTGGGCGCTAGGTTCGCCCTCGAGATCGGCCGGTAAGTCACCGAACTCGAGACTCGGGAAGCCGACGCCGTTGACGGTGCGTAGCACGAGTCGGCCAACTTGCCCGGTGGGCTCCGCCACACCGTTATTCTTCGCGAGGTACAAATGTACCCCGCCGGCTCCCGTCGTGGCAAGATCAGTCGAGCAGCTTACCACGCCGCTCGGCCAGATGCTGACGGCAACACGCCGCGGGAGGGCTAGATCGGTAGGCTTATCTGCGGAATCATAGGGTTGGACGAGGGTGACCCAAAAGGGAGGTGTCCAGGGTGGGCCCGAAGCGATGGATGGGACACTCATTCCGACGAAAATCCCAAAGGCCACCATGAGGATGAAAACTAACTGCAGTGCTCGTCGCCACAAAGCAGATCCGCCCCCGGTTGGAGTTCTTACCTGTGGAGTTGGGCGGGCCGGGATCACGCGTCGCCGCCGTTGCTTTACCATTGACAGCGAGGCAGGGCCTCTTGGAGGACGCAAGCGCTTCCTCAAGAACATCCCGATATCCCCGGACAATGATACACCACCGGGTGGAAACAGCGTCTCAGAATTCGCCGGCTCTCTCTCCCGCGGGAATCCGAACATGGGCTTCCATTGCCGGTTGGTCGCCCAGACGTGCGTTGACAAGTTGCTGGAAGGAGGGATCTCCGTCTCCGCAGCCTGCCATGTTCCCCCGCCATCGGTAGTGATCAGCAGCTCCGGCACCTTCGACTCGCCAACGGCGACGAGCATCCAGCCAGTCTGCCGCGTGGCGAAGTCGATCTGGGTCACCCCCTGAAAAGGGATTTGAGGTGCCTCCAAATGCCAGGTTTGGCCTCCATCCCGCGTCACCGAGATCGTGGCCCCGTCACTGATCCACCCATGCTCGGAATCCACGAAGTCGTAGACAAAATGCGACGAGGTGTGCGACTGGATGGGCGTGGTCGTCTGCCAGGTCTGGCCGCCGTCGTGACTGGCGTAGAAGACGACCATCTGTTGTTCGCAGGACGGAGTGGTCAGTCATTCCCCGCCCCGTTGTCGGATTTACCATGTCGATCCAAGAAGGAGTGGTCGGACCAAACACGGGTTTGCCGGACGTTCCTTTCGGTGAGGTCCTCGCGGTGGCCGTGGGCGATGGCATATCCTGACCGCGCGGTGTCATCAGCGAGATGTACCGACGACGAGTGGGGCGTTCTGCTCCTGACTGACGTCGCTGGAACTGATCCGTCGTCCCGAGGATCGCAACCGGGGAGCGCGACGGCCGTGTGGGGCGAAATTCCCGGCGCTCCATAATGCCCGCCGCTTCGCCCAGGCTAGCCCGCGGACTTATCCCCTCGTGCAAGTCTGCACACCCTCCGGGCGACGGTCCACGTCTTGGAGCAGGGTCTGGCTCAACTGCTCCGCCGCTTCCGCCAGGTCGACACGCTCCGGAGCGTCAGTTAGTACGTCCGCCAGCAAGGCGCGTATCTGCTCCAGCAGTTGATCGGCGTCGGCGACTATCGTTCGCCGTGAGGTGTGGCGGGCCTGCGGATTATCCCAGCGGCATCCCATCATGCCATAAGAGTCTCCCCCGGCAGCTTGACATCTGTCGCTGAATAATAGAACATTAGTTCGTCATCCAGACAGACGGTGGCAGGTTCGTTCGGTTCGCCCCGCCCGGATCCCATCCGGGAGTGTCACGTGCGCATCTTGATCATCGACGACGATCCCCGCCTGCTCGATGACCTGCCCAGGCGCCTGCGCGCCGACGGCCATCGGGTCGCGGTGGGCCCCGCGACTGGCGACCTCCTCGAGCGCGTGGTCGCCGAGGGGATTCACCTCGTCGTGCTCGACGCCGCTCTCCTCTCGGATCGTCGCCTCCTCGACTTCTGCCGCGCGCTGCGTCAGGAGAGCAGCG
>JAJPKB010000176.1 GCA_021323915.1 Chloroflexota bacterium | reverse complement strand
GCCCTCGGACGGTGATTCGGGGGCCGGTGAAGCAACGGTGATCGAGGCACCCCGGGAGAGACCCGAGCGCGTCGACGAAACCGTCGCCCAGCCCCCGCCTTCGCAGACCGAACGCGCGGGTAGTGACGAGCGCACCGTGGTAGCCGAGCAAACCACATCCGCCGACCTGACGATCGTATCGACGGGCCAGGAAGATCACGAATCCGGTTCCAGGGCCGGCGACGGATCCGGGAGGAGCTGACCATGGCGGTCGATCTCGCGCCTCGCGCGGTGCTGGAAGGCGAGTACGAGATCCAGCAGCCCCTTGCCCAGGGGGGCATGGCGACGATTTACACCGCCCACTCGCGATCGCTGGACACGACCGTGGCGATCAAGGTTCTGTCCGCGCGGTTTGCCCGGGATCCCGCTTTTCTCGAGCGGTTCCATGCCGAGGCGACGAATATCGCGAACCTGCACCACCCGAACATCATCGAGGTCTACAAGTTTGGCGTCGAAAACGGCGTCGCCTACATCGCGATGCGGTACGTGCCGGGTGGCACCCTTAAAGAACGGCTACAGCTAAGCGGCGGCCAGATGAACCTCAGCGCGGCGGCCCGCCTCACCGCTCAAGTTGCTTCCGCTCTGCAGCATGCCCACGAGCATGGGCTCGTTCATTTGGACGTCAAGCCGGGCAACGTTCTCCTTGGTAACGCCGACTGGCCGCTCCTCTCGGACTTCGGGATCATCCGAATGGCGGGAGATGCGCGCGAAGATGGCCACCGGGTCGCGGGCACGCCCGCTTACATGTCACCCGAACAGTGGCTCGGTGGAGAGGTCGACGGTCGCAGCGACCAGTATTCTTTGGGCATCATGTTTTACGAGCTGGTGACCGGGCGTCGCCCATTCGCCGGGGAGACGTCGGTCGAGCTGAAGGCGCAGCACATGGACGTGGCGCCGCCACGCCCGCGCGAGATCAACCCGGGAATCCCCGGCCCGGTCGAAGAAGTGATGCTCCGGGCGCTGGCGAAGCGACCCGAAGACCGCTACCCGACGATTGGCGAGTTTGGAACGGCGCTCACCGAGGCGGTCGAGCGATCGCGAGGTATGCAGCTAGAGACCAAGCAGGCGATCATCAACGCGGCGCCGAATCTCGTCGCGTTGGCGGGTCTTTCGGTCGTCGCGCCGCTCCTGGCGAGCCTGCCCAATCCGGATCTACCGGTCTTTCGCTCGTTAACCTTGAACTGGCCTGTCGCCTTGATCACCGCGCTGCTCCAAATTCTCCTGTTGCTGGGCATCCGCTGGAATTTGATCGGAATCGTCACCCGGTTTCTGGGAACGATCGTCGACGCGATCGATCAGTTCACCCGGACCTACGTCCGCATTGGAACCGACACCGAGGGCGTGCTGCGAGTTCGAGCCTGGCGAAACGCGGTGGTGGCCTCGGGCGAAGGAATCGTCAACATCGCGTATCTATTCATTGTCTACCAGATCGGAGCGTTACCGCTGATCAAGACGATCTCGCTGGCGATCGATCCCGGGCTGGAGGCGGAGGTCGCGACCGGGGTCGCGGCGATCGTCGTCCTGGTCGCCGCGGCGATCATTCTGAAGCTCTTCCGGACGGCGGGCCCGTTGATCGCGCTGTGGGCGCTCACGGTTTGCTGGGCGTTCATCAGCACGATGCCGCTGGTCGACCAGGAGATCTGGGGACGCGTATCGCTCCAGTGGTTGATCAAGCTCGGAATCGGCATTGCGGTGCTCTTGACATGTCTCGCGGTGAGGAAGCGGGTTCAGGCGGTCGCCCGTGAATACGTCGGCACGCTGGTCAACGAGCAGGCCCGAAACCTTCAGCGAGGCCAGACGGTCGAGCATGCCGCCGCGCGCCGGGAGGGCGTCGGACGAGCCACTGACGGCCTCGTCAACGTGTTGTATCTGATCGTCGGCTATCCGATCATCGCGTTACCGCTGCACAACGTGCTGATCTCGTTCGTCAGCGAAACGGTTGGCGCGATCTTGATCACCGGGTGCGTCTTCGTCATCGCCGGGATTCTGGTGAATCAGCTTCGAATTGCGAGCGGGGTTATCCCGGCCACTCTCGGTCTTTTGATCTGCGCCCCGATGTTGCTCGGCCTTCCCCTCTTCGAGCCGGGCCTGCTCGGCGGTCCGTCACTCCAGTGGGCCGGGCGCTTTGTGATCGGTCTGGGCGTGCTGGCGCTGTTCCTCGGAATTCGACGGCGGGTCCAAGCGGCCGGGCGTGCGATCATCGTGCCGGTAATGGATCATCAGTTGAGCAGCTTGCGTCCGTCGCGGAGCGAGGCCGAGGAGGCGGCGCGGATCAAGGTATTGGAGGGATCGGCGGACGCGCTGGTCAACATCCTCTATCTGATCGTCGCCTATTTCGCGGTCGTCGGGCCAGTTGCCGGCGACGTCGCCGGCGCGCTTTCCCTTGGCTGGGTGAGCGCGATCATTTACGCGCTGTTCGTTCTGCTGGTGGTGTACGTGCTTTACCGGTTCGGACGTGGGATTGGCCCGGCGCTTCGCCCCGCTGTGGCAATCGCCTGAGTACCGAGTCGGTACTATCGGGCCGGTCCGGATTTCCCCCGAAGCCACGACCGAAGGTGGCTGACTTCTATTGACTCTCACTCCGGGCGGTGTTAACCTCCTGCCTACCGACATCCAAATGCTGGCTTGGCTTTTCCCGCGTGATACCGCGGATGACGGGCGGTGTGTTTATAGGCTGGTTGGGGGCTGGCATGTCACGGGGGTTGGAGAGCGTCTCTGGCGAGCGTCCGGTAGATCAGTTGGCCGTGGCGTCAGTGGATCCAATGGTCTCGTTCAGTCTGTTGATCGCCGCGCTCGAGACGCAACGGCAGACGAATCTGGCGCTGACTCAAATCGCGCGAGCGATCACACGGCTCCAGTTGCATCCGGATCGGCGACCTCGGAGGGGCTCGATTCAACGAGCCCGTCATCCGGACCGGGGGCGGGCGGGTGTGGCACCTGCCCTTACGCCGCTCGCGTCTCCGTCGGTCGATTCGCATTCATCCGGTGCGGAGCATCCGCTTCAGGTGCGGTGCTTCGGCCGGTTCGAAGTGATCCGAGATGGGACGGTCATCAACCATTGGCGACGCGGGAAGGCGAAGACGCTGCTGAAGCACTTGATTGTTCGCCGGCAGCCAGTGGCGCGCGACGTGTTGATCGATCTATTATGGCCGGATTCTGATCCCCAGACCGCCGTCAACGGATTACGGGTCGCCCTGCACGCGCTTCGCCAGGCCCTGGGCACCTGCCTACGGTCCGACGACGGCGCCCGCGACTACGTCGTCGTCGAGGATGGGAAGTACTCAGTGAATCCTTCGTCCGGGTTGTGGGTCGATGCCGACGAGTTCACCACGCACTTTATAAACGGACGTCGCTTGGAGCGTCTCGGTCAGACGCGTGCGGCAATCGCCCACTTCGAGAGCGCCGAGGCCCTGTACCGCGACGACTACCTTCTCGAGGATATCTACGAAGATTGGACGCTCGTTCGTCGCGAGGAGCTGAAGGATCAATACCTGATGGTGCTCACCAAGCTCGCGGATGCCTGCGTGGAGCAGGGGGATGCCGAGGGCTGCATCGTGCGATGTCACAAGATCCTCCAGAAGGACGCGTGTCGGGAAGATGCGTACCGACGGCTTATGCGGTGCTATGCTCAGCTCGGTCAGCCCAGCCAGGCCCTCCACTGGTTTTCGTTCTGCGCGCGGACCTTGCGCCAGGAGCTCGACGTGGCGCCATCGGAGCAGACAATGGATCTATACCATCGAATTAGCAGCGGAAGGCGAATCGATCTCAGCAGCAGCCTGACCACGAGAGAGCGGTCCGGTCGCCGTTCACCGGCAGACCGATCGGTGGGTGAGACACGACCATGTTGAGGCAGTCGGCGACCTCAGCGGTGGTTCAGGTCATCATCGCGGTGATCCTCGGACGATTCGTGCTGCCATCCGTCGTCGACGCGGGCGGCGCCCAGGGCGGCGGGCTCGGGGGAGCCATCTCGATCGCTCTGCTTGCCTGGTTGATAGCGGCAGTTCTGATCAGCGCATGGCTGGTCGCGTCCGGCCCGGCGCTCGCCCGGGGCACGGCCCAGCTCTTGGGGCGGTTGGTTTCCCTCGACGGCGGGTCGGATAGTCGGCCAGGCGTAACCCGAGTTGGCACCAGCGTGGCGGCGGGCTGGATCGCGGCACTGATCGATGTCGTGTTGATTCAGGCGGTTCTGCGGCAACCCGTGGTCGCCGTTTTTGGCACCCTCACCGATCCATTGACCGTCGACGCGGCGTTCGCCGCGGGCACGCTGATCTTATTGATCGTGCTTCTGATCTGGCTTCACCGCACGACTCGACCGCTCGTCGAGGCGGCGACCTGGCAGGCGCTCGACGCTATTATCGCCACGTCGGGGTCCGAGCGGGCCCAGGCGCTCGCGGCGGAGGCGGATACCCGCCTGGCGACGTCGGTCTCGTCCACCTCACGTGGAGTTGACACCGGGGGCGAGCGGACCGTCCGCCAGGGGGAAGCACCGGAAACAATCGCCGCGGCCAGCGCCGACGTGACGCGTCGGGCACCGGATACCGCGGCGGTGACACTCGCTTCCGATTCGACCCGCGCTGCGTCGACCCAGACCCCGACGATCGCAGAGGGCGTGGCGACCAGAGCGACGCTCCCTGCCGACGCGACCGTTGTGGATTCCGACCGGACGCGTCCTGGCTGACGTTGGCTCGAATCCAACGAGGAAAGAGGTATCGACGTGTCGGTCGTCGTAGGTGCAGCGAGCGACCTCGGTTGTGTCCGAACCAATAACGAGGACAATTACATCGTCTTAGTCCCGCCCGGTCTTCCCGAGGGGCTGGACGCGGTTCTGGTGGTCGCCGATGGAATGGGCGGGCACCAGGCTGGCGAGGTCGCGAGCGAGATCACGGTCAGAACCTTCCAACGGTGGTTCGGCTCGGACGCCGGGCCACGCCGTATCGATTCGGGTTTGGACCTGGGCGCGGTTCTCGCCAGAGTGATCACCGAGGCCAACGACGAAGTCTACGAAACCGCGGCCGGCGATCCGCGTCTCCGAGGAATGGGCACCACCGTTATCGCGGCGGCCTTAGCTGGCGAACGCCTCTACCTTGGCTCGGTCGGCGACAGTCGCGCCTACCTCATCGATTCGGCGAACGTCTATCAATTGAATCACGATCACAGTTGGGTTGCCGAGGAGGTTCGCGCCGGTCGTTTGACCAAGGCTCAAGCCGAGCACCATCCCCGACGGAACGTCCTCACCCGCGCGGTTGGCGTCGTACCGGAGATCGAAGTCGAGACCCAGACATTCGAGCTCGTCTCCGGTGATACGCTGCTTCTCTGCAGCGACGGCCTGACCAATATGGTCTCCGAGAGCGAGCTGCAACAAGTCGTTCAGGACCACGGTCAGCCGGAAAGGGCGGCGGCAACGTTGATTCAGATGGCGAACGACCGCGGATCCCCGGATAACGTGACCGTGGTGATCGCCCGGTATACCGATGTCGCGTCCCCGGTCTACCGTGACCTGGGCGCCGAGACTCTGCCGGGCAAGCCAACCGATGCTCGGTAGCGGCCGTTCGATCGCATTGAAGCGGTGGTGGGCCGCGTCGACGATCAGAGCGGTGCGGCGCGGGGTTGGTGGAAGAGGCACTGGCTGCGAAGGGCGAGGTGGCGCGCATGATTGGGCGTACTTTCAATGAAATCTACCGCATCCTGGAGCTGGTCGGCGGCGGCGGCTTTGCCGACGTCTATCTGGGGCGCGACCTTCGCAGCAACACGGTCGTCGCGGTCAAGATCCTCCACGAGCACTTCGCCCGTGATCCGGCGATCGTTCAACGGTTTCTTCGCGAGGCGCAGTTCGCCCAGACGCTGGTCGAGCCGCACGTCGTCCGGGTGCTCGACGCAGGCCAGGAAGGCTCCCTCCACTTCATCGTCATGGAGTATGTTCAGGGGCATACTCTAGCCCGCTTGATCCAGGATCGAGGTCAGCTTCCGGTCGACGAGGCGGTCGAATACGTTCGACAGATGCTCCAGGCAGTCGGAGCAGCTCACCGCGCCGGGATTATCCATCGCGATATCAAGCCTCAGAACGTCATGGTGACCGCGGGCGGACTCGTGAAGGTGATGGACTTTGGCATCGCCAAGGACGTCGGCGCGGCGACGGGCACCCAGACGACGATGTATCTCGGAACTCCTCGATACATGTCGCCGGAGCAAGCGAACGGCGAGCGCGCGACCGCCCGCTCCGACCTTTACGCCGTGGCGATTACCCTGTTCGAGCTGCTTTCCGGTCAGCCGCCGTTCAACAGCGATACCCCCTGGAAGATCCTGAATCTACAGGTGAACGCGGAGCCGCCTCCGATCTCGCGCTTCCGGTCGGACGTTCCTCCTCTCGTCGAGCAAGTGCTGGCGAAGGGCCTCCAAAAAGACCCTAAGCGACGGTTCCAGAGCGCGGAAGAGATGCTCGACGCGCTGGAGCACGGCGTGCACGAGGAGCCGGAAACGTCCCATCCGCTGACGAACGGGTCGTCGGACGGCGAGAAAACGATGATTCTTCGCCCGGTGGAGCCTCCGACGCCGCTGATGACCGGCGAGCCAGAGCCCAGGACGGATCTCGCGGAACCAGCCGCGGTGCTGCCGGCAAGCTCGTCCGAGGTTTCCCGCGTCGAAGCGCCTCAGGTCTTGGAGCCCGTTCAACCCGAACCGGTGGCGCCGGCAGCACCGCGGCTGGCCGAGCAGGCGGTAGCCGAGCGGTCAGCACCGGAACGCCAACGCGAGCCCGATGGGCAGGCGGCGCCGGCGCATTCGATCTCGATTTCGGTCGATGCCCCTCGGTCGACGCCGTCGCCCAATCAAGCCGGCCCGCTCGCTCCGCGACTGGAGCTTCAAGATTCGTCGACGAAAAGGCAGCCCCCGTCCGCGAAGCGCGGATCCGTGCCCTTGCCGATCCTCGCGGCGGCCGGGGCGGTCGTGATCGTGGTGATCGTCGGCGCGATAGCGCTGGCGGGCTCGGGACACTCCGGGGGCGCGAGCCCCACGCCCGCCGCAACCGCGGCTGCACCGGTCTTGGCGACCGCGACGACGGAGCCACCAACCGTCGTCGCGACCCGGGCGCCGGCCAGTGCGCCAACCCAGGCGCCAGCGCCAAGCCTGACACCAACGGTCGTGCCGACGCCGAGCGCGGTCCCCACCGAAGCGCCGACTTCGCAGCCGAGCCCGACTGCCCCGCCCGTGTCGGGTCCAAGCTGGAAGGTGCTGGTCGACGGATCGGGCTCGGGACCAATCAAGCTGATTCGACCGTTTGCCCTGGCGCTGGATGCCCAGGGTAACGTGTACATCGTCGACGCGGCGAGCTATTACGTTCAAAAGGTGCTTCCGTCCGGTGGCCCGGCTTCAGGCTGGGCTGCTGAAAATCTGGGCAGCGGACAGTTCGAGGGGGCGGCCGGCATCGCGGTTGACGGACAGGGCGACATTTACGTGGCGGAGTCGGGAAACAATCGAATCCGAAAGCTGGATCCGTCCGGTAAGCCGATCGCCCAGTGGGGAACCGAGGGAACCGGACCAGGGCAGTTCGAAGGCCCTTCGGGGCTGGCCGTCGACGGGCAGGGTAACGTGTACGTCGCCGATACGAACAACAACCGGATTCAAAAGCTATCTCCAACCGGTCAGCCAATTGCCCAATGGGGATCGGCGGGGAACGGTCCCGGTCAGTTCCACGACCCGGTCGGAGTCGCGGTCGATGGGCAAGGAAACATTTACGTATCCGACACCAACAACAATCGGATCCAGAAGCTTTCGGCCTCTGGCAAGCCGGAGGCCCAGTGGGGCACCAAGGGGAATGGCCCCGGTCAGCTCAATGGCCCGGCCGGATTGAGTATCGGTCCAGGAGGCGACGTCTACGTCGCCGACTCGCTGAACAACCGAATCCAGATCTTTTCCGCCACCGGCCAATCGATCGCCCGTCTCGGTACCCAGGGCACCGGGCAGAACCAGTTCCAGGGCCCGGACGACGTCGCGGTGGACGCCAGCGGACGACTGTACGTCGCGGACGCGGGGAATCGTCGCGTCGTGATGATCACCCGCTAGAGTCCGTCGCAGCAGCACCTACCGTGGCCATCGTGTAAGGTTGTCATGACGAAGGAATCCTGGCTCCGCGAAGAGCTGCCCATACGCGCTCGGGCGTCGTCGGGAGATCCAGGTGCCGCACTCCGAAGGGACGAAGCGCATCGATCACGGCGTGGGCAATGGCTGGAGGGGCACCAATCGTTCCCGCTTCGCCAACCCCTTTGGCGCCCAGGGGGTTCAACGGACACGGCGTCGTCGTGCTTCCGAGCTCGTAGTCGGGTACGTCATCCGCGTGAGGAATCCAGTAGTCGAGGAAAGAACCGGTCAGAAGCTGTCCGGCTTCGTCGTAACGAGTCCATTCGCCAAGCGCCTCTCCGACTCCCTGGGTGAGTCCCCCGTGAAGCTGAGCCTCGACGAGGCGCGGATTGATCGCGCGACCGCAGTCGTGAACCATGATCAGGCGCCGCAGGCGAACGACCCCGGTCTCACGATCGATCGAGACGACGGCGACGCAGGTGCCGAAGGCGAATGCCTCGCCTCCCATGTCGAATCGGGTCCGAGCGTCGAGGTCGCCCGCGACGTCCGCGGGAACCTGACCGCTCGACATCGCGGCGGCAACGTCCCGCCAGGTCACGGACCGCTCGCCTCCCGGTAAACCGACGACAGTAAAGCGACCGTCGCGTGCGACGACGTCGGCCGGCGCCGCCTCGAGCAGCTGCGCCGCGATCCGTCGGGCCCGGTCCAATACTTCATCCGCCGCGACGGCCAGTGCACCGCCGCCGAGCACGGTGCTTCGACTTCCGAACGTGCCGATGCCCGGCAGGCTATCGGCGGTATCGCCTTGCCGAATCTCGACGTCCTCGTATCGTACCCCGAGCCGGTCAGCGAGAACCTGGGCGAAGGTGGCCCGGTGGCCCTGGCCGTGCCCGACCGAGCCGGTGATCGCGACGATTCTCCCGTCGGGCTCCACGCGCACCCGTCCGCTCTCCCAGCCGCCGCCGGTCGGCTCGACGTAGCTCGCCAGTCCGACGCCGATAATCTCTCGAGCATTCGAGGCCAGACGATTCTCACGCAGCATCCGGACTTTATCGTATTCCGCGAGGGCGAGCGCTCGATCCAACGCCTCGGCATACCGACCCGAGTCGTAGGTAACTCCCAGCGGGTTGGGAAACGGGAAAGCATCGGGCGGAACAAAATTGCGACGACGAACCTCGATCGAGTCGATGCCGAGCGTCGATGCGAGCTCTTCGATCAGGCGCTCGATGACGAAAGCGGCCTCGGGCCGGCCGGCCCCGCGGTAAGCCCCGGTGATTCCGGTGTTGGTGTAGACGCCCAAGACTTCGACCGACGCGGCCGAGATCCGGTACGCGCCGGTCAGGAGTGAGACGATCCGCTGCGCCGGTCCGAACGAGGCCGAGTAGGCGCCCAGATTGACCACCACTCGCGCGCGCAGGCCGAGAATCCGTCCGTCATCGGTGGCGGCAAGCTGGGCATCGCAGATGGTTTCGCGGCTGCTCTGAGTGACCAGAAAATCCTCGCTTCGCGTGGCCACCCAGCGGACGGTCCGCCGCAGCTTCTGCGCGGCCAGAGCGGTGACCACGTATTCGGGGTACACCGGGCCGCGCACTCCAAACCCGCCACCCACGTCGGGCGAGATGACTCGGACGGCGTCGACCGGCAGGCTGCAGGCTCCGACGAGCGCGGCGTGGACGCGCCATGGCGCCTGGGTCGTGCACCACGCGGTCAGTCGACCAGTCGCCTCTTCCCACTCGGCGAGCAAACCGAGCGGCTCCATCGGGACGCCGGCGAGCCGAGGGATCGCGATTCGCTGCGAGACGGTCCGCGCCGCCTTGGCAAACGCGGCTTCCACGTCGCCGCTTCCACGCCTCAGGGTGAAGGCGAGGTTCGTGCCAATCTCCGGGTGGACCAGCGGCGCATCGGGGGCCAATGCATCTTCCGGAGTCGTGACGACCGGTAGTGGTTCGTAGTCGATCGCGACCAAGGCCGCCGCGTCGGCGGCGTGCGACTCGGAATCGGCGATCACGGCGGCGATCGGAGATCCGACCGCGTGAACAAACTCTCGGGCAAGCAGCGGGGGAGGGATCGCGCGGAAATCCGGCCCCGTCGGTCCGGGCGCCGGCGACGCGGTGGACAGGCTTTCGGCCGTGAACGTCGCCACGACTCCCGGGGCTCGGCCGGCATCTTCGAGGTGAATCGAGCGAATCCGAGCGTGAGCGTGGCTGGCGCGAACGAACGCGATGTGCAGCGTGCCGGGCCGTCGCAGATCCGCGACGTAACTCCCCATTCCCTGTATCAATCGGAGGTTGTCGGGCGTTGGGCGTGACTTTCCGATCTCCGACTCGGTGATATCTTGATTCATGTCTTTGAGCACTTCCACATCCGACGAAATGAGCGGTCGGATTATATCTCACCGGTCGGAGATCCATGCGATGGAGCCAGGGGCTCTTCGCTGGTCGGTTGCGTCTGATTGGCGGCGGTGCGCTGGTAAATCGTGGCCCCGGGCCCGTTGTAAACAATAGAATAGCGTGGATCGTCGGATAACGAGATCCGAAGCGCCGCGGTCGGGTCCTGGCCGGTGTTTGCCTTGGCGACGTACACCGTATCGGCGGTGACGCCGTTGCGTTGCTGCCATGCGTCGAGGCACCGATCGTCGGTCCTTGCGCAGGTCTGGAGGGTTTGATTCTCCTCGACGCGGAGGTTGAATCCGGGAAGCCACTCGTCGCCCTGGACGGTCGCGACGCTCCGACGGTTGGTCAGGGCCGGAAACCACTCGGAAACGCGATCGACTGTCCAGGGTTGGCCCGTGATCACGAGCACGCGGGCATTCGCGGGAGCATGCGTTGCGACCCAGCTCAACGCCTCCCTCTCGCCACCGGAAAGTCCGGCGAACGCCTGCGGTGAGTCCAGGGTGCTCGCGGCGAGTGCCATCGCCAAAACGACGCCGACCACCACGTGGGCGATGGCGCCGGTCCGGTCCCAGGGAGGCCGCTCGAAGAACTCGATCGGGAAGGAAACGCGCGTGCCCTGGCGAAAGAGCGGGACAAACACCTCGTCCAAGCCGATGGCGATCAACAAGGCCAGCGGGATGACCGCACGCTGGTCGGGTGCGCGTGACTGAACGAGGAATATCACGGCGAGCCAGGTCGGCAAGAAATAGGACCGCCGCCCGATCGTACGGAGGATGCCGAGCAAGGCGAGCATCTCGAGCAACGGAAACAAGCTTTCGTGAGTCAGGCTGAGCACGAGAAAGCTGGCCAGCCCACTGAACGGACCGGATCCATCGCTCGAGGCAACGTTGACGAACGTTCCGACGCCGAAGCGCGTCAGGACGGTGACCCACCACGGGAAGCTGAGCACGGCCGCGCCGGCCATGACGACCGCCGAGCTTACCAGACCTTTGCGCGACCACCCGGAGAACAGGAAGAGCAAGGCGATGGTATAGGCGGTGAAAAACGCCGCCTCGGGGTGACTCAAAAGAGTAAGCCCCGAGAAGAGGGCACATGCTGGCGCGCGTCGCCATTCATGTTTGATGTACAGGCGATAGGCCTGGTGAAGCGCGAGGATCGAATATAAGTCTCCCAGCGACCGGGTGATTCCGCCGCCCATGATTACCCAGCGGTAGCCCATGGGGAGAAGTCCCAGGGCGGCGACAGCATAGAGCCGGGCCGACCGCGAAGATAGCACTGCGTTGGCCAGCGGGATAAATGTGCAAAGGGCAAACGTGTCGACGACTAGCGGAAAGAAGCGAAAGATCGAGATGACGTCCCATCCGGTGACGTCGGCCAGCAACCCGACCGCGTAAAAGCCAATGGGCGGGTAGGCGAATGGTATACCGGCGAAATTGTAACCGGTCGTCATGGGCAGCGCGAAATGGTTTCGCCGAAGCTCTTGAACCATGACATAGAACATTCCGCCGTCGCCTACCGGAAAGTCGCTGGCCAGGACGATCCGGAGACGGGCAAACACGCCGACCAGCACGGCGCATCCCATTGCCGCGGCGTAAGCCGGGCAGGTCTTTTCCCGAAGCGCCTCCGTTCGAGTAAGTGTGGGTATCAGGCTGAGCAACTGGCCCTGCCTCCAGCGGTGGTGTCATGTGCTACTGAAGGAAAACGCGCGAAACGCGCCCATTGCCCAATTCGGCGGAGCCAGGGGTGGATGGAGTCCAACCTTTCCTGAACCGATTCTCAACAATTCTACAACCCCCGATCGCTATGTTGACCGCTGCCCAGGTATTCAGCGCCAATCCATCCGGTAGGCCCGAACGGTCCCAAGCGAATCAGTGTGGAACTCCTCTACCTGAATCGCAAATCGGGAAGCCAACGCGTTGACGGCCGCGATTCGATCGCGTTGACCCTGATCTCTTGACCCATAAACGGGAAAGCTCTCGCTGACAAGTGGCGAGCGGGTCAAGCCGACGACAATGTAATCGGGTCGACGAGATTGAACCTCGTCCTCCAGCGGGCCCGGCTGATCGACCCCGGCCGTGGATTCCAGATCCTGCCACGCGACGAATGATTGATCGGGGAACGCGAACCACAACGCCCTATCTCCAACAAGTCGGCTGTTCGGCGGTACCTGGGCTTGGATCCACTCGGCGGTCTTGACGAAGTCGCCCATTTCGTCGGTCCGGAGAGGCAGCATGCTCCAAATAATCGACGTGGCCGCGAGTAGCCAGGCTACGCCTGCCAATATGGCCCGACTTCTTGGGGCGCCGAAGCCGGGAAAGGCTAAGGCTACCTGACCGCTCGTTCGCGGCTTGCGCCACGCCGGTGTCCTTTCGTGGCGGGGTAACGTCGGGTCGGCAGGTCTTTTCGCCAGGCGTGATGAATGAGCTCGCAGCTCGTCGAGACCTCGCACCAGAAGAATCGCCACGAGAAGGTCGGCCGCCGGCGATACAAAGATCTCACCAGTGGCCGACTCGCCCGGGTGGACGATCAGGTATCCGAAGAATAACAGGGCGAAGAGCGCGGGTAAGAAGGCACGGCCGGTGCGCAGGCCACGCGGCGCGCTCCACAATAACAATCCGATGGCGGCGATGATCAGCGGTGTCCGTGCATTGCTGACGATGCCGAACCACGCCACGTTTTCCGCGGCCGCGCTCAGCGAGGAGCCGAGGGATAGTCCGGCGAAGAGGCTGGCCCACGTCGAACCGGACGCCGTTCCCATTCCGAGACGGTGCCAGACGACCATCGGGATGACGATCAGATTGAGCGCAGCGGCGGCAAAGCCGATCAACAGCCAGCAGGCGCGGCGGGACCAATCCGTCGCGAAGGAGGCGATGGTCAAGGCCAGGAGCGCCGCGGGCACGAAGATGATCCCCGACGGATCGATCGACGTCGCGCACGCGGCGGAGAGGCCGGCCAGGAGTGCTGTCAAACGGCGAGTGGAGGTCGCGCTCGCCACGGCGAGCGCGACCGCTCCGTAACCGAAGGCGGCAACCATGATGTCGACGAGCGCCAGGTGAGACGCGATCAGGAACTCGCTGGAGAACGCGACCAGGACGACCGAGAGAAAGCCGGCCCGGGGACCGTGAAGGCGATGGGCAATGGTGAACACGGCGACCAGTAAGACGATGCCACAGACGAGCGACACGACGCGCATCGAGTACAGACTGAGGCCGAGCCATCGAACGAAAAGAGCCTGAAGCCAGGGGGCGAGCAGCCAGTGTTCGGTCCAGAAGCGGCCCGCACTCTCACTCGAAAGGGCCGTGCCAAATCCCCCAAGCTCGCCGCCCCGGACGAACTGGAGGGCGTGTCCGACGATGTCCGCTTCGTCCGCAGTCGGGGCTGGATAGCGGACGAGGGTGAGGAGGTTGAAAACCCACAGCCCGTCAAGGACTCCGGCCAGGAGCAACCAGACGTGTCGTCTGTGCCTGGATTCGAGGCACTCGGTGGGTGTCTCGGACACGGCTTCGTTCCGGGTGCGTCTCGCCAGCGTTTCTGCCACCTGTCACACGTCCTCAAGCGAGCCTTCACCTGATTTTCAAGGTGTGTCCGGCAATCGCCTATGGGGCGCTTGTCCTACCGGCGATGGCGCATTGGTCCTACCGTGGATCGCCGATGGAAGCCTTCCAACTGTCAGATCACCGGCTGCGGGCGCGCTGGGTGGCGCGCGGGCTCGATTGGCCTTTGTCAGACGACCCGCGCTATCCGAAGGGGCGGGACTAATCGACGCCGAGCGCCACTTGTGAGGGCGTTCTGGTGAGACGAGTCAGCTGCTCCCACGCCATCGCGGCAAAGATCGGCACCGGTAGCAAGACATAACCCAGGCCGGTCAGAAAGTCGAATGGCACAAGGGTGGGAGGTGAATGTAAGGATGGGAGCACGAACCTGACGTCGCTGAGCAGTACGATGCCTATCGCCAGCGCGATGGCACTCTGACAGAGAAGACGCCCCGTCATCGAAAGGTGTTCGGAATAGGCGCCCGCCAAAATTACACTAGGAAAGGTCACAAGCACATCGTTGTAGGTTGACGCGGCCGGCAGGAGAACGAGGTTCGCGGCAACAGCCAGGCCGATTGACCACGTCAAGCCTCTCGGGCTGGCCTCCGCGGCGGGCAACGCGTGGAAGCCATACAACGCGACGGTGACCACCAGCACGCCGACGACGACTTCCACGACGGTTGACTGAAGGAGTATGGTCAATGGCGAGTTCAGTCGGTTGTCGGACGCGTAGAGCCTGGCCTGGTCGAAGAACGAGTATGGCCATCTCGGTAGCAAGGAAAAAGACACGGCGAGCAAAACGAACATCGTTACGCCGAATCCCGCCACGAAACGCCAACGGCGCGGCAGGTCCTGGGTGGCCCAAATCAACAGACCGACGACCAGAAGCCCTATTTCTTGAGGCTTCATCGTCGCGAGGGCCAGCAGAAAGCCCGCCAGGGTCAGCCGTCCCCGCGTCAGACTGCTCGCGATCGCCGTGATCAACACGATGTCGAGCGCCGTGAGCTGCTGCAGACTAATCAAGTCCACGCTTGGGACCGACGTGACGAGCGCGAGCGCGACGAGCCATCTCCGACGCCGATTAGCCGGCCAACCTGCCAGCTCGCACCAGGACAGGGTCGACCAGAGTATGCCTGCCGCAAAGCCAATCGTGGCGGCGACCTGAACGATGGGAAAAGGGACCAGCGCCAGGGGCGCGAGGATAACGACGGTGTAAAGTGGATAAGAGAATCCCTGAAACCCGGACACGTCCAGGGCCGATTCGGAAGGCGTGCGCACGCGACCATAATATCCGGCTTCGTTCCGGCGGGTTGCTTCGTCCGAGTAGGGATTCTGGCCGTGGAGCAACATGTCGCGGGTGCCGAGCCAACGTGGATACAGGTCGGATACCGTGGCGCCCGGCGCGAGGGTGAAGCGCGCTCGGCGGGATTCCGCCGCGTGGATGCCAAAGGCGAAGTAAAAGAGCAGCGCGATGCCAGCCATGACAAATACGAGACGCCGGCTCATGCGCATGCGAACTGTTTCCCCGTCTCGACGCGGAACGCGGCGTCGGCCATCGGCTTCACCACGTTCACATCGGCCCGGGCGGGTTAGTGGGCGTTCGACGTCGTTGTAGCTTGAACGGGCTCCGGATCTCGGAGGAATCCGAGGGAGCGACAGTCGACCGAACGCCGGTCAGGGAGTGGCGCCCTGAAGCAATCCGCGCTGGAGTCCGATCGTGATCGCCTCCGCCTTGTTGCGCGCGTGTAGCTTCTGAAGAATGTGTGCCCGGCAATTGTCCACGGTCTTCGCGCTGAGGCCGAGCTTCTCGGCAATTTCTCGGCTCGTCCTTCCCGCGGCGATAAGCTCAAAGATCTCCCGCTCGCGCAAGGTAAGCTCGTCGTCGTCCGTCACCGGTAACTCCGCCTGGTTGATCTGCTCGACAACCATGCGCGCGACGGAGGGATGCAGGACCGATTGACCGCGATGCACCGCGCGAATCGCGTCTGCCAGGTCCGCACCAGCGGACTCCTTGAGAAGATAGCCACGCGCGCCCGCCTTGAGCATGCCGAAGACGGTGTAACTGCTGTCGTGCATCGTCAAGACCAGGACCTCGGTTCGCGGGCACGCCTGACGGATCGCGCGCGTTGCCTGGGTGCCGGACAGGCCGGGCATCTGGGCGTCCATCACGACGACGTCGGGTGCCAACTGCTTGGCCAGACGAACCGACTGCAGGCCGTCCCCCGCTTCGCCAACGATTTGAATATCGGATTCACGCTCCAGCAACGCCTTTACCCCCTGGCGGAGAATGGTGTGGTCATCCACGAGCACGACACGGATATTAGCCATTTCTTCCTCCCGCGTAGGGCAAAGTCGCGCGAACAGTGGTGCCACGGTCGGGAGCGGAGGTGACGATCAGGCTTCCGCCGAGCTGGCGGGCGCGCTCTCGCATTCCCAACAGGCCAAGGCGCGGAACTTCGATGCCCATCACCTGATCCGCGTCGAATCCGCGACCGTCGTCCTGCACGACGCAGATGATTCGGCGTGGCTCGAGGACAAGCTCGACGTGAACCGAGCTTGCCTGAGCGTGACGCGCCACGTTCGTCAACGCTTCCTGGACGATGCGAAAGAGGGCCATCTCCACTGATTCCGGCAGGCGAGAGCACTCGGGCGCCGTGAGCTTGACTGGCACCTGATACTGGGCTTCGAACTGCTGAGTCAGCCAGCGAAGGGTTGGAAGGAGGCCAAGCTCAGTCAGCA
Source organism: Chloroflexota bacterium (assembly GCA_021323915.1). Classification (GTDB taxonomy): domain Bacteria; phylum Chloroflexota; class UBA6077; order FW602-bin22; family CADDYW01; genus JAJPKB01. The sequence continues at coordinate 6,871 of JAJPKB010000176.1, read as the reverse complement.
TCGGCGGTCGAAGACTATAGACCAGGCGGTGAAGGTCGCGGGTCGCGGCAACCAGCGTCTGCCGAATATCTCGGAGCTGACTGGTGATTTCGTCCCGTTCGGCCGGGAGATCCTTGATACAGGTGTCGATCTTGAACAGCGTCGCGGTGAGAATCTGCCCGGTTTCGTCGTGCAGCTCGCGCGCCAGCCGATGACGCTCGTCTTCCAGGATCCGCAGCGCGTCGTTAGGCGCCACGCTTTCCGAGCCGTCGCGCCGTGCTTGTTCCTGGAGATACCCCTGGACCGCTGCTTCAACGGCCTGGAGCACGATCTCACAGCTTGCCGCTACCTCCGGATCAGGTCCGTCGTTGCCAACCGTGGTCTGAACGGTCTGACGGACGACCCCGAAGATCCGTTGAATTGGCGTTCCATCCTGCGCGGCGGTCTGGCCCTGTTGGCGAAACTGGCGACGTAGCCGAGACAGGACCGATGGCGCGTCACCCGCCTTTTCGAGCATGGCCCAGTAGGCGTTCTGCAGGGCACGCACCGGCGTGTTCGTCAACCGTAGGCGCCGCGACTCGTCTCCTCTCACCGCCGAATCGACCGGGCGAATCGCCAACCATCGTCGCGGATCTACGCGCTCGGCTGCCAGCTGCTGTTCCTCGTTCGCAATACGCATTGATCTAAGCACCTATCGAAGACTCGCAAGGGCCCCGATCACCAGCCGAGTGTTGGGCGCCGGAGTGGCGTTGCCTCTTCACAATCCAGCCCTTCTCTACTATAGCGAGGAACTCTCTGAACGCCAGGAAGTAAAAGGTACTATTTGCCCGTCTCCTTTGGCCATAGTTACGATACGCGCCTCGCGGGGTGATTCGGTTGAGACCAAGTTGAGCAAAAGTTGAGTGTTGAACCAGAGCGAGTCGGGCGGCGGCACCAGCGTCTACACGTCATAACACGGAATTCGCCGGAAAGGTGCTCATCACCGGCGGCAAGCCGATTCGATATAATCAGGTGGCTCGAAACGTTCGGATCGTCCCCAGTCACGTTAACTTTCTCGGTGAGGAGTGCACGATGCCCATTTTGGTGACCGGCGGGAACGGATACATCGGCCGCTGGCTTGCACACGAGTTGCTGGCGCACGACACGTCGGTGGTAACTTTCGATCGCCTTGCTCCGGACCCTTCCTCGAAACCGGCCCTTCCCCCCTCGGCGCGGTTCGTCGGCGGCGATATTACCGATCGTGACGCGGTGCTCGAGGCGGCGCGCACCGAGTCGTTCAGCGCGATCATTCACCTTGCCGGAATCGTGACGATGGGGTGCGAACGGGATCCGGACCTCGGCATGCGGGTCAACCTCGGTGGCACTCACAACGTGCTGGAAGTCGCGCGTTTGTGTGGGATTCCGCGCGTTGTGTTCGCGAGCACGATCTCGGTCTACGGTCCGGACGTGACCCAACCGATGACCGAAGCGACTCCGGCCCGGCCGCTCACCTGGTATGGACAGAGCAAGCTGATGGCAGAAGAGCTTGGGATGTACTATCAGCGTCGCTTTGGCCTTGATTTTCGAGCAACGCGCCTGGCTGCCATCGTCGGCCCGGCCCGGAACGCGGCGTCGGGGTCGGCGACGATGTACACCTCGCTGATCATCGAGCGCGCGGCCCTCGGTCAGCCGTACGAGATCGACGTCGATCCGGAAGCCGGAACGCCGATTTGTTACGCGAAGGACGCCGCGCGCGCGCTGGCAACCCTGGCAACGGTTCCGACGGCGCCCCAGCGGATCTACCACGTGAGCACGGGCCTGGTCACGGCGCGTGATCTGATCGCCATTGTTCGGAGAAAGGTTCCCGACGCTCAGCTCACCTTCAAGCCGGATCCGCTTCTGGCGCCGGTCAGTCGGATCTCCCGCGACTGGCAACTGAGCATTGACGCTGCTGAGCGTGAGCTAGGCTGGAAGCCGGCCTTCACGATCGAGACGATGGTCGACGATCTGATGGAGATCGCCCGATCGGCGGGAAGCTAGCCATCCGTTCGGGCAGGCTCCTCCAATCGCGTGGGAACGGTCGCAGGGACTAGCGCCGACTAACGCAATCGCGCGATTGCCTCGACCGTTACCGCTCACCGATCCGAATGCGCCGTGCTCGTTTGATCGAGCAGACGCCGAAGGTTTCCACCCAGGATCTGACGGCGATGGTCCTCGGGTATGTACTCACAGTGTGTTCGAAAGGCCTCGAGGGCGTGCTGGTAGGTCATCGCGCGCCGCACCACCGGGTAATCCGATCCCCAGCAGAGGCGATCTGGCCCGAAATGCTCGTACAGCCCGCGCACGATCCACTCACAGTCGGCGAACGGGTATTCCCAGGCCTGTCGGGACACGTAATGGAAACCGGACATTTTGACGAAGATATTCGGTAGGCGCGCGGACGCCAGGATCTCCTTGAAGAGCGGATACGGAGGCGGCTCGGCGGCTCGGGCAGTGCCCATGTGGTGACACAGAAACGGGACGGAAGGGAAGCGTTCGGCAAGCTGGCGTAACACCGTCTGAAGCCGTGGTGGAATGGCGAAGCTTGCGATCAGCCGACGTTCGGCCGCGACGCTCAGGAACGCGAGCCCATCGTCCGATAGGTACCACGAGCCATCGTCGTTCGACTTCACGTAATGTGTGAAGCCAACCGGATGGTACCTTTCGACCGTCTCGATCAGGCGGCGCGCGGCGCCCGCAGCGTGGTAGGTGTCGGTCCACGAGCAGTCGACGTCGGCAAGCTGGTACAGTCGGTTTGGATGTCTACGAACCGATTCCGCGATGTAATCGTTGTTGTCGGGATTGTGGTCGATCCTGGCACAGACAATCGTCGCCTGGGCGACCCCATTCTGGTCCATCTCGAAGAGCAGCTGTTCGACGAGGCCTCGGCTCTCCGGATCCGGGACCGGCGGCTGGTATGGCCAGTAACGCCAGGCGTGACAGTGCGAATCGATAATTTGTCCGTCGGCAGTGGGCATCTCAGCGTCCTTTCCGGGTGTCATCGTACGGCTTCGATGATACGTCCGGCGGAGGGCGCGAGAAAAGTGGATGGCCGCCGAGGCGGCTGGAACCTCGACGGCCAGGGCTGGGGGAAGCGGTGGTCTGATTATCCATTTGTCGGCTCACCCCGATCGCCATTGATCGAGGCGAACCGCTCACGCCACGTATGATGCCATCGTCGGTGTGAACGAAACGTGAATCGAAGGCCGCTTTCCATGAACAAGACATGACAATCGAGGTATTACAACGTGACCGGAACCGAAAGACAGGAAGACGCTCTTGACTCGGTCGGGGCGTTCCGTAGGATTAGGTAGGCTTCCTCGACAGTCGGGGAAGATCCTCAAGTAAGGTGGAGGACGACGGTGAGCATCGCCGACGCGACCGGAGTCGAACGACAGCGTGATCTTCTCGACACGGCGGGGAAGGTTCTGGCTGGCGGCGGTCTTGGAATGTTCAACCTTCCGCCGGAAGTCAACCTGGTCGTGGCCGAAGGCAAGGGAAGCCACGTGACCGACGTGGCGGGTCGTGAATACATCGACTATCACCTCGGCTCGGGTCCGGATCTGCTTGGCCACGCGCATCCGGCGATCACCGAGGCGGTCGCCGCCCAGCTCCCCAGGGGAACGACGTATTACTTCCTGAATCAGCACGCGATTCGGCTGGCCGAGCGGATCGTCGAAGCGGTTCCCTGCGGCCAGCGGCTTCACTTCACCGGATCGGGTACCGAGGCGACGTTCTTCGCGCTACGGACCGCTCGCGCGCGCACGCGCCGCTCGAAAATCTTGAAGTTCGAAGGTGCCTGGCACGGAATGCACGATTACGCGCTCTGGGGAACCGTCCCAACCGAGCCGAGCGATTACCCGCGAGCTCGCCCTGACTCGGCGGGCATTCCCAGCTCGATCGGCGAGGAGGTGCTCGTCGCACCCTTCAATGATACCGAGCGGGCAGTGGATCTGATCGATCGGAATTCTGATCAGCTGGCGGCGGTGATCGTCGAGCCACTGCAGCGCGTGCTCGTCCCCCGACCAGGCTTTCTCGAAGCGGTTCGCGCGGCGACCAGTCGTCACGGAATCGTCCTGATCTTCGACGAGGTGGTCACCGGATTTCGGATCGCCTGGGGTGGCGCTCAGGAGCGCTACGGAGTGGTACCGGACCTCGCGACCTACGGGAAGGCCATGGCCGGTGGCTTTCCGATGGCCTGCCTGGTGGGAAGCGCCGACGTGATGTCGGCGCTGGACGGGAGAGTCCTGCCGCGAAAGGAGCTGGCATGGGCCAGCGGGACACTGAGTGGTAACCCGATTAGCGCGGTAGCCGGCCTCGCCGCGCTCGGCGTCCTCTCCCGACCGGGCACCTACGAGCAGCTGCACCGAATCGGCGGGAGACTGCGCTCGGGCATCGTCGAGAGCGGCCGTCGACACGGGTTTCCGACCCAGGCGCTTGGCGAAGACGCCGTCTTCGGGGTCCGATTTATCGAGAGCGACGACGTAAAAAACTGGATGGATCTTCAGAGGCACGATCGAGCGCTTGGCTTGCGGTGGGGAGTCGAATGTCTGAAGCGCGGACTGCTGGTCAACCCGAATGAGAAGTTCTATATCTCCACGGCGCACACCGATGCCGACGTGGACCGCACGCTCGAAATCTGCGACGCGGCCTTCGCGGCGGTTCGCGCGTGACTCCGACGCCGCCGATCGAAGGGATTCAGTCAGGGCCGTCTGGTGAAGTCGGCGACCAGCGGTGACCCTCGGGCCTCACCTCGCCGCGCTCGGCCAGGCGCTCCAGGTGGGCGCGGACGTTGCGCGCGGCCATCGCCTGCAAGGCGGGCGGCGTATCTCGATAGATGCGCTTGACCAGCCCATCCACGGTGAGCGGCCGCTCGCGAAGGGCCCGGAGAATTTGTCGGTCGCGCTCCACACGGTGGGCGAGGTACTCATCGACCCTGGCTCGGCCATCGGCCACGACCGGTCCGTGGCCCGGCAGGATGATCGACGGGCCGAGCGCGGCGACTCGTCGGAGCGAAGCCAGGTACGCGTTCAGCGATCCCGGCTCGTCTGATAAAACGACCGTGCCGGCGCCCGCGATTAGATCGCCACTGAACAGCAGACGGTCGGCGCCGGCCCAGAAGCAGACGTGCTCGCCCGCGTGGCCTGGCGTCTCGAAAACGGTGAGATCGATAGCCCCGATCCTGACTGTCGCGCCGTCGGCGAGTGGCCGATCCAGGTCGGGGATGCTGGCGTGTCCCAGAATCGGCGCCCCGGTCCGCTCTCGGAGGAGAAACGCCGCCGGCAGATGGTCCTGGTGGGCGTGGCTGACGAGAAGGGCGCCGATCCGTCCGTTCCGACGCTCGACCTCGGCGAGAACCGCATCGACGTGCTCGACGAGAGCGGGGCCGGGATCGATCACCGCGACCTCGGCACCACCGATCAGGTAGGTGTTGGTGCCGTCGCCGGTCATCGGGGACGGATTTGGCGCTCGGACCCGGCTGACTCCCGGCGCTACCAGCATTCGCCCACCTCGCCGTTCAGGGTGATGCGCTCATCCCCGTCGATCGGGCGCAGGACCGGCTGAACGGTTTGGATCGGCTTCCGCGCGGCGAAGTCGAGCAGGTCGTCGACCGAGGATCGCCGATTCAAGCGCTCGAGATGCTTGCGCGTCGGGAACACGATCCCGAACTGACCGGCGTCCGCGAGGGCCAGCGCCTGGCCCGGCGAAATCCATCTCCCCTCGGTCGTTTCGATCTGGCAGTGCAGGGCGGTCTGGCCTTCCGGCAGCTTCGCCACGAAAAACCGCGTATCGAAGCGGTGAGTCAGATGCGCAGGCGTGATCCAGTGGGAAAAGTAGCAAAGCTTTCGGTCATCTGACTGCAACGTCTCGCGGTTGAGGACCGCGGCCAGCGATAGCTCTCTCGACTGAAGCTTCGTTCGGTGCTCGGCGAAGCGCGGAGCGTCGGCGTCGGTCATCCGGAAGGGCCGGCCGGTCGGATCGCGAGCGATGAGGACCCCGGCTTCCTCGAACAACTCGCGGATTGCCGCCCGCCAGAGGGCACGTGCCTGGCCCGGGTTCGCCGGCGGGATGCCACCTCGTTGGCTCAGCGCGGCGAGAGCATCCTCGGCGGAGAACGCCCCGGCATTTGGTTTACCGGTGAAATCGTCATCCCGAACCGTGCCGCCCGGGAACACGTAGACATCGGCAAACGCCGACGCGTTGGCCGGGCGCCGAACCATGAACACTTCTAATCCGCCCGGCGCATCTCGAACGAGGATGACCGACGACGAAAGTCGGGCCGATGCACTCGCGGGCATTGTCTGTCCACCTCCGCGGCGAGCGCGCTCGAGATGAATCGATCCGATCGGACGCGCGAAGGATCAGGAACAGAGTTTAGCACGACCCGGCCAGGTTCAGCGTATTCGATCCGCGTGGGCTGGTGCGTGACGTGCCACGGATCTTCGCGAAGGAGGCGATTATGACTATCGCCGAGCACATGGCTGAATTCGTGACTCGGGCATCGTTCCACGATCTGTCCGAGGCGGTCCGCGCCCAGACCAAAGTGAGGGTTCTGGATTCGCTCGGCTGCGCGATCGGCGCGGTGGAGGGCGAGCCGATCCGGATAATTCGGTCACAGATCGAAGAGTTTGGCGGCAATCCGCTGTGTACCGCGATCGGCGGACGGCGCGTCTCGCCGGACCGTGTTGCGTTCTACAACAGCGCGCTGGTTCGCTACCTGGACTTCAATGATAGCTTCCTCGCGCGAAACGAGACCTGCCACCCCAGCGACAACCTCGGCGCTGTACTGGCCGCCGGCGAATACGCGCATGCCAGCGGCCAGGAATTCCTGACAGCCCTGGCGCTCGCCTACCAGGTGCAGTGCCGGCTCTCG
>JAJPKB010000533.1 GCA_021323915.1 Chloroflexota bacterium | reverse complement strand
GTCTCCGTGGTGAACGTAGCCCCGGTCCGGTCTTCCTCAATTGGGACCGTTTGGCGCGAGCAGCCGGTCGCCGTAGGCGTCGAGCGCGGTGCCGACCAGGACCCGCTGGCGGAGGTCGGCGGGCAGCGGCGCGAGCGACGTCAGCGGACTGTCGAAGTCCCAGTGCGGGTAATCGGTCGCGAACATCAGGGTCCGATCGGCGTGGATCATCACCAGCATCTCAAGAAGGTGGCGCGGCTCCGCCGGCTCTTCGATCGGCTGGGTCGTGAAATAGCAGTGCTCGAGGACATACTCGCTGGGCAGGCGCCGCAGATAGGGAACTTCGCGGCGGAGCGCCGGGTAGAGCCGGTCGAGTCGCCCCATGACGTAAGGCGCCCAGCAGACACCCCCCTCGATCAGGACGTAGCGCAGCGTCGGAAACTCCTCGAACACGCCCTCGGTCACCATGCTGATGACGTTGGCCATCACCGGCTGACTGTGGTCGGTGTGGTGCTCCAGGAACGTCGAGTACCAGCCGACGCCGGTCTGCGGATTGGCGTTGCCGACGTCCGCGGCGATGTGAACGCCAATCGGCAGGTCGTGCTCCACCGCGGCGCGGTAGATCGGCCAGTAGTGTTTCTGACCGTGAGCGGCGTTTCCGGCGCTCGCCAGGAGAACCTGCACCATCCCCGGATCGTCGCCCAAGCGGTGGATTTCCTCGGCCGCCGCCTCCGGATCCTGGGTCGCCACGTGGATCGAGCCCTTGTAGCAAGGGTAAGGACGCACCCATTTTTCGAGGGTCCAATCGTTGTAGGCGCGGGCCAGCGCGGTGGCGAAGCGAGGATCGCGCTGGAGATTCAAGCCGATCATCGTGCCGGTGAGAATGCCGACGTCGATCCGATACTTCTCGATCAGCTGGCGCTGGACCCAGACCGGATCCCCGGCGCAGAGGTTGTCCGCCTCGTTCACCGAATCGTCCATGCGGCCGGAGCCGACGTGGGCGACGCCGCGGCTGGCGAAGGCAGGGCCACCGTCGTCGAGCCAGGGGTGCCACCGTCGATCGAGGAACGGGCGCAACTCCTCGAAGCTCGGCAGGTCGTTGTGGACGTCGGTATCGACGAGACGGAGGCTCTGGCGCTTCCGCGCGAGGTCTGCCGTGGTCGGCCCGGTGTCAATTGCCATGATTACCCCCTGGTGAGAAGGTTACGACACCCCGAAGACGCGAAGGTCGCGAAGCGGACGAAGAATAGAGGATCGAGAAGCGAGAATGGGAACGATCACGGATCCGCCACCTTTCGTGTCCTCAAATCTCTATTCTCGCTTCTTCCTTCGCGCGCTTCGCGGTGAGCCTCGTCGCCCTGGTTCGTCAGCGGCCGCGGGGTGATCGCGCGTCACGGATACTCTATCCTATCTCTTTCCGCCCTCGATTCTCAAGACGATACCTGCTAGCATGCGCGCGTTTGGAATCACAAAGGGGGCGCGATGCGGTTCGGTGTCCAGATCAATCCCTACTTCGGCGGTCCCACCGGCAATCCGTGGGACGCGGTCGCGGCGGCGGCCCGCGCCATCGACGAGAGCGGCTTCGACTCGCTCTGGCTCTACGACCACTTCCTGTACGAGGGTGGCTATTCGGGCCACCCCTATCCGGAACCGGCGATGGAGTGCTTCACGACCCTCGCCGCGATCGCCGCGATCACCCGTCGGGTCCGCCTCGGTCAGCTCGTTCTCGGCATCCCCTATCGCAATCCGGCGCTGGTCACGAAGATGGCGACCACCCTGGACCAGATCAGTCACGGGCGGACGATCCTGGGAATCGGCGCGGGCTGGCACAAGCGCGAGTACGAGGCGTACGGCTGGGGCGCGTTCGAGGACGTCCCGGTGCGCATGAAGCGCCTGGAGGAAGCGATTCGGGTCATCCGCGCCCTCTGGACCGAGCGACCGGCGAGCTTCGAGGGCAAATTCTACCGTCTCGACAAGGTGATGGACAACCCCGCGACGGTCCAGAAGCCCTTTCCGCCGATCATGATCGGCGGCAGCGGTGAGAAGGTCACCCTGCGCCTGGTCGCCCAGTACGCCCAGTGGTGCAACGTCTCCGGCGATCCCGAGACGGTCGGGAATCGCCTGGCGATTCTGCGCGAGCATTGCGAGCGCGTCGGACGCCCGTACGAGGAGATCACCCGCTCGATCTACACCACGATCATCGTCGGCCGGGACGAGGCCGACGTCGCGGCGAAGCGGGAGCGCCTGCGCGATTTCATCCCCACCCGGGGCGCCTTGATCGGGACGCCGGAGCAGCTTGTCGAGGCGTTTCGAGACTATCAGCGCGTCGGCGTCCAGTACGCGATCTTCCGCACGCCGGACTGGGTCGACGTCGAGCCGCTGCGGCTGTTCGCCGAGCAAGTGATTCCGGCGCTGGCAAACGCGTAACTCACGCTCGGTACTGAACGATAGTTCGTCCGGGTGCTCGTAGGAGCGGTCCGTGAACCGCCTCCGCCCCACCCCGGGCCGTTCACGAACGGCCCCTACTGGTGGTCGAGCGTGTGGTAGCCGGGTGACTATCGCCGAGCCATGTGCGAGGAGAGAGATCGATGACGACCGCGAAAGGCCGCCCAAATCAGGTTACCTTTGGCTGGCGAATGCCAATGTGGGATCCGGCCGGGGCGAAGCTCGCGACCTGGCTGCCGCACGTTCACGAGCACCTCAGCGCGCTGCGGGGCAGCGTCTTCCAGACCGTCTGGATGTCCGATCACCTCGTTCCGGGGGCCAACTGGGCGCCGGCCGATTGGGACACTCTCGAGTGCGTGACGGCGCTGATCCACTTCGCGTCGCTTTACCCGAACTACCGCTACGGGCAGATCGTGCTTGGCAACTCGTACCGCCCGCCGGCTCTCCTCGCGAAGATGATCTCGACGCTCCAGTCACTCACCGGGTCCCGGGTGATCCTGGGCATCGGCGCGGGCTGGATGGAGAGCGAGTACCGGATGTATGGCTATCCCTATCCCGCGCCCAAGATGCGCATCGAGCAGCTGGCTGACGCGGTTCAGCTCATCCGCGCGATCTGGACCGAAAGCCCGGCCACGTTCGTCGGCAAGCATCTGAGCATCGATCACCTGTACGCCGAGCCGCGCCCGGCCCAGCCGCCGCTGATCATGATCGGCGCCTCCGGAGAGCAGCTCGGCCTGCGCGTCGTCGCCCGATACGCCGACTGGTGGAACACCACTGCCCCGACTCCGGATGATCTTCGCAGGAAGATCACGGTGCTCGCCGAGCACTGCCGGAAAGTCGGGCGCGACGTCGACGACATTCTGATCAACTGGCAGTGCCAGGTCGTCGCGATCGGCGACAGCGAGGCCGAGGCGCGCGCGATCGCCGAGCGAAGCGCCCTCTATCCGCACTCGCAAAGCTCGGCGATCGTCGGAACGCCGGAGCAGGTGACCGAGAAGCTGGGGGCGTTCGTCGAGGCCGGGGTGCGCGACTTCATCCTGCGCTTCGCCGACTTCCCGCGCCTCGACGGCGCCCGACGATTCGCCCGAGAGATCGCCCCGAAGCTGGAAACGGCTGCTTCTTGAGTCCCTAAAGAGCAGGCGCTCGGCAAATCGGTAGGGCGAGGGAGGGACTTCTGGGTCGTTGAGCCGAACGTTGCGCTCTCGGCTGCAGGTCGAGTCGACCTGCCCCTGGCCGTCGCCAAAGAGACGATCAGCCGCGCCGTTCCCGCTCGAGCGGGTGGAGCGCGTCTTCATCCCAGGCAAGGTACAGGAGGAAAGCGCTCTCAGTGTGCGCCTCGATCTCGTGGGGAAGACCGGCCTCTCATTCGCTGGGTCGGGCGCTCCTCGGTTCCGGTCGTCTCCCCGGCCGGGCGAGTGCGTTTTTGATCGATCTTGATCATGCGATGCCCCCTTCCGCGTCGTCTGACTCAGCTGGCGGTCTGATGGGCATCCGATCGGGTGGTGCCGATTCCGGATTCGCGGTCGCGGCGTGCCCCCGAGGCGCTCTCTCGACTGCCTCGGCAGCCGTGAGATACCACTCGGGTCCGGGCAGATGTCCGGTTTCACACCAGGCAACGTAGCCATCCGCCAGACGGCTTCGAATGATGTACCGGAAGCC
>JAJPKB010000442.1 GCA_021323915.1 Chloroflexota bacterium | reverse complement strand
TGGCGCACCATGCTCTCGAACTCCATGCCGTTCAGTCCGAACGCGCCGTCGCCGTGCAGGATCAGCACCTTCTCGCCGGGGCGGGCAAGCTGCGCGGCCATGGCGAAACCAGTGCCGGCTCCCAGCGTGCCCATCGGCCCGGCATCCAGCCAGTAGCCGGGCCGATAGACGTTGATAACCCTGCCGCCGTAGCTGACGATATCACCGCCATCGCCCACCACCGTCGTGTTTTCGCCGATGAAGTTGCGTATCTCGCCGCACAGCCGCATGGGATGAATGGGCAGGGCATCGGAAGCCATCAACGCCTCGTCGCGTTCCTGCGCTTTCGTCTCCTCGCCGCGAATGTAGGCCAGCCAGTCGCCCACCGGCAACTGCTTCGCAGCCCTGGCAAGCTGACTCATGCTCAGCCCGACATCGCCGACCAGCGCGGCAGCCGCCCCGCGATTGACGCCGACATCCTCGGCAGCCAGGTCGAACCAGATTACCTTCGCTTCCACCGGAAAGAGCGGCGGCTGGCCGTGATTGAGGCGGAAGTCCATGCGCGTGCCGATGGCGAGAATGGTATCAGCGCCCTCTAACGCCTTGCGGCGCGAGGCGCTGAAGAAGAGGGGATGCGAAGGCGGCAGGCAGCCGCGACCCGCGCCGTTGAGATAGACGGGCGCGTTGAGGCGCTCGGCCAGCTCGCGCAAAGGTTCGGCGGCATCGCACCACCACACAGCGGTTCCGGCCATGATGACCGGCTTCTGCGCGCGTTCCAGCAGCCCAGCCGCGCGGGCAACCATGTCGGGATCGGGCGCGTTGCGACCGGTGTAGCGATAGTGAGCCGGGTCGCCTGCATCGAAGAGCGTGTCGGTATCGGCGAAGTTGTTCAGCACGTCCATGGGCATTTCAAGGAAGACCGGGCCGGGCTTGCCGCTCAGCATCTGGCGAAAAGCGGCGGCGGTATACTCGCCAAGTCGCCCCGTCTCGTGTACCGTGCGCGCCCACTTGGTGATGGGGCGCAGCAGGTCGATCTGGTTCATCTCCTGCAACGCGCCGCGGTCCCACAGGCCGAGCGGAGCTGCGCCGCCGATCACCAGCACCGGGCTGCCCGCGAGATAGGCGTTGGCGACCCCCGTTACGCCATCGGTGACGCCGGGCCCGGCGGTTAGCAGCGCCACGCCGGGTTTGCGCGTGCTTTTAGCCCAGCCCTCCGCCGCATGCACCGCTGCCTGCTCGTGCCGGAAATCGACCACGCGAATGCCCTCGCGCACGCAGCCATCATAAATACTCGCTATATGCCCGCCGCTCAGGGTGAAGACCACCTCGACCCCTTCGCGCTTGAGGGTTTTGGCGACCAGCCAGCCGCCATGTAACATGCCCATTTAAGAATCTCCTATCTTACCTCAGCAAATAGGTCAGCAGCGCCAGGAAAACACCGGCTACTCCCAGCACGAAGGTGACAGAAGCCAGCCGGAACCAGAACAGTTTGTGCTGAATTACCCCAGCGTAATCGATGCTTTGAGCATGTGCCTGCTCCTGCGCAAGCGCCACATAGCCGCTTGGAAAAAAGACATAGAGCGCGGAAAGCAGGCTGACGACGATGAGAGCAATCGGGAGCAGGTAGACGATGAGCTGGATGCCTACACCGACCGAGACTTTGGCGAAGGTGAAAGCGTTGAAATACAATCCTACGAGGATCGGTCCCATAGTGATAAGCTGCTTGGCGGTATCGTCGAACGATTTGATGGAGTCTAGCACTTGACCATTTAGTCGAGTGTCCTTCTCAAGATGAGGGGGCGATTCGCTCTCATACTGGGCCATACATGCTCTCCTTTCGAGGGGTATTTCGCTTTCATAGCCAAAGTGTATCACAAATGTCGGGCCCCCTACATTCAGGTTCCTGTAAGGTCATGGTAAAGAACCGCAAGCCCGCTTTCAGGCTGGCTTACTACACTTGTCAGTACTATGGAATGAGTGTCTCATCCCTGACGATAATCCCTGCCTGTCGTCAAAATATTATTTTACAGGAAAGTGAGAAGTGAGGATGCCAAAGATACGCAAAGCGAAGCGCTGGATGCTCATCTTTTCAGCGATGCTGTTATCCTCCATTCTGCTTGCCGCTTGTGGTGGAAATTCCCCCTCCATTCTCGATACACATGGACCCGTTGCCGGGAAGGAAGCCGGACTCTTCTGGTTCATTCTGGCCGTCGCCACCTTTGTATTCGTGGTGGTGGAAGGCGTGCTGATTACCTCTATCGTGCGTTTCCGCGAGCGCCCAAACGCGCCCGCGCCCAGACAACTACACGGCAACAACACCATCGAAATTATCTGGACGATCGCGCCTTCCCTCTTCCTGTTCGCGGTGCTCATCGGCACGATCTATACGATGTTCAACCTGACCAGTATTTCGGGACAGGGCCGCACGGAAGAAATCACCGTCGTTGGCCACCAGTGGTGGTGGGAGTTCGACTACAAGAACGAGGGCATCGTCACGGCGGATGAGCTGGTCGTGCCGCAGGGCGCGCTGATTCATACCGTGCTTGAGTCGAACAACGTCATTCACAGCTTCTGGGTTCCGCAGATCACCGGCAAGACCGACGTGGTTCCCGGTCATATGAACGATAAACTGTTCAAGGCTGACGATATCGGCGTCTATCGCGGGCTATGCACCGAATACTGTGGCTTACAGCACGCGCACATGAGCTTCGACCTGATCGTCAAGTCGCCCAACGACTACCTGACATGGGTCTCCCAGCAGCAGCAGGCCGCGCAGAAGCCGACAAGCGGCGCGGCGCTCGCCGGGTACAAGCTTTTCACCGGTTCCGGCGGCTGCCAGGGCTGCCACGGCATCGTAGGCGTCAACCTGAAGAGCTTCAGCGATCCGGTCGCTAATGGGCTGATTGGGCCGAACCTGACGCATTTCGGCAGTCGCCGCCTGATTGCCGGGGCCGTCCTCTCATGGGACCCCGCCTCGTGCCAGGTGACGACGGATGCGAAGGGCAACGCCACCATCACGAACCAGGCGAACTGCGGCCTCTACCAATGGCTGCACGACCCGCAGGGGGTCAAGCCGGGCAATGATATGAATATCCGGTCGCTTTCGGATACCGAGATTGCCCAGCTTGTCGCATACCTGGAAAGTCTCACATAATACAGGACTTTTTCAATCTGCCCTGGCGCGGCATAACAGCCCTGCCGGGGCGCGTTCCCTAGAAGGGCGCGAGGTATCGCGCCCCTACGAGACGGAGGATTGCCAATGGCAACTCGCACGGTCGTTGAAGGCATTACGCTAGAACGCCGCAAACGCTTTAGCGAAACCTATTTCGGCGAGTGGATCATGACGACCGACCACAAAAAGCTCGGCATCATGTATATCATCACCGCCTTCTTTTTCTTTCTGGTCGGCGGAACGGAGGCGCTGCTGATCCGCACGCAGCTGGCGGAGCCGAACGGAAAAGTCCTGACGCCTGAAATCTACAACCAGGTCTTCACCATGCACGGCACGACGATGATCTTCCTTTTCGTCATGCCCATGCTGACCGGCTTCGGCAACTACGTCGTGCCGCTCATGATCGGCGCGCGCGACATGGCCTTTCCGCGCATCAACGCTTTCGGGTACTGGGTGGTGCTCTTCGGTGGCATCTTCCTGAGCAGCAGCTTCCTGTTCGGGCAGGCACCCAACGCGGGCTGGTTCAACTACGCTCCGCTCAATGAGCTGACCACCGGCTGCGGCTCCAACGCCGTTGTCTGCACACCCGGCATGAACACAGACTTCTGGGCGCTGGGCGTCTTGATGCTCGGCATCTCGTCCATCGCCGGTTCGCTCAACTTCGTGGTGACTATCCTCAAGCTGCGCGCGCCCGGCATGACCATCAACCGCATGCCGCTCTTCACCTGGATGACGCTGGTCACGTCGTTCTTGCTCGTGTTCGCGTTCCCGGTTTTGACCGTCGGATTGATCGAGCTGATGTTCGATCGACTGATCGGCACGAACTTCTTTAACCCGCAGGCGGGCGCGGAGCCGCTGCTCTGGCAGCACCTGTTCTGGCTGTTCGGCCACCCCGAGGTGTACATCCTGATCCTTCCAGCGATGGGGATCGTTTCGGACGTCTTGCCGACCTTCTCGCGGAAGCCCTTGTTCGGCTACCCGGTCGTCGCGTACTCCGGCGTCGCGATCGGCTTCATGGCCTGGGGAGTGTGGGCGCACCATATGTTCACGGCGGGTCTCGGGCCGGTCGCCGATTCGGTGTTTTCGATGACGACGATGCTGATCGCGGTTCCGACCGGCATCAAGATCTTTAACTGGATCGCGACTCTGTGGGGCGGCCAGATCAATTTCAAGACGCCGCTGCTCTTCGCGCTCGGGTTCATCGCGATGTTCACGATCGGCGGATTGAGCGGCGTGATGCTGGCGTCGCCGCCGGCCGACTGGCTCGAGAATGACACGTATTTCGTGGTCGCGCACTTGCACTACGTGCTGTTCGGCGGAACGATCTTTGGCCTGTTCGCGGGCATCTACTACTGGTTCCCGAAGGTGTCCGGTCGAATGCTCGACGAGACGTTTGGCCAGATTCACTTCTGGCTGATGCTCGTTGGCTTCAACCTGACGTTCGGAGGAATGCACGTCCTGGGCATGGACGGGATGCCGCGTCGAATTTATACCTATCCGGCCGGAATGGGCTGGGACTTCTGGAACTTCGTCGCGACGATCGGTGCGTTCACAATCGCGGCGTCGATCCTGGTCTTCATCTACAACTTCTTCTCGAGCGTTCGGTATGGGAAGCTAGCCGGAGACGATCCGTGGGATGGGCGGACGCTGGAGTGGAGCATTCCGTCGCCGCCGCCGCACTATAATTTCGCGCAGATTCCAGTCGTCCACTCGCGTGATCCGTTCTGGGTCCAGAAGTACGGCGATGCGGGCGCCGGGCACGGCCGGATGGCGCCGGTGCCGATCGCGGGGGGCGCGCACGACGCGGAGGAGTCCGAGCACGGCGGTGAGCATCATCTCGACATTCCGATGCCGAACGAGTCCTTCTACCCGATCATCGCGGCGGCGGGGTTGGCGCTTGTGTTCGCGGGACTGCTGATTGGATTGCCGCTGGGTAACCCGCGGCCGCCGGATTTCCCACCGAGCTGGGTCTCGTTCCTGGGCGTGCTCGTTCTGCTCTACGGCGTCTATGGTTGGGCTCTCGAGCCCGCGATGCCCGAGTAATTGTCGTAACCGCGGAGGAATACATTGGCCGAAGCATCTCTGGCCGGGCACGCGGCAGCCGAGCACGCGACGTCGACCGGCCTGAACCACCGCAAGGTGTTGATGTGGGTGTTCCTGGGGTCGGAGTGCTTGTTCTTCGGGTCTTTGATCTCGACGTACCTGGTTTATCGCGATCATAGCCTGGTCGGTCCGTTCCCTCAGGATACCTTTGACATTCCATATACGTCGGTTAGTTCCTTCGTGCTGCTCATGAGCAGCTTAACGATGGTACTTGCTCTTGCGGCGATCCAACGCGCGAACGTGAAGGAGATGCGCGTGTGGCTCGCGGCGACTGCGCTGCTCGGGACGATCTTTCTTGGCGGTCAGGTCTACGAGTTCACCGAATTCGTCAATCACGGCCTCACCCTGAGCAAGAACCTTTTCGGTACCACGTTCTTCGTCCTGACTGGATTCCACGGAGCGCACGTGACGATCGGCGTGATCATGCTTCTGTCGTTGTTTTTGAACTCGCTGCGCGGGAAAGTGAGACAGCGGGACAGTTTGACGGTAGAGCTGGTCGGTCTCTACTGGCACTTCGTTGACGTGGTGTGGGTTGTGATCTTCACCGTGGTGTACCTGTTGCCGTACTGATCTGTGAGGGAGAGCGATGCAGACGAACGTTGTCGAGACGACCCAGGCGCACCCCAAGGAGCACAGCCACCCGCGTGCCCTGGAGTACGTGCGAATCGCGATCGTTCTGGCGATCATCACCGGTGCGGAGGTCGCGGTATACTACCAGGAGTCGTTGCACGCGGTGATGGTGCCGATTCTGCTTGCGCTGTCGGCGTCGAAGTTCACCCTGGTCGCGATGTTCTACATGCACTTGAAGTTCGACAACCGAATATTCTCGGCATTCTTCTCGGGGCCGTTGGCACTAGCGTTCGCGGTGATGGTGGCACTGTTGACTCTGTTCCACCGAGTGCTCTTCGGCGTGTGAGTCACTCAGCTAGTCACGGAGGTCGCGATGACGCCGTGGTCAATCGCGGATTGGTCGTTCGAACCGGGGGTGGTGATTGCCCTGACGTCGGTGTCCGCCGCCTACGCGATTGGGTTGCGGCGACTCCGTCCGAGAACGCTGTGGGACGAGAATATCGTCACGGTGCGCGAGGTCATTGCTTTCGGCAGCGGTATCTTTCTGCTCGTCGTGGCGCTGATCTCGCCACTTGATTCGCTTAGCGAATACCTTTTCAGCGCCCACATGCTGCAGCACATGCTGCTTCTGTACATCGTGCCGCCGCTACTGCTCGTGGGGATGCCGGCCTGGTTGCTGCGTCCGGCGCTTCAGTACCGTGGTGTGAAGCGATCGCTTGAGATCCTGACCGGCCCGGTTCCGGCGATCATTCTGTTCAACGCGGTGCTGGTGGTCTGGCACATGCCGGGTGCCTGGGATGATGCGTTGCTCAACCCGACTGTGCACGCGCTGGAGCACGTTTGCATGCTAGGGGCGGGCCTGGTGGCCTGGTGGCCCATCTTCAGTCCGTTGCCCGAGGTGCCGCGGATGTCGTATCCCGGTCAGATGCTTTACCTGTTCATCCAATCGCTGGTGCCGGCGATTGTTGGCGCGTTTATGACGTTTTCGAGCATCGTCATTTACCCGGTGTACGCGGAAACGCCGAAGCTCTGGGGCTTGACTCCCTTGGTGGATCAGCAAATCGCCGGTCTGTTGATGAAGATGCTCGGCACACTGTTTCTCTGGGTGCTGGTGACGATACGTTTCTTTCAGTGGTTTAATCGTGAAGAGCACGAGGTTGAGAAGGCGGTCGACGACGCGTCGTCGACGTCACAACGTTAGCTGGGCGCGGGAGAACGTGGGAGGAGTGAAGTAGCTATGGGGCGTCATTTCGCACCGTTCTGGGTTCCGGTTTGCGCGGTGTGCGGCGCGGCAATCTTGATTTACGGGCTTTCAAGGGTGCTGCTGTCGTTCAACCGTGAGACGACGCCTTTCGTTGCGCTGGCAATCGCCCTGATCGTCTTGGTCGTCGCGTCGCTCGTTGCAGGGCGAGTCGCGTCGTCGAGCGAAGAGATCTGATCGGACTATCCCAGACCACGATCAGACGCTTCATCAAGGGGGTATCGGCTGGCGGGCGGTCTTGGGGGCGGAGATTACGGAAGGTCGCCGAAGTCGTAGTTGGCGGGGGGTGGGGTCTGGGTTCCCACCTCGAGAACGATCGATTCGTGGTCCTTGAGCGGGATATCACGCGGGTCGCCCGAGAATTTGGCCTGATTGACGTACGCGGTCACCGTCCCGCGGTGACCCGCGACGTTATCTGACGTGAGCGTCTGTCCCCAGATGTCGAAGAATTGTCCCAGGGTGAATGCCTGGGGATTCGGCGCCTCGATGTGAATCGCGCCGGTCGTGTCGTGGGTGTGTAGCCAATAGAAACAGCTGGCGGGAATTCCGATTTGGGCTGGCACGACAACCGGCTGCCCATCTGCGAGAATCGTCAAATGGGCGTGAACGTGGTAGGCAAGCTGCTCGCCGTTCTGACAGGGAATGCCGTCCACCACCTGGCCGTGCCCGCCGGCCGGTCCCTTCACCAAACCGGAGATTGAATCGCCGAGGCTGGTCGATAGGGCGATTCCAATCAGCGCGAACACGAGGATCGCGGCGGTCGCGAGCAAAGCGAGGCGCGGCCGGGCAACCGGCCGGGTAGCAGGTCCCGTCGCCGGGCGTTGTCTGGAGCCAGCCGGCGGCAAGGAGCTGACGTGCTCGACACGTCCGTTCAGCTTCGCTCGAGGGACAGCGCGGCGGGGCTTTTTTCCTTTACTCACGCGACTATTCTACCCGAGCATCGGGAAAACGGCAAACCTTGACAGCGTCCCGGGCCGTCCATATATTTACCCCGTGACTGCCGGAAACTCGAACGAGGATACCTCCTTTGGACATCCGTAAAACGGTGACGATCATCGAAGACATTCTGATCGAGAATGGTAAGTCGCTGCCGCAGCCGGTTCGGCGCGTCGCGCAGATAGCGGTGATCCAAAATCCGCTGGTGGGGCGTGACGACGAAAATCTCGACGAGCTGGTTCAGGACGGCGAAGATCTGGGACGTTTTCTCGCCAAGCGAGCGCTCGAATGGATCGACGTGGGTCGGGTCGTGAGCGTTGGAAAGGGAACAATCGTCGGAAGCGATGGCGAGCCCGAGCACGGTCAGGCGATACTTTTTCCGAAGTTCGCGACGTCGGTTCGCGAGACGCTTGGCATCCCGTCGGTGCCCATCCTTGGCGAAAAGCTCATCGCCGCCGCCGGGTCGGCGATGAAGGTACCGCTCCAGCACGTGAGCGCCGGGGGTGCGACCGACGGCACGATGGAGCTTCGGGTGCCCGGTTCTCCTCGCGCGGATGAGATTCTCGTCGCGCTGGTCCTGGCCGGTACGAACGGCGCCGGCTGAACGAATCGTGGGACGGGCTATCGCTCAGACCACGGATCTCGGTCCCCGGCTTCGGGCCCACCTGGGAAGCGGCGTCACCATCCTCGACGACCACGATCAGCTCGAGTGCTACGCGTACGACGCATCATTCGAGGCGATGATGCGCCCTCGACTTCCGGAGGTGGTCGTACAGGCGCGGAACGTTCACGACGTTTCGGCGACGCTGGCGTTCGCCTACGAGCAGCGAGTACCGGTCACGCCCCGGGGAGCGGCGACCGGGCAGGCTGGCGGAGCCCTGCCCGCGCGCGGCGGAATCGTCCTCGACATGAGCGGGATGAACCGTGTCGTCGAGTTGGACGCGCGCAACCTCCAGGTCTTCGTACAGCCCGGCATCGTCCACGCCGATCTCAACGCCTACCTCGCGCGGTTTGGGTTGATCTTTCCGCCCGATCCGGGCAGCAGCCGCATGTGCACCGTCGGCGGAATGGTGTCGAACAACTCCCGCGGCATGCGCGGAGTCAAGTACGGTCCGACCGGCGACTACGTGCTCGGGCTGGAAGTCGTGCTTCCGAACGGCACGGTCATCACCACCGGGTCGCAAAACTCGCGGGCGCTTCAGTCGTCGTCAGGTTTTGAGCTGACCAGGCTCTTCGTGGGATCGGAAGGGATGCTGGGGGTGATAACGGAGATGCGCCTCCGGGTGATACCCAAGCCGCGCTGCCGTGCGATGGTGATGGCTGAGTACGGAACACTCGAGGCCGCCGGGGAGTCGGTGGTCGCGGTTCTCGGCGCGGGTATTCTGCCGTCGGCGATCGAGATTCTCGATTCCTCCGCGATCACCGCGGTCAACATCTACCGACCCGCGCTGATGCTGCCGGATGCCGAGGCCATTCTCCTCTACGAAGTCGACGGCAACGCCCTGAGCGTGACCGAAGACGCGCGTCGCATCGCCGAGGTCGTAACCCCGCTCGCGGATCGAGTCGAATGGTCGGACGAACCCAAGCGTGTCGCGGCGCTCTGGGAGGCGCGTAGCGTCGTCGGCGCGGCGTCGGGACAGATCAAGCCCGGTTGCGCCCGGGTGTACGCGGGCGAAGACATCTGCGTGCCACTCGCGCGGGTGCCGGAGACGCTGCGGGCGATCCAAGACACCGCACGGCGCTACGATTTGACGGTCGTGACGTACGGCCACATCGCGAGCGGCAACCTTCACCCCGCGCCGGTCATCAATGTGGCCGATACCGACGCGGTGGGACGGGTACGTCGGTTCGCCGACGCGATTCACCGTCTTGCCCGTCAAATGGGAGGAACGGTAACCGGGGAGCACGGCGTCGGACTCACTCGTATCGCCTACATGCGGGAAGAACACGGAGCGGCGCTCGACGTGATGTGGCAGATCAAGCGAACCCTCGATCCATTCAACATCATGAACCCCGGCAAGATGTTCCCGCCGGAGTTGACGGAAGCCTGAGTGTTATACTGAGACCACTTTCCGTCGAAAGAAAGTTTGCATGTTTGGGGCCCTCACCAGCCGAGACTTTCGGCTCTTCTGGTCAGGCGCGTTCGCGTCTAATATCGGCTCATGGATCCAGTCGATCGCCCTGAGCTGGCTGGTGCTTCAGTTGACGAACTCGCCTTTCGCGCTCGGCGTGGTGAATTTTGCCGGCACGGCCCCGGTTCTGGCGCTGTCTCTGGTTGGAGGCGACTTCGCCGATCGGGCCGATCGGCGACGCCTGTTGATCGTGACTCAATCGATGCTTTTGATACTCGCCGTAATTCTGGCCGCGATCACTTTTGTTCACCTGGTCACGGTGACGTACATCGTCGCGATCACTTTGCTGACCGGTGTCGTCACCGCCGCGAACGGCCCGGCCTGGCAGGCATTCATCGTCGACCTTGTCGAGCCGAAGGATCTGCCAACGGCCATCGCGCTCAACTCCACCCAATTCAACCTTTCACGAGTCGTCGGTCCGTCGATCGCCGGGGTTTTGCTTGCGGTCATCAACGCGGCCGGCTGCTTCTTCATCAATGGGTTGAGCTTCCTCGCGGTGGTCGGGGCGCTCATCTTCATTAGGCCGCGCCCGGCCACGCGCAAGTTCGAGACCGGAGGAATGTGGAAGCGCCTACGCGTTGGGCTCGGGTATACCCTCGGGCACCCGGTGCTCACCCCACTCATCGTTCTGACGAGCGTGGTGACGATCTGTGGCTTCCCCTACTCGATCCTCATGCCGGTGATGGCTCAGGACGTGTTAGGCCTCGGTGCGAACGGGTACGGGGCGATGATGGCGGCAACCGGCGTCGGAGCGATCCTCGGATCGCTGGCCGTCGCGCGATTCGGCAGTAGCTTCCCCAGGGGACGGCTGCTTATCGGAGCCGAGCTGGGGTTCTCGGCGGCGGTCATCGGCTTCAGCCTCTCGCGCAGTTTCGTCGCGGCCGTCACCCTGTTGGTGTGCCTGGGATTCTGCATGATCGCGTATATGACGAACGCCAACACGACGATTCAGCTGATCGTTCCAAACGAGTTGCGCGGGCGAGTGATGAGCATCTGGACGCTGGTTTCGTTTGGACTCATGCCGATTGGCAGTCTCGTCTTCGGCGCGATCGCCCAGTTCTGGGGTGCGCCGCTTGCCCTCGGACTTGGCGGCGTGATCTGCGGAATCGCCGCGATCGCTACGCTGGTGCTAAATTCGACGCTGCGTCTGTTGCCGGCCGGTTCGAACGTGGAGATCCCGACCGCCCGCCTGACGAATCCAATCAAAGGGGTTTGAAGGCGGCCGTCGTCGGTTCCGCGAGCTTGGGTTTGGTCCGACGCGACGAAGCGCGGTCGCGGGAACCTTGATCGACGGTGGGATGCTTGTTGGCTCCCGCGATCCGAACGAGGCGACGTGGGAGAGATACCGGGGATTCGGGGAGAGGGGACGGCGACCTCCGGCGCAGTGGCACCGGCCGACTCACCGGTGCACAACGCTATCGCTCAGGCGCTAGAGACGCAGTTTGACGACGCTCCTCAATTCACTTACGTTGCCGAGTCGTCGGCGGCGTTCTTCTTTTGACCTTTTCGACTTCCGCCGATCTTGCCGATACGCGCGTAATAGTCCGATCCATGGCGGGCCTTGACCGTCTCCCCGCCCTTCTTCCCGATGGTCGAGTAAAAATCGGTGCCGTGGTTATCTCGGACGGCCGTGCCACCCTTCTTTCCGATCGTCTCGAAAAAGTCAGAGCCTCGCTGCTCGAGTACGGTTCGCCCGCCCTTCTTGCCAATCTCGCTGTAAAATTCTCGACCGTATTTTTCCGCGACTTTGCGGCCGCCCAGGCGCCCAGCTTCACGGACGGTCAGTTCGACGTGCTCGCCAGCCATTACCCGCTCCTGCATTCTCGTACTACGTGGGTGAGCCGTGGTCCCACCGCTCCAGCGGCTCAGCCTCCGCCTGGCACAGTATAGCAAGGTGCGTAGTAACCGGTCAAATGACGGGCATCGTCGAGGCCGCCGATCTCACGCGGCTTGAACTTTTACGCCAGTCCCCAGAAAGCGGATAAACCAGTCGACCACCCGGTCTGACATTCCACGGAAGGCGGCGGGCTCGCCAAGCTGATGACCCGCGTCAGGAATGAGCAACAGCTCACTTGGTCCGGCGAGCCAACGCTCGATTCGTCTGATGCCCCCGATAGCGGTCTGATCGTTACTACCGACGACGAGCAAGGTGGGAGCGGTGACGGTCGCGGCCGGAAGCGGAGGCGTCGGCGCCAGCGGCGCGCGCAAAGCGAGCGCCCGAATTCGCGGATCGATCGAGGACCGTAACAGTGCCACGGTGCCCCCGACGCCGGAGCCGCAGACGCCGATCCGGCCAACGTCGACGCCACGCTGAATTCGTAGCTCGTCGATGGCCGAGCCAAGGTCGCCGATGAGGCGCGCGAGAGAATATCGGGTCAGGTCGGAGATTTGTCCGTCCGCTGAGCTGAAATCCAGAAGGAGAGAACCGATCCCTTGCTTCTCAAGCAGGTGGGCGATCTGGCGATCCTGGTCGCCCGCCGAGCCCCGGGTGTTCCCGCGACAGAAGACGACCATCGGCACGTCAATCCAACCGTCAGGCCGGACGAATAGAGTGCTCAGCTCGGTTCCGGCGTCGTTGGGAAACCAGAGAGGAATATCCATATGAACCAACCCTCCTGCTCGACCACCTTCGAACCGGGCGCAATTCACGCGCCAGGATTAAGAGCGAGGAGCGCTGCTTCGATCCGACGTTCGCCGCGTAGTATACTCTGCACGAGATGAAGGAACGGATTCTTGTCATCGACGACGACGAAGCGATCACGACGGCGTTGCGTCGCGCGCTCGCGTTCGAGGGGTACAACGTCGACGTGGCACTGGACGGAGAAGAGGGTTTACGCCGCGCCCGCGATGCGGCGCCCGACCTGGTTGTGCTCGACCTGCTGATGCCGGGCATCGATGGCTTTGAGGTCTGCCGTCGCTTGCGGAGCGCGGACGATACGCCGATCTTGATGCTCACCGCGCGCGACGAAGTGGCCGACCGGGTGCGCGGGCTCGACGCCGGCGCGGATGACTATCTTGTCAAGCCCTTCGCGCCGGACGAGCTGCTGGCCCGGATCCGAGCCCTCCTTCGCCGAAGAGAACCGCGTCAGGAGGCCGCCGTCGTCCGCTTCGTCGATCTCACCGTCGATACCGGAACGCGCCAGGTCTTTCGGGGTGATCGCGAGCTATCGCTCTCGGCCAAAGAGTTTGACCTTCTCAGCTACTTCGCGCGCCACCCCCGCCAGGTCCTCACCCGTGAGCAATTACTGGACGCGGTTTGGGGATACCAATTCGAAGGCGAGTCGAACGTCGTCGACGTGTACGTGGGCTACCTGCGCCAGAAACTCGAGGCAGGCAATGAAGCGCGTCTCATCCACACGATCCGGGGAGTTGGCTTCGCACTACGGGAGTGAGCCATGTCGATCCGCCTGCGGTTGACGCTCTGGTATGCTGGTTTGATGGCGCTCACGTTGATCCTGTCGAGTATCGCGCTTTACCTGGCTCTCAACCAGGCGACGACTGCCGATACCGACACGTTTCTCCAGAGCAAGGCGCGCGACCTCGCGGTAAGCACGCAAATCATCGGTGGACCGTGTACCTTCTACGCCCGCTTGCCGGACCTCGATCGGTTCGTCGAGGCAGACGTCTACGCGCAGGTTCTGGGGTGTGGACGAGTGCTCGACGAATCGATGAACATGGCCGATTCCCGGAGCCCTCTGGATTCGACGTCTTTGAGCGCCGCCGAGAGGGGCCAGAGTAGCTTCCACACGATTCGGGTTCGCGGTGTTCGGATACGCGTCTACACTATGCCGCTCGAGGTTCGGCAAGGGTCGCCGCTTATTCTTGAAGTCGGGCGAACGTTCGAGCGCGTCGAAGATACGATCACCTGGCTGCAGCGCGCGCTCCTCGTTGGCGACGTCGTACTGCTGGCGCTCGCCAGCGCGGTGGGCTGGTGGATGTCTGGCTCGTCGCTCCGACCGATCTCACGGATCACCCGTACCGTTCAATTAATCGGCGAGTCCCAACGGCTTGACCAGCGCGTCGAATACGACGGCCCGGGCGATGAGATCGGAGACCTCGTCCGAACGTTCAATCGCATGCTCGGTCGCCTTGAAGCGAGCATCGGCGCGCAGCGTCGGTTCGTCGCCGATGCCTCCCACGAGCTTCGTACACCGCTGACGACGCTTCGTTTGAACGTGGACCTGCTACGCCGGGATCGGGCGGCGGAGTCCCCCGAGCGAGCGGAAGTACTCGACGACGTTGCTAGCGAGCTGGAGCGCCTTTCTCGTCTCGTCCAGGGATTACTCGACCTGGCCCGAGCGGACGCCGGGTTCCGTCTCGAGAAGCAACCGGTCCGAGCGGACGAAGTGGTGCTCGACGTCTATCACCTCGCGCGCCCTACGGCGGATGGCGTTAACTTGCGCGTCGGGGATCTCATCCCGACGACCTTTCAGGCGAACCCTGACTACTTGAAGCAGATGCTGCTCACGCTCGTCGATAACGCCGTGAAATACACCGAATCGGGCGGAAGAGTCGACCTTGAGCTCGAGCGGGACGATCAGTGGGTGAAGTTCCGCGTCACCGACACCGGTCGGGGAATCGCGGCGGAGGATCTTCCCCACATTTTCGAGCGATTCTACCGCGCCCGAACGGTACGCCGCCAGCGAGGAACCGGACTAGGGCTATCGGTCGCGCAATGGATTGCGCGCGAGCACGGCGGCCACATCGAGGTCGAAAGCGCCCCGGATCACGGGTCAGTCTTCACGGTCTGGCTCCCGCAGAACTGACGCGGCTCCTTTCTCTCGCGTCATCCAAGCTCCGCACCGCCGGTCGGATCGACGTCAGGCTCGGCGCGCCGGGTCGCGCGTCGGCCGCGTCCTTGTGGTTCGGTCCTCCGTTCTTAGGATCTTCTTAAGCTCCCTTCATTGGCATCTTAGATTTGAGGGCTATCCTACTTATCGATGACGAACCCGATGGGGATCGAGATCGATGCCGAATGAGGCACCGGGGCAGGTGGCGCTAGTGATTCCCGCCGACGAGAATCTCCGTGCCGAGTCGAACGCCGCGAGCGATCGGCGCCTGGTACTCCTGGTAAGTGACGATCCGTTAATGTCACGAGCGCTCACCCGGCTTTTGCGTAAGGCAGGATACGACGTGGTTTCCTGTGAAGGCGGTTGCCTGGCACCGGGGAATGCGCACGCGGCGCTCGTGATCGTGGACGTACCGGACGAGGGTATCTCCAAGCTCGGAACCCACGGTTATCGTCCGCCCGGGCGTTCTGATGAACCCTCGGTGCTTTGGATCGGGGATCCGGTTGACTTGGAGCGTCGGAGGGATGGACACCTTGCCAAGCCATTCACCGGTAACCAGTTACTCTCTAAGGTTGAATCGCTGCTCCGAGATTGACCAATCGTTCCGCTCCAAGGTGATTCAGTCGTCGGACGGGCGGTGGAAGGATGTTGGTGCGATGAAGGTTCGAGCCGAGCTACACTGCTATCATTGTGGATACGTGGCCGCTCGGGTAGAAGGTGAGCAGGGGCAGCCCCTGGCTCAAGCGAGGCTGATCTCGCCCGCGACTGGTCCCGGAGTCAGGATGCGCCCCGGCCGCCCGCCACGTTGCGGGCGCTGCGGCGGCCCGTTGTATCTCGACGACGTGGAAGTTATCCGTTACGCGCCAACCGTTATCGTCCCCCTTCCTCCGGGCGACGACGCGGACGTCCACCGAAGGCGCTAATCTACTCCTAACCGTCTTCCTGCTTCCTGCGTCTCGACCCCACGGTGCTGGTCAACGCCGTGGGGTCCTTTTTTGCCCGAAGATAGCTATCGGCCAAGCGCTCCACTCCGCTGGCGCGCGCCGCGTTCGCGGCGCGCGCGAACTTGCGCTATACTGGGAACGGAATCGACGTTCGACGCGCTGGGCTCAAGAAACGTCGTTGCCCGATCACCTGGCTGATGATCCTCATCAGACACCGCCGACGGCGTCGGCGGCGGTGACAACTACACGTTAAGAGGGAACACATGTCTCGTGCGCGCTTTCTCGAGGTGGGTCAGGAGAAGCTAGGACGGAGAGGCTTCCTGGCTGGCCTGACGCTTGTAGGGGCTAGCGCCCTGGTTGCCTGTAGCTCTGGCGGCGGCTCGGCTTCATCGTCATCTGACAACTCGGCGGCGACCGCCGCAGCCAAGGTCTCGTCGGGGTTAAACGCCCAGGCCAAGGCCGTGCAGTCCGTCAGCACCGCGGCGAGCGGGGGGCAATCATCCGGCGGTACGACGGTCAAGATGACTGACCAGAACACCTTCGATCCCGCGACGGTGACGATCTCCAAGGGTGGGACGGTTACCTGGCAAAACGCGAGCTCGACGGTCCACTCCGCCACCTTCGATCCGTCCAAGGCGGTGAACAAGGCGGACGTCCAGCTTCCGAGTGGCGTCCAGCCGTTCGACTCCGGCCTGCTCCAGCCCGGCCAGAGCTGGTCGCATACTTTCAGCGACGCTGGCACCTACAAGTATACCTGTATTCCTCACGAAACCCTTGGAATGCACGGAACGGTGGTCGTTCAGTAGCCTGGATCGTTCCCCTCGGACGAACGGCCGAGTCGATGCTTTTGGTGACGACGGCGATTCGTCCTCTTCCTCGAATGGCGCGGACCGCGGCCGGAGAGGTGTGAAGAGCCCAATGCCTCCCGGCAGCGCATTCAGCGGTTCCCCTCAAGCACTGGCCGACCGTCCGACATAGCGACGATCAGGGGCTGGATCTCACAGAACGCTCGGGGGACGGGAAGCAGAGGAAACGCTGGTTAGAGCTCACGAACGCCGATATCGTGCCGGCAGTACGCGCCCTCGAAGTGAATGGGCTCCACGTTAGCATAGGCGTGGTCACGCGCTGCTGCCAGGCTATCTCCCTGACCAACCACGGTCAGGACCCGTCCGCCGGCTGTGACCAGCGTTCCGTCGACGAGTCTGGTTCCGGCGTGAAACACGAGGGCATCCGGGTCGATCCGGTCGACTCCCTCGATAGGCAAGCCGGTCTGGTACGGTCCCGGGTATCCGCCCGAAGTGAGGACGACGCCGCAGCGGTACCCGGGCCGAACCGCGAGCGGCCCGGACCGAAGCTCGCCGGTGGCGGTGGCGTAAGCGATTTCGGCCAGGTCATCCGCGAGCAAGGGAAGGACTACCTGCGTTTCCGGATCCCCGAGTCGGCAGTTGAACTCGATCACCTTTGGTCCATCCGCGGTCAGCATCAGATTGGCGAAAATCACTCCGCGGTAGATGATTCCGCGCGCGTCCAGTGCCGCTACGACCGGCTTCAAGATCCGATGGGTCAGACCTTCCAGGCCAATCGCGTTCGCCACCCGCGTCGGCGCGATCGTGCCCATGCCGCCCGTATTCGGGCCGACGTCGCCATCTCCAACCCGTTTATGGTCACGGGCCGGTGCCAGGGGGGCGACCTTGCACCCATCGACGAACGCCAGGAGCGACATTTCCTCGCCCTCGAGATAATCCTCGACGACCAGGGTGCGCCCGGCGTCGCCAAACACGGCCTCGGTCATCGCGGCAGAGATGGCCCGGCGAGCCTCGTCTGGAGTCCGAGCGACGACGACTCCCTTACCCGCGGCCAGGCCATCCGCCTTCACCACTAATGGATAGGACCGATCGCGGGCGTATCGCCACGCTTCGTCGGCGTCGAGGAAGGCACGGTAGTCGGCGGTCGGAACGCCCACCTCGCGCATGAGCTCTTTCGCCCAACGCTTGCTGGACTCGATCCGCGCCCCGGCGGCTGTCGGGCCAAGGACCGGAATGCCCCTGGCCATGAGGCGATCGGAGAGACCGAGGGCGAGCGGATCTTCCGGGCCGACCACGACCAGATCGATCGAATGACCGGCCGCCCAGTCGGCGATCGCGTCGACGTCGCTCACCCGGATCGGGACCGACTCCGCGACGGCCGGGGTGCCACCGTTACCCGGAGCGCAGTGGAGCTGTCCTACGCGCGCGCTCTGGCGGAGCTTCCAGAGAATCGCGTGTTCGCGAGACCCGGCCCCCACGACGAGAATATTCCATCGAGACACGACGAGCGTCGTCTCCTATTCGTTGCTCGGGATTTCGCCGGCCGCGCCGTTGGGGATCTACTCCGCGGCGCCCGTTTCCTCGGAAGAAGCGAGCGCGACCCTGGTCGTGTTTCCATTCACTTCCAGTCGAATCGCACCCGCCCGCTCCGCCGAGACCAGGTAGTCTTTGAACTTGCTGAAGCCGAACGCACGCTCGTCGAAGGATCCCAGTCGGCGCACGAGGCGATTCTTCACCGCGGCCGGCCCGGTCGTGGGACGATTCGCATCGGTAGCGTCGCGAACGACATCGCGCAGGACCGCGAAGCTTTCGGCCAACGTCAGCGACGGCCCAGGGGCTGCTTCGGCGCTAGCGGCCGATTCGTCTTCGCCGGCGGTAGCGCCGTCCGGCTGGCTGACGTCTTCCGCGGAAGTTGTCGCCACGTCCGGTGCAAACACGTCGCCGTTTTCGGTGGGCGCCGATTTGATCGGCGATGCCAAGACGGCGGGAAGATCGACCAGGGGCGAAGCCACGACGTCCCGGACCGGGCTTGGCTCGGCGGCGGGCGGCACCGGTTCTTCGGCCATCAAGGAATCGGTCGGCCCCGGCTCGAGGACCGTATTCGACTCCTGACTCGCCACGTCTACGACCGGCGATGGCGGCGGCTCGGGCGCCTCCGTCGTGGCGGCGCTCTCACCGTTCAAGTGCTCCGTCGCCTCCGACGGCCGTACTGGCACGGTGACGTCCCCATCGACCGAGACCGGCTCAGCTTCCACGTCCTTCATCTTCGCGAGGACCCGCTGAACCAACGGATGATCGTCAACGACGTGACACAGCCGGACTCGGTGCCGAGTGCCATTCACGTCGATCTCACGCGGCTCGCGATCGACGACCAGGACGCCTGCCTGGACCAGGCGATTCAGCGTAACTCGTGCCTCGGCGTCGGACGTGGCATCCGCCGCTCCATTACCGAGGTGATTGAGCAGATTGGTCAGCACGTAGGTGTAGGTCAGCCAGCGGCTGCGTTCTCGAAGCCCGAGCACAAACTCGACCACGTCGGCGTCGATCTCTTCGGCCGGAGCGACCGCCGGCTCGACCGGCTCAGGCGCCGCGACGATGGGAAGATCCGCAACCGGCGTGGCTTCCGCAGCGGCCGGAGCAGCCTGACCGGCTGCGCTCACCCACTGGACCGGGCCGGTGCGCGAAACTGTCAGTACACCGGCCTTTTCGGCGGCAGCCAACAGATCCTTAAAGCGGGGGAAGCCGTACTTGCGCTCGTTGAAGCCCGGGATGCGCGCGAGAAGCTGATCCTTGAGATTCGTCGTGCGGAGACGTGGCTTGCCGGCCTGTTCTCGCTCTCGAAGAATCGTTCCGATAACCGAGTAGAGCGGCGCCGGGTCCAGCAATTCCTCGGCGGGAACAGACGTCACCGGCTCGACGACGCTCTCCGTGACCGTCGCGCCGTCGTAGCGCTGATCGGAGCCGTTAGGCTCCGGAGGCAGCGGGCTCGGAGCCACCGCGAGCGGCGCCGAACGGGACGGGACCGGCGAGCGTGGCACGGCGGGAGCCGCGGCCGGAGCGACGCGAGCGGTGGGCGTAGCGCGCCGGTGCGAGCGCGCGCCGTGGATGCTCACTTCGGTGGGCGGGTTGTCGGACGCTTCGGCGAGTTGCCGGTAAGGGATGTACTCATCCGCCATATCGCGAAGAATCGCCGCCGCGAAGTCCGGTCCAATCACGCCGACCTTCTTGCCGCGCAACTGGGCAAGACGTACGATCGGGATCAGATCCTTGTCACCCGACACCAGCACGAAGGTATTGATCTCGGGCATAAGGTGGAGGATATCGATGCAATCGGTTACCAGACAAGGATCAGCGAGGCTCTTTCCCTTGGATCCCGATCCAGCGGTCTCCGACTCGAAACGAAACGTTGGGGCGTAGACCGGCTCTACGCCCGCGCGATACACCGACAATCGCTCGCTGCTTACGTTCCACTCGGCGTATGCGCGCGCGACGAGGACGGTGCCGAATTTCTGAGCTGCCTTGACGATGGCGCGAACGTCGGGAACCGCACCGGCCATATCGACGGCGGTGCTAATCGCGAGGTTGTCCCAATCAATGAATAAGCCAACAAAATTCTCTTCCTGGCTGGGCATGTCTTCCTTCGTCCAAAAAAATGACGCATCTAGCATCAAAGGCCCAGCGCAACGTTTCCAAATCGGTCAAATCCCTCGATCGTCGTCGCCAAACCTGCTAGAGCGCTTCGAAATGAATGGGGGCTGACTGGGCCATGCCAACGGCATGGATACACCAGCGTGGGCGCTCATTTGCTAAACGGAACGCGTCGTTGCGTCCAATACCCCATCTATGAGGATCATAACAAGGGAGACCGCACCTAGTCAAGGAACGGTTCCCGAGACCAGACGACCGTCCTGGTAGAGATCGATGCGAGGCCACGCCTGGTCGGTCGTCGAGCGCCCGAAGCTATAATCCCGGGTGGGGTTGAACGTACCCCAATCGGTCCGGTGGTAGCGAATGAGGATAGGGCCACTGGATCCGTAGGCCGGTAAAGTCGCGTCGTGGAAACCGATCTCGATGTAGCCGCCCTGTTTTCCCAGTGGCGCGGCTACGACTTGAGCATCCACGCTCGAGGTGCCCATCGCGGCCCAATCCACGGCCACGGTGGTCGTCGCCGAGTTGCCGTCGATCCAGTAGCGAAGGGTGGTACCGGAGAGCTTCACCGGTTGGCCGCGGTGATTGAAAAGCGTCACCTCGAAGCTGACACTGGTGGTAGGGGAAGGAGCGCTGGCCAAGTGGTAGCTCACCGAAAGCGACTCCGGCGCGCTGACCGCCTTCGACGACGAAGATGCGATGGGCGGAGCGAGGCTGGGCCGGTAGAGGCTTTCCTTGCCCGGATTTACGGTAAGCCAGTCGTCTTCGAGAATGCCGCCGGTGTCACCCGAATCCGGATTGAGCGCCCAGCTGATGAAGCCGATGTCGTGCTGATCGAGGTAGGCGACCAGCGCCCTTTGCCACTTCCCCTCGGCGTCCGTTCCAACCGAGCGACCACCGAACTCGCCGAGGACGATCGGCGCGATGCCCTGTTCGGCGATGTATCCCCAATGGCTATCCCACACCGAGGGGAGATTGGCGGGAAACGTCGGATCCTTGAACCAGCCCTGTGGGTAGACGTCTGGGCCGTAGTCGTGCGGACTGTACACGACTCGATTCGGGACGTTCAAGATCACCGGTGCCCGCGCGACGCCGCTCAGGTTTCCACCCCACCAGTACCAGTCGTTGCCGGAGCGCTCGATCCCTTCGACGAAGATGAGCCAGTACGGATTGACCGACAGCACGGCGTCGCCAGCGCGCTGGGCCGCCAATCGCCAGTCGGTCTTCGGATCGTTCGTGCCCCAGGTAGCCGGGCCGCGCGGCTCGTTGTCCAGGTCGGCGCCGATCACGGTGTCGTTACCTCGGTAACGCTCGGC
This sequence comes from Chloroflexota bacterium, assembly GCA_021323915.1. Taxonomy (GTDB): domain Bacteria; phylum Chloroflexota; class UBA6077; order FW602-bin22; family CADDYW01; genus JAJPKB01. Next base: position 15,373 of record JAJPKB010000442.1, on the reverse strand, counting down.
GAGCATCTTCCATTCGGCGATCCACTGCGCCTCGCTTCGAGTGCTGGTGTACCAGAGGTCGCTCTGCGCGTAGCGGTTTGGGCGATGGCGGTCGAGGAGGACGTGCAATCCACGTTGGCGGGCTCCCGAAATGATCCGATCCATGACCTGGAGGCTGGTTAGACCCTTCAGATCAGGATTCAGCAAGTAATTGATTCCCGCGGGCTGGGCGCCGGGTTGCAGGGCGTCGTCGCTGAACGGGAGACGGATCACGTTGAAGCCAAGGGCCTTCAGCTGATCGAGAATCGTTTGCCAGTTCCGCGCCCAGAGGCCATCCGGCGCCATGGTTGGCGTTTCCAGGCCGAACCAGCTCACGCCGGTAATCTTCACCAGTCGCCCCTGGGCATCGTAGATCTGATTGCCGCAGGTGTGGAGATAGTTCGACGCGCCGGGCGGCGGAGCGGGAACGTGAGCGGGGTCGCGACGGCACTGTGCGTTGACCGGATTGAGAACCTGCCCTACCGGGTTGCTCGACGGCCATTCGGTAACCGCGACGATCACACCGATTGCCACGAGGACGGCCATGAGCCCGGCGAGGAAACGACGATGTTGGCGGATGTGCTCGACCATTGGCGACGGTGGCTCCGTTCGACGCCGCTGCTTTGCTGGGGCCCGGGAGCGTCGACTCTCTATTAACGCTACGGGTCACGCTCATCTCGCACGGAGCGTGCCTCCTCGACCTGGCCCTGATACAATCACCAACATCACTCGCCAGGAATCGAGCTGGATGTTGGGCCTCGGTCGTGTCGTCGATTCCTCCGCCGCGGGTCACCGTCGCCCGGTGGTCGTGTTCGCGTTCGCCACTCTCTTCTACTGGGCCGCCCTGTACGTCTACGTCCCGATTCTTCCGGTCTACTCTCAGTCGATGGGCGCATCGCTGGTCGTCGTCGGTCTGGTCGTCGCGGCGTACGGCTTCAGCCAGTTGATCTTGCGAATCCCAATTGGACTGGCGTCGGACCGCTGGGGGCGGCGAAAGCCGTTTTGCGTGGCGGGTCTCCTGATCGCGAGCGCGGGCTGCGGCGTTTTGATCGTCGCGCCCAGTCCGTACTGGCTGGTGATCGGCCGTGGCATCGTCGGGATCAGCGCCGCGACCTGGGTGACGATCACGGTGATGTTCTCGGACTGGTTCCCGCCCGAGCAGGTGCCCGGCGCGATGGCCCTCCTCACCTTTTTGAGCGGTATCAGTCAAATGGTGAGTACCGGGGTCGGCGGACGAATCGCGGATGCGTTTGGCTGGACGTCGCCGTTCGTCGTGGGCGTGGCGCTGGGTGTCGTTGGCGCCGCGATTCTGTTGCTCGTCCCCGAGGAGCGATCGAGCCGCGCATCATCCCCGAGCTGGATCCGGATGGTCAAAGTGGGGACCGAGCCCAGTCTCCTGCGGGTGTCCCTGATCGCCGCGCTCTTGCAGTTCTTTTTCTGGGCCACCACCTACGCCTTCGTCCCGATCTACGCCAACCAGCTGGGCGCCTCGCGGACGACGCTTGGCCTGTTGACCAGCGGCGCGCTGGTCCCCTATACCTTCGCCGCCCTGGCGGTGTCTCGATGGATCGGGCGATGGGGAGCGATTCGCTGCGCGACGCTCGGGTTGATCCTGTGCGGGGTATCGGCCGGGGTCGTCCCGGCCATCCATGACGTGGTGTTGCTGGGCCTGTCGCAGGCGGTGGGTGGGCTGGGACGAGGCCTCAGCATGCCGGTGCTGCTCGGGTTGAGCATCCAGTCCGTTACGCCGTCCGAAAAGGCTACCGCGATGGGGGTCTTTCAGGCGGTTTACGCGATCGGGATGTTTCTCGGCCCGGCGACGGCCGGCGTGATCGCCGAGGCGCTGGGCCTGGGCGACGCTTTCTTGATCAGTGGACTGATGTGCGTGGCCGGCCTGGGTCTCCTCGAGGTCGAGCAACGAGCGCGGAGCCTAAAGCCGGGCCGAAAGTCTGCTCGATAGTAGGCGCCGCCGTGAAAATCGGGCTACGCCGTTGCTCCGGCCCCGCGTGAGCGCACCAGATGTCGGTCGAACCACTCGGTCGCCAACCGCGCGACTTCTTCAAGCGTTCCGGGCTCCTCGAAGAGATGGGTCGCTCCGGGCACGATCACCAGCTTCTTCGGCGCCCTGATCTGATCGTAGGCCTGTTCGTTCAGGGTAATCACCGGTTGATCGTGGCCGCCGACGATCAGCAAAGTTGGCGCGCCGACTTTCGGTAGCGCCTCGCCGGCGAGATCCGGTCGGCCACCGCGCGATACGACTGCCAAGACGCGTCCATCCTCGCGCGCCGCCGCGACCAGCGCCGCGCCCGCTCCGGTGCTCGCTCCGAAATAGCCGATCGGAAGATTCGCCAGGTCCGCCTGCCCGCGCGTCCAGTTGGCAACGCCATTGAGCCGCTCGGCGAGAAGCGGGATGTCGAAGACCAGGCGACGGTTCATCGCTTCTCGCTCGGTCAGCAGATCTGGCAACAGAGTGGCGAATCCGGCATCCTGCAAAACATGTGCGACGTACTGGTTCCGAGGGCTGAAGCGTCCGCTGCCGCTTCCGTGGGCGAAAATGACGAGTCCGCGCGGGTTCGAGGGCTCGCCGAGGATGGCCGATAGGGTCACCGAATCGGTTGGGATGGCGATCTCTCGCTCTTTCCGGGATGTTGCTTCATCGTTGGGCATCGTTTTCTACCTCGACTGTGACGGTCGGATGGCCGAGGGCACAACCTGTGCCCGTGGGCCGGCACGCGGCCTGCCTTCTTCGCCGGAGGGAGATCGAGGTGCGTGTCATTCAGGTAGTGGGCGAGTTCTCGCCCGAGCGCTGCGGCGTGGCGCACTACACGTCGCGACTGGCCGGCGAGTTGTCCCGGCTCGGCGTTTCGGTGGCGATCGCCGGTTGTCGGTCGAGCAGCGAGAGCCCGGTCGATGTCCTTCCGCTTCGCGCCCCGCGCTGGTCGGTCGGCGCCCTGATCGAGCTGCTTGCGATCGCTCGACGATGGCGCGCGGACTGGCTGCACCTTCAGTACGCGCCGGGATCCTATCAGCACTCACGCGCGGTGGGACTGCTTCCGCTGTTGGCGAGGGGGTGGCCGGGTGGCCCGCGAATCGCCACGACGATCCACGAGTACGGTGGCTGGAGCTTGCGGCCTCCTGACCCGCTTGCCCGAATCGCCGACGCCACGTTCTCCCTCACCGAGAAACTCGGCTGGCTCGACCGGGAATCGCTCGCCTTGATCGGCCTGAGTCACCTCGCGGCCGTGACCAACCCGAGCCACCTGCAGGTCGTCGCCGACGGTTCGGAACGGCTCGCGGCGCGGCTGGAGCTCCTACCGATCGGTCCGAACGTCGGTCCGGAGGCGGCGCCGGAGCCAACGCGCGAAGCGGCGCGCGCCAGGCTCGGGACCGAGGCTGACCGGTTTGTCGCGGTCTTCTTCGGGTTCGTGCACCCGGTGAAGGGCATTGCCACGCTGCTCGAGGCGATGCGCATCGTTAAGGACCGTCGCCCGGACGCTCGGCTATGGCTGGTCGGCGGCGTGGAGAGTCTGGCCCTCCGAGGAAGCGATGCGGTCGGGTACGCGGAATGGATTCACCGGTCGATTGTCGATCTCGGCTTGACGAGCGTGGCCTCGGCAACCGGGTACCTGCCTGACCCGGAGGCAGCGCGCCTTCTGAGGGCGGCCGATCTCGCGGTGCTTCCACTCAACCACGGCGTCACGATGAAGAGCGGCTCGTTGATTACCTGCCTGAGCTTCGGGCTGCCGGTGCTCGCGACCGGCACTGGCGACGTCTCCGAGCTACGGCACGGCGAAAACGTCTGGCTGGTGCCGCCCCGCGATCCGGATGCCCTGGCCCTGGCCATGCTCGATCTCGCCGCCGATCCAGGACGTCGCGACCGAATCGCTTCGGCTGGCCGCGCCCTGGCGGAGCGATTCGCCTGGCCGGACATCGCGCGACGGCACGTCGACCTCTACGCGAGCCCGAATTCTAGCCGTGGCCGGCTTTCCCCCGGAACAGCGACAGCGCCATCGCCGCGAAGCAAAGAAAGATCGTAATCACGTAAACATCGCGGAAGCCGGCGACGAACGGCGATACCGTGGTCAGGGGCGCGGTCGTGTAGATCTGAACGCGGGCGGCGATCAGCGTCCCGGCGAAGGCGATGCCGCTGGAAAGGCCCAGGTTGCGGGTGGTGGCGAGAATGCCGCTCGCGACGCCCAGCTTGTCACGCGGGGCGGCGCCCATGATCGCGCTGTCGTTTGGAACGATGAACAAGCCCATTCCGAGTCCGATCAGGAGCATCGCGATCATCGCGGTGAGATAGCCGGCGTTCGGATCGATCCGTGCCAGGAACAGCGCTCCCGCGCCGGCCACGATCATGCCGATCGGGGCAAGGACGTGCGAGCCGAATCGATCGGAGAGTGGCCCGCCGGTCATGGACCCGATCGCCAGCGCGACCGGCAGAGCGGTCATGCCAAGACCGGTCACGGTGGGAGAGAAGTGAAGCGCTTCTTCCAGATAGAACGGCATCAGAAACGTGACGGATGACATCGCGCAGTAGGCGAAGATCTTCGCCGCGTTCGCGCCGGCGAAGACGCGTCCCCTGAAGAGCCCGAGGTCGATCGTCGGTTCCGCGGTACGGGTCTCGACGACGACGAACAGAACGAGGAAGAGGACGCCCGGCGCGGCGAGCAACCGAAACGTTTCCGCGGTCACGCCCTGATCGAAGCCCCGGGTGAGCGCGACCAGGATCGCGCAAAGGCCGGCGGAGAGGAAGATCGCGCCGGGAAGATCCAGCGAGCGGCGCTTGGCTTCACGCGGCGGATCGGCGATGATGGCGTAGGCCAGGATCATGCCGCCCAGGCCGATCGGGACGTTGACGTAAAAAACGGATCGCCAGCCGAGCCAGGTCTGGAGAAAGCCGCCGAGCGTCGGCCCGATCGTGAAGGCGGCGGAGACCGAGGTTTCGAGGAAGGCGATCGCCATTCCGCGCTTCTGGCTGGGAAACACCGCGGTGATCAGCGCCATGCTGTTTGCCACCAGCATCGCCGACCCGATACCCTGGACGACCCGAAAGAGAATCATCACCAGGGCGGTGCTCGCCAGGCCGCAAAGCGCGGAGCCGAGCACGAACACCCCGAAACCGGAGATATAGATAAAGCGACGGCCAAACACGTCGGTCATTCGACCGAATGTGCCCAGGGTGCTCGTCGAGGTGAGCTGATAGGCGATCACCACCCAGCCGATGGTCGGAATATCCACCCTGAAGATGCTAGACAGCAGCGGAAGGGTGACGTTGACGATACTACCGTCCATCGCGCCCATGAACGTGCCAAGGCAGACCGTCCCGAGGACGAGCCACGGGTAGTTCGACCTGCTCCGGAGCCGCTGGTGCATGCCGCTGGCGATCAACGGACCGACGTCAGGGCTGGCGAACGTACTTCTGGAGTTTGTTCTCGCCGAGGACTTCGCTGACGTAGACGTCGCCACGCGAGTCGACCCAGATGCTGTGTGGCGAGTCGGTGAACTGGTCGGGCGCGTCGCCTTTGGATCCCCAGCGCGCCAGGACTTCGCCGTCCAGAGTCATGATCGTGATCCGCTGGCGAGCCTCGGCCAGATAAAGAACGTCATCTCGAACAAAGGTTTGCATCGGAGCGTAGAGATCGCTCCATTCACCGAGGTAGGCACCATCGCGATCGAAGTGCTGAACTCGCTGGTTCTCACGGTCGCAAACGAGCACGCGATCGCGCGAGTCGACCCAGACGTCATGCGGCAGGGCGAACTGGCCCGGTCCGACACCTTCCTCGCCCCACGAGGTCTTGAGTTGGCCATCGGCACCGAACCGGTGGACTCGCCGCTGCCCGTATCCATCGGACACGTACATCTCGCCGTCAGGAGTGACGAACGCGTGGGTTGGCTGATTGAACGGCTGCCCCGGGGCGCCGGGGCGATTGGGTGTGCCCCAGCTCTGGAGGAGCTTGCCGTCGCTCGTCCACCGGGTGACGAGATGCGTATCGCGGTCGGTGAGATACAGCTCGTTTCGCGGGCTCATCCAGATGCCGTGAGGATGCTTGAATTGCCCGCTGCCCCACTCGCCAAGGAGCTTGCCGTCGCGTTCGAGAACGATGACGCGCGGATTGGGAAGACGGTTGAAAACGTAGACGCGATCCTCGGAGTCGCAAGCCATGCCGGAGACCAGCCCGAACGCGTGGACACCTCCCGCGCGGCGCCCCCATTGCTTGTCGACCTCGTAGGTATAGGGTCCGTTTCCGACGAGTGTTCGGGTTTCCATGGCCATTCTTCCTTTCAGCGGGCGATTTAATCGCGATGCGCCTTCCGTCCCGTCGACATTACTGATGCCGCCAAATACGGAAGCTCGGTCACCCGAAGACGCGCGCAGCCGTAAGGAAGGAGCACGACGTCTTCGTCCGGTCCCTCGGCTTCGACCGGGCTCTCCGGAATCGGACCGGCCGAGTTGTGGACGATCGTCCAGCCGGGAACTCTTCGAGCTCGGGCGTGAAGGCGGATCGGCGGCGCGGTGCCCGAAAACGGCCGCGGACCGATTGCCGACGTCTCAACGCGAAACGAGCGCTCGGGCCGACCGCGGTCGACCTCGATTGCCGCGTTCCAGGGAGTCGTCGGGTACACCTCCCAGTCGGAGAACTCCTCGGTACGATCGGCGCGATCGGTCAGGCGCCGCCAATCTTCGCCGACGGCCAGCGCGAACGTCAGCGGGCCTCGCCGGACCGCGACCGCGCCGTGGTCGCGATCGACGACCTGCATGCGGGCGGGCAGCAAAAGCGTCAGCAGGTCGCCGTCTCGCCACTCGCGCCGAAGCGTCGTGAAGCCGGGACGTACCGCGCCGCCGATCGACTGGCCGTTCAACTCAAGGCCGGCGTCGTGCGCCCAACCGGGCACCCGTAACACGAGCGGAAACTCCACCGGCCGGGACAGATGCAGGCGGAATCGAATAACGTCGGCAAAGGGATAATCGGTCTCCTCGTCGACGCGGACGTCGACGCCGCGCAACCGGGCGCTGACCCGGCTGGGTCCGTAGGCGATGGCGGCGAGGCCATCGTCGTGGGTCGCCATCCACAGCGATGCGACGAGCTTTGGCCAGCCCTGGTGCAGATTCGCGGTGCAGCAACCGAAGTTCGGCTCGAGGCCGAAAATGTTGGAGTCGTCGCCGTTGGCGGTCCAGTCGCGCTTCGCGATCGAGCAGAGAACCTGATTCGGCTGCTGATCGTACTGGCGAGCTCGGAAGTCCGCGCTAATCGTGCCGGGCAAGTTGTTATAAGCGATCTGTTCGAGGCGGTCGCTCCAGGTGGGATCGCCGAGGATGCGAACCAGGTGCTCCAGACTGAACATCGCCTCGACGACCGCGCACAGCTCGACGCCCTGGGTTGGCTCGCGGCCGGCGAGCCATTCGTCGCCGGAGAACATCCCGGTGGCCTGGCCGTGGTAACGATCGAGGTTGGCCATTCCCTGATACACCGCGTCGCGATGCCGGGGATCGCCGGATCGGAGATAGCGAAGGGCCGGCTCCTTCAGGGCCATCGCGACGTTGACGACGTGAATCAAGTGATCGAACCCGGCGGTGTGCTTCGTCCTGCAGGGGAACTCGACGAAGAAGCGTCCCCAGTCGAGCGTCTGGGAGATAATCAGGTCCGCCAGCTTCAAGAGCGACGGGTCGCCGGTTCGGGCGTGAAGCCAGTTGACCGCGAGCAGGTTCTCGGCACCGCGCGCCTGTCCCCATTTCGAAAGCGGGCGGGCCGGCAGATGCTCGAGCTGGTGGGCGAAGTATCGCTCGAGAAAAGGAACGACTCGGGGATCGCCGGTCGCCTCGTGGTGCTGGGTCAAGACCTTGAGCATGACCATGCGCGGCCACCAGTCGTCGTTCGTGCGCGGACCGAAGAAGCCGTCGGCCGTCTGGCTTTCCAGGCTCCAACCGACCCAGCGCAAGGCCAGGTCGACCAGCCGCGGGTCGTCGAGCAGGTGGGCGAGCGGGATCAGCCCGTCGCAGTAATAAGGGCCGCGCTCCCAGTCCTCGCCGCTGCCCCCCAGCCAGCCGCTGTTGGGTCCGACGTCGGGCCAGACGTCGCCGAGGTGGCCGGTGAAGCCGTTGGCCTGGAGCCGGAGCTGGCGCTCCAGCCAGCCAGCCGGTCGAACCGCTCCGAGCGGCAGGGCCCGAAACACCGGATCAGACATCGGCCACGCTGCCGTCGGAGAACCAGGCGCCCCGGGGGACTCCAACCGTTCGGGGCTGGCTCGACTCGATCACCGCCTCGTCGAGGTCGACGCCCAGGCCAGGTCGATCCGGCACGAGCAGGTGACCGCGCTCGACGGGCCAGGGCTCTTTCAGAACCCGGTCGCGCCAGGGCTCACTCCGAACGAATTCGAGAATCTGGAAGTTGGGCACGGCCATGGCGAGATGGGCCGCGGCCGCCGTCGAGACCGGCCCCTGGGGGCTGTGGGGCGCGACCTGGACGTAATACGCCTCCGCCAGCGCCGCGATCTTCTTGCACTCGGTGATGCCGCCGGCGTGACACAGATCGGGCTGGATAACGTCGACGAGGCGCTTTTCCAGCAACGGGCGATAATCCCACTTCGAATACAGCCGCTCCCCGGAGGCGAGATCCATCGGCGCCCCGGCCGCGCGCAACGCCAGGAGGCCTTCCAGGTCGTCGGGCTGGGTCGGCTCCTCGAACCAGTACAGACGGTAGGGAGCCAGAGCCTGCATCAGCCGGAGCGCGGTGCTCGGGCGACTTCGCCCGTGGTTATCGATCATAATCTCGACGTCGGAGCCAACGGTCTCGCGGAGCTTTTCCACCCGCGCCGCGAACTCGGCGATCGCTCGGGACTCGGAGAGCGAGGTATCGCCCGCCCAGGCGCCGGTCTTCATCGCGCTGAATCCGTCGGCCAGATCTCGCTGCGCGTCGTCGACCATCTTCGAAGGGTCGTAGATCCCCACGTGGGTATAGAGACGAACCCGCTCGCGGGTGGGACCGCCGAGAAGACGGTACACCGGCAGGCCGGCCAGCTTGCCACGCAGATCCCACATCGCCTGATCGAGCGCGGCGAGCGCCGAGTTGAGCACGACACCTCCGCGCCAGAAGCCGTGGCGAAACATAGCCTGCCAGTGGTGCTCGACCGCGGTCGGGTCTTTCCCGATCAAGTACCGCCCAAGCTGATGGATGGCGGTACGAACGGTCGCTTCGTTGCCCTCGAGGGTTCCTTCACCCCAACCGTGGGCGCCCTCGTCGGTGATCAGCTTGACGAAGATCCAGTTTCGCGGCTCGCCCCACATCTCGAAGGTCTGAAGCTCGGTGATCCGCACGATCTCGTCCCTCCCTCGCGGCCGGTGGAGCTATTGTAGCCGACGGATCGACGTCACGGAATACGGGCTTTATCCTTTGATCCCGCTCATCACGATCCCGCGGATAAAATAGCGCTGGAGTGAGAAGAACAGAATGATCGGAGGGATGGTGTCGACGACCGACGCGGCCATCAACAATTGCTCGTGCGGCGTGCCGCCGGTGCCGGCTTCTTGCTGGAAGAAGCGGAGGCCGAGCGGCAAGGTGAAGTTCTGCTCGCTGTTCAAGTAGATCAACGGGCTCAAGAAGTCATTCCAGTTCCAGAGGAAAGCGAAAATCGCGACAGTGGCGAGCGCCGGGATCGTCAGCGGCAAAAGGATATTCCAGAAGACGCGCACTGTGCCGGCCCCATCGATCTCGGCGGCGTCGTCGAGCTCGCGCGGGAGCGCCATGAAAAACTGGCGCATCAGGAAGATGAAGAAGGCTCCGCCGCCGAACCAGGCCGGCACCCAGAGCGGCAGCAGTGTGTCGAGCCAGCCAAGGTACTTGTACAGAAGGAACGTGGGCACCATGGTCACCTGCTGCGGAACGATCAAGGTGCCGAGCAGGGCGATGAAGAGAAAGTCACGACCGGGAAACTTGAACCGCGCGAAACCGTAACCGACCGCGGCTGCCGACAGGGTCTGGCCGATGGTAGTCAGGCCGCCCGCGATCAAGCTGTTCTTGATGAAGGTGAGGAGCGGCACGAACGTCCAGATCTCGACGTAGTTGGTCCACTCGGGGACCGACGGCATGATCAAAGGCGGGTAGATGAAGAGCTCGGTCGGATTCTTGAGCGAGCTACCAACGGTCCAGATGAAGGGGCCGACGAACACGATTCCGAGCGCGATGACCACGACGTACCAGACGATCGTGCCCACCACCTGGCCAGCTCCCGGCGGCCGACCCGCTGACCTCAGGCCAGCCCATTCGTTCGTCGCCGATCCGGCTGCCATTGTTCACTCGCCCCCTTCGTAGTAGACCCAGGTTTCCGACCACCGCACCTGGAGGTAGGTCAGACCGATCACGACGATGAAGAAGATCCACGCCAGGGCGGAAGCGTAGCCCATGTCGAAGTTCTCGAAGGCGGTCTGGTAAAGCTGCAGCATGTAGAACCAGGTCGCGTAGCTCGGCCCGCCCTGGGTGGTCAGAAACGCGAGCTCGAAGACCTTGAGCGCCCCGATCGTCGCCAGCACGAGGTTGAAGTAGGTGGCTGGGGAGATCATCGGCAGGGTCACGCTGCGAAAGCGCTGAAATCGCCCGGCCCCGTCCACTTTCGCAGCATCGTACAGCTCCTGGGGTACTCCCTGGAGCGAGGCGATGAAGATGACCATCTGATTTGCCCCGACGGATCCCCAGAGCGCGATGATCACCATCGCCGGTAGGGCCCAGGTGGTGCTACCGAACCAGCCTGGTCCGGCGATGCCGATCGTGTTGAGCACGTAGTTTACCGGCCCCACCTGGGTGTCGAACAGCCACTGCCAGATCAGCACCGCGGCGACGATCGGCGTCAGGCCGGGCATGAAGAAGACTGTCCGAAAGATCGAGGTGCCGCGATGCCGCGCCGTCACCAGCAGCGCCAGGCACATTGAGATGACGATTCCGATCGGAACGGCCTCGACGGCGAAGCTAGCGCTTTTCAGCAGGGACGTCCAGAAATGAGGGTCCTGAGTGAACGCGTAGACGAAGTTCTGCAACCCGGTCCAGACCGGCGGCGACATCACGTTGTATTCGGTGAAGCTCAGGACGAGGGACGCGAGGGTCGGACCGAGGGTGAAGACGACGAACCCGACGATCCAGGGGGAGATCCAAAGATAGCCCTGGATCGCCCGCCGCCTCGCCCGCGCCGAGCCAATGCCACGTGTTTGGACGATGGGCCTCGCTCGCTCACCGATCATCGAAATCCTACTGCTGCGGCTTGGCAAGGACCGTGTTGATGGCGTCCTGGAGCTTCGGTACGACGTCTTTTGGTGTCGTGTCTCCGTTCCAGACCGGCTGCAGCGTGTTGTCCATCGCGGTGTTGAGCTCCAGGAGTCGGAAGTTCCAGGGCTCGTCGAGCGGCATGATGTCCTTCATGGCAACGACCCAGGCGTCGAGGAGGCTCCCGTATTTCTGCTTCGGACGTGGATCTGCCCAGACGTCCGCACGCGCGCCCCAGAAGGCGTTGACCAGGGCGTTCTGAACGCCGCTTTCCTTGTTGGTCAGGAACTCGATGAACTTGAACGATTCGGGCTGATGCTTGCCCTTGCCGTAGCCGGAAATCGTATCGACGTGGGACATGGATCCGCGAATGCCCTTGGGCCCCTTGGGCATCAGGCTGCAACCCATGGTGAACCGGTTGCCGATCTTCTGGGCGAGCGCCAGTCCCCAGACACCTTCGTTGAACATCGCGACGGTCTGGCCGACGAACGCGTCCTCAACGCCGTTGGCCGGTGTCTGGGAGAACAACGGGTTGACCTTCTGGGTAACGCGGATATCGTACATCCACTGCATCGCCGCGAGCGCTTCCGGCGTGTCCATCGCGCCCTTCTTCTTGTCGGGCGTCATGAAGTCGCCGCCGTACGAGCGCACGATCGAGATGAAGCCTTCGAACGGCGCGGTGGTCGTGACCAGGCCCCACACGTCGGTATGGCTGCCGGTCCGTTTGGTGAGCTTGGCCGCCTTCTCGGCCAGGGACTCGTGGGTCTCGTTCTCGATATCCGGCGGGGCGACGCCGGCTTTGTCGAACATGTCTTTGTTGTACCAGAGGCCGATGTCGTCCGGATGCATGCCCCAGGGAAGGGCGTACAGCTTACCGTCGAGCTTGAGTGTCTCGATCGCGGCCGGGAACCACTGGCTCAGGTCGATGTTGTCGGACTGGATAAACGGATCGGCGGCGATCAACTGCTTGGACGCGGCGTAGCTGTCGTAGAGGCCAAAGCCGGTGCTGACCCAGAAAACGTCGCTGGCCGAGCCGGCGGCGAATTCGGCGGTCAGCTTCGGGTAATAGGCATCGTTGCTTCCCGCGATGGGCTTCTGCTCAATCGCGATGTTCGGATTCTGCTGGTTGAACGTCTTGCTCCGCTCCTGGAAATACGGAGCGTTGCCACTGCGGTAGCTCAGGGTCAAAGACACCTGACCGCCGGACGGCGCCGCGGTAGCGGCCGGGGCGGCCTGGCTGCTCGCCGTCGCAGTTGCAGGAGGAGAGGAGCTCGACGAGCTCGAGGTGGTCGACGTGCTCGCCGTCGCCGTCGGTGCCGCGGCCGTCGGTTGGGCGGGCGCGGAGGAGCCGGTCCCACTGGACCCAGAGCCGCACGCGGCGACGAACGTCGCCGTGGCGAGTCCCATGCCAATCGACAGTAAATGCCGCCGAGTCAGAACACGTTGCCGGTTGTTTTCCACGCCCTTAAGCTCCCTTCGCTCGTTACGCTTCGCACCGGGCCGAGTAGGTATCGACACGTCGACGAGGTCAGTCACGTTCAGGCGTCCCTGACCTGCGACGGCCCGGCGCCACGTGGGCCCAGGGGAGGCCTGGGCCCACGGCAGCGATACTAACAAAGTACGATGTGGCGTGTCAACGTATCCACGGCCGCGGTCAGTCGGGACGATCAGCCAGCGAGCGCCTACTCCCCTCTCCCTTTGGGAGAGGGCGAGGGTGAGGGTCTGAGCCTGCCATGGGTCGCGCTCGCCGGACTCTCACCCCAACCATTTCCCAGAGGGAGAGGAAGACGTGCGCCTGGCCGCCGGCTGATTCCCGCGTCAGGTGCGAATCCTAATCTGGTGGCTTCGTTCCCTCGGCGTCGGGAGTGGCGTCCCCGGAGGCCGGCGCGTCGGACTGACGCGCCCGACCCTGATTGTCGCGAAGCCAGCGGTGAATCTCGTCGAGCGCGGGCGGCGCGACGAAGAAGACCTGGACGTCCTTGGGGAACTGGATGCTGTGGTCTTCCTGGATCAACAGAATAGCCGATTCGCCGGCCAGCAGCGTATCGTTGATGCGCTTGGCCATTACGTCGTAACGCTGACGGGTTGCCTCTCGGTACCCGTTCAGGGCGAGGTCCATGACCTTTCGGCTCATCGGCCCCATCATCAGACAGCGCTGCCAGTCCAGGCTTTCCGAAAAGAGCTCGCTATCTTCGAGCGATTCGACCCTGGCGTCGCGCTCGCAGTACTCCTGGATCAGCGCGTGGCTGCGCCGGTTGATTTGCTCGATCATCTTGATACCGGTTTCCCCGGATTCGTAGACGCCCTCGTGGTACACCCGGGCAATTGGACTGGTCCGCTCGGACAGACGGCGAACCTGGTTTCGCACGCCGGCCCAGTACCGCTCGAGCATCCCGACGTAATCCGGCGGTGGCTCGGCCGGAGAAAAGACGAGGGGAACGAGGAAAATCTTCCGCGTACCTTCGAATGACTCGGCCGTCGGTCGTTCGATCTTTCCCAATTCCTGCGACATATCTGGCTCTCCGCTTGGTACTTTGACCTAGGTAGGTATAAGCTCGATGTGGATGACGATGGCGCCGTGCTCCGCTCTCACCCGGGCAACACGGCAGCACGATCTACATGATAGCCGATCTCGCGGCGGAGTCGTCGGTCATTCCGGGCAATTCATGTCGGACAGGCAGCAGCGAATCAATTCGTACACGCAGATGCCAAACGCCATCGCCACGTTGAGCGAATTTCCCATGCCGTACATCGGGATATCGACCGTTGTGTCGGCGAGAGCGAGCACGTCGCTCTCGACTCCCTCGCGCTCGTGGCCGAGCACCAGGCAAAGCGGAAACCGGTAGTGACCGCAGACGTAGCTCACGCTCCGCCGGGTCTGCTCCAACACGACGATCTGGACGCCTCGGGCTTTCAGCTCCCGAACCACCTCGACGGCCTCGGGCCGGTACTCCCACGGCACGTACTGGACGGTGTGGATAGCGGTCTTGGCGATGACTCGCCCGGCGCGCTCGGAGACCCAGGGCGGACGCGGGTCATCGGGCAGCGGCGGATAGCCGGTCAGCCCGCAAAGATAGAGTCGCTCGACCAGCGCGGCGTCGCACAGGCGGAAGATCAATCCGACGTTCATCAGACTGCGGACGTTGTCACAGACGACGTAGATCGGGTGGCGGGGAAGTCGGGCGAACTCTTCCGGGGACGGCTTACGGGCGACGAGCTCGGCGGTGGTCAGGCGATCCATCGCTCACTCGGTCGCGAACGTCTCGCCGTGGGAGTAGCGATCAACCCGATCTCCTCGGTACACCGTGATCCCGCCGACGCCAGCTACCCGCCAGGTTCCGCGACCATCTCCGATGCACGCGGTTGCCTCGTCGATGCCGAGTATTGACATCGTGCTTCCTGCCTCCTCGCGCAGCCGTCGAATTCGAGCGGCCTCGGCCTGGTCGTGGTGAGGAATCACGCCGACTCCCGGGCTCAGGGCGAGCGATCGAATCCACGCCGACCAGTCGTCGGAGGGCATACGCTCGGCGAGCACCATCGCGCCGGCGCTCGCCCCGGCGATCACCCGACCGTCCGCGTACAGGTCGCGCAGCGTGGTCAGAAGAAGGCTATCCCGGATCGAATCGAGCAGATACCACGGGTCGCCGCCGGCGAAATAGATCAGGTCGGCTTCCTGGAGCGCTTCGAGGCGCCGGAGATCGTTCGCCGAGTGGCGATCTACCACGTTCACCGCCGCCGCCACCGCCCCGAGTCCCTCGAAATAGCGGACGCCGTGCGCTGCCGCGAGATCCGGGTGAACCCGGTTCGCGGTGGGAACCACGACGACGCGCGGAGGCTGCGCGGAGGCTGACTTGAGCACCTCAACGTCCATCGTGACGCAGCCGGGTTGAAATTCGTTGCCGCCGGCCAGAACGATTGTGGGCATTGGTGCGCGTCTACCGTAGTCGGCGACCGACGACGGTCGCGATTCGCTGACTGAAAAGGAGGCGGCCATCCCGGAACGCCGGTCGCGTGCCGCTGAGATCCTCGACCGAGTCGCGCTCCAGCATGCCGCGGACTTGCGCCGCGCGATCCGGTGGCGTGTGCGCGTTGGCGAGCCAGCG
>JAJPKB010000489.1 GCA_021323915.1 Chloroflexota bacterium | reverse complement strand
CTCTCGTACTGGGCCGAAGCCGGCCTTGCCGCCGAGATCGCGGCGGCGAGCAACGACAGCATCGCCGACAGCGTGCGCGCCGCCCCGGATCGCTTCGTCGGGCTCTGCACCGTCCCGCTGCAGGATATTCCCCGCTCGATCAAGGAGCTCGAGCGGGCGATGAAGCGGCCGGAGTTCCGCGGGGTGATGATCGCCTCGCACCTCGGCGAGAAGAACCTCAATCACCCCTCGTTCCTGCCTTTCTTCGAGGCGTGCCAGGACCTCGACGCCTGCGTGTTCGTCCATCCTTACGAGGTCCTGGGCACCGAGCGCCTCCAGGACTATTACATGTGGAATCTGATCGGCATGGTGACCGAGACCTGCGTGGCGATCGAGTCGCTCGTCTTCGGCGGCGTCTACGAGCGCCTCCCCCGCTTGAAGACCTACTTCGCCCACGCCGGAGGCAGCTTTCCCTGGCTGCGCGGACGGGCCGAGTATGGCTTTCACCACCTGATCACCCCCCATTTCGACGTCGACCGCCCGCCTAGCGCCTACCTCGACCGGGTCTACGTCGACAACATGATCTATATCCCGTCGGCGCTGTCCTGGCTGGTCGGCGAGCTCGGCAGCGACCACATCGTGGTTGGCAGCGACTACCCGTTCGACATCGGGCCGGAAGATCCGACGGCGATCGTCCGCGAGGCGCCGGGGCTCAGCGCCGCGGACCGGGCGAACATTCTCTACCGCACGGCGTGGCATCTGCTGGGCGTCGAGGTCGGGGCGGCCCACGTCCGGTCGACGGCGGTGGGGTGAAGCGGTGGCTCGCCTGGGAATCAATCTGATGGCCTGGTCGGGTCGGATCGGTCGATCCGAGCTCGACCTGCTGCCTCGAATCGCCGCGCTCGGCTACGACGGCGTCGAGCTGCCGATCCTCTCCCCGGATGCGGTCGATCCGGCGGCCGTGCGCGCCGCCCTCGTCCACGTCGGATTGGTATGCACCGCCTCTGGCGCCCTGCCGCCCGGCGCCAGCCTGCTCGATCCCGCCGAGCGCGAGCGTGGGGTGACCTGGATCGACCGTACCCTGGAGGTCGCCGCCGGGTGCGGCGCGCGACTCGTCTGCGGTCCGTTCTACCACCCGGTCGGCGTGCTGCCGGGTCGGGCCCGGTCCGACGCCGAGTGGGATTCGTGCGTCCAGGGATTGCGCGCGGCGGGAGCGCGGGCCGCGGACCGGGGAATGACGCTGGCGATCGAGCCGCTCAACCGGTTCGAGACACATTTCTTGAACACCGTCGGCGATGCATGTCGGCTGCTCGACGCCGTCGACTGCCCGTCGGTTGGTCTGCATCTCGATACCTTTCACCAGAACGTCGAGGAGAAAGACGTGGCCGCGGCGATTCGTCTCGCCGGCCGGCGCGTGGTCCACGTCCATTTCTCGGAGAACGACCGCGGCACGGTCGGCAGCGGTCACGTCGACTGGCCGGCGGTTCGGGATGCCCTGCGGGCGATCGGCTACCTGGCCGGGGACCAGTGGATCACCGCCGAGACCTTCAGCGGAGCGGTTCCGGAGATCGCCGCCGCGACCGCCATCTGGCGTCCGATCGTTCCCGACGCCTGGACGTACGCCCGGGAGAGCCTGGCCTTCGTGCGCCATCTTCTCGAGGAGACTGAGCCGTGGATCAGCCGCTGCGCGTCGCCATCGCCGGTTGCCATCGCATGCTCGATCGAACGCCGGCCAACCACAACTGGGCCGCCGCGTTTGCCGCGGTCCCGGAGACGAGGGTCGTCGCCGTCTTCGACAAGGGCGCGGCCACCCGGCGGGCCTTCGTCGACTGCTGGGGCGAGCTGGCCGTGTACGACGACTACCCACGGATGCTGCGCGAGATCCAGCCGGACCTCGTCTGCATCGCGACGCGCCAGACGATGCACGCCGATCAGATCGAGGCCGCGGCGGAAGCGGGGGTCAGGGGGATTCTCTGCGACAAGCCGCTGGCCACCACTCTCGGCGAGGTCGACCGAATCGTCGCCGCCTGCGCGGGACACGAGATCCGCTTCGCTTTCGGTCTGGATCGCCGTTGGTACGCGTACTACCGCGCGGTGAGCCGTCTCCTGCGCGGGGGTGCGATCGGCGACGTTCGCTCGGTCGTCGCCTACGGCCTCGTCAACCTGGTCAACCACGGCTGCCACTGGTACGATCGCGTCCTCGAGCTGGCCGGGGATGCCGAGGTTGACTGGGTCTCGGGCTGGGTCGATCCGCTCGAGAGCGAGCCGGCCGATTCTCGCCGCCGACTCGACCCGCCCGGGCGGGTCCAGATCCGGTTCGTCAACGGCGTCGAGGCGAGCCTCTCGCCGGCCGGCTACGTCCAGGGGTTCGACCCGGGCTTCGACGTGGTGGGCAGTCGAGGACGGTTCGCCATTCTGAGCGACGGCGCCGATACCCGGCTCTGGACGGTGGCCGACGACGGCAGGACGCCGGTCTCGCGCCCTTTCGAGCCGGTTGCGCACATCCCCCACTGGCCGCTGATCGTGGAAGACCTCGTCGGGGCCGTTCGCGAGAGGCGCCCGACCGCCTGCGACGTTCACCACGCGCGGCGGGCGACCGAGATTGGCTTCGCCGCGCACCATTCCCACCGCCAGGGAGGCGCGCGCGTCGCGCCGACCGCGGTCGACCCGTCGTTGCGGATCGAGTCGTTTCCCTGGGGCAACGAGTGACATAATATCTAACCGAGGAGCACCTGATGAGCGAGCTGACCCTTGGCGCCGTCACCGACGAGATCGACTCGGACCTGGAGCGCGCCTGCCAGGTCGCCAACGAGCTGGGTATGCGGGTCGTGGAGCTGAACAACCTCTGGGGGAAGCCGGCCGATCGGCTGGAGCCGAGCGAGATCGCGCGGGTTCGTGAGATCGTGCGCGGGCACGACCTGCGGATCGACGCGGTCGGGACGCTCGCCTTCAAGGCGGTCGAGCTGACCAAGAACCCTGACTTTCGCGCGTCGAGCGAGTTCGCCGAGCACCTGGATGCGATCCGCCGGGCGGCCGGCATCGCCCGAGAGCTGGCCGCCGAGTCGCTGTGGCCGGCGGTGCGCATCTTCTCCTTCCGGCGTGAGCCGATGCAGGGGTTGGGCAACCCGTCGCCGATCTACCCGGACGGCGGCGGGGTGAGCGATGCCATCCTCGAGCGAATCGCCGAGGGTCTCGACCTCGCCTGTGACCTCGCGCTCGAGGAGGGCGTTCGGTTGCTGGTCGAGAACGTCCGCTCGTGCTGGGGAAACACCGGGGTCAACACCGCGAAAATCGTCGCGGCGGTGGGTCGCCCGGAGCTGGGGATCATCTGGGACGTCGCCAACGACTGGGTCTCGTGCGGCCAGGCCTACCGAGAAGGATACCTGGCCACCCGGCCCTACGCCGCCTGCGTTCATTTCAAGGACGCGAAGCTCGTCGATCCGTCGATTGGCCTGACCGCCTGGATGCCAATCGGGCAGGGCGCGGTCGACGTCGACGGCCAGGTCGCCGACCTGCTCCGCGACGCCTTCGCCGGTCCGGTGCTCCTGGAGACGCACTGGCGCGGAGAAGGGCTGACCCGGGAGGAATCGAGCCGGAGATCGTTCGCCGGATTGGCCGCGGCCGTCAAGCGGGCCGGCGCGGCCGCGCGGCGCTGAACGCGCGGATCCCCCGCCCGACACGGCGCTCGGCGAGTCGGGGAATCCGGGACCGGTTGAGGCATATCGGCGTCTCAGCCGGTCCGGCGACGGCGAGCTGATGTCTCGCCTTCCGGAATCCGGCCGACGCGCTTCGCCATCAGGATGTCCGGACGCCCCCAGCCGTTGGCATCGGGAACGACCCCGACGATGGTGAAGCCGAGCTTCCGGTAGAACTCGTAGGGGTGGTTGGCGAGGTTGCGGATGTCTCGGATCCGATCCCAAACGTCCGGGTAGAGGTCTACTCCGGAGAGGGTCGTTTGATCGTCCTCGTCGTCAGCCCCGAGCCAGAGCGTTCGAATGTCTCGTTCTCGCGCCAGCCTTTCCAGGTCGCCGACCAGGGCGCGCCCGATTCCCTGCCGCTGTCTGGCCGGGTGCACCACCAGCGGGTGAATCTCCCAGACGCGCCCATCGTACGCCGGAATCGCGCCGATCCAGCCGAGAACGTCCCCGCGCTCGTCGAGGGCGATCCGGCTGACGCGCTCGGGCGCGAGAGACTCGCGGACTTCGCCGAGCGCGTCCTCGAGGGTCGGCCAGGCGCCGGGATGCTGCGCGCGAAAGCCGGTGAAAAGGAGCTCAGCCGTCGCCCGAACAAAGCGTTCGGGCAAGGCCCGCAGGTCGAAAAACCTCGGCTCGATCATGCCGCTAATGATAACCCGTCGGCCCGACTATCTACTGCGTTTAATGGGGATTAAATATAGATGAAATGAAGCCCGCGATCAGTCGGTCAGGTAGGCGTCGAGTCGCCGGAGCAGGTCCAGGGGGCTGAACGGCTTGGTGACGTACGCGTCCACCCCGACTTGCGCGCCCCGCGCCCGGTCTTCATCCTGGGCCTTCGCCGTGAGCATGATGATCCGGATGTCACGGGTGGTGGGATCGCTCTTCAGCCGTCGGCAGGTCTCGAATCCGTCCAGCCTGGGCATCGAGACGTCCATGAAGATGACCGACGGGAGATAGCGCCGGGCGATGGCCAGTGCCTCCTCGCCGTCGCTCGCCGTCAGCATGCGATACGGTCCTCCCTTCAGCGTCGTCTCCAGAAGCAGACGGACCGTCGGCTCGTCGTCGACGACCAGGACGAACTTCTCCGAGCGGGTTGGCTCGTGCGGAAGGCCCAGCGGCTTGGCGAGCATGCTCTTCGTTCTCCTTGATTTATCCCTGACTGGCCACGGCGAGAGAACCATCCGTCGCGTCCACCGCGGGGGCTGGCGCGCCAGCCCGCAGGGTGAAGCTGAAGGTACTTCCCTGCCCGACTTCGCTTTCGACGTGGATGGTCCCGCCGTGGAGCTCGACGAGGTGACGGGCGATGTAGAGGCCGAGGCCGGTGCCGCGGATACTTCGTGTCTCCGAGGAGTCCACCCGCTGGAACCGATCGAAAATGCGCTCCCGATACTCGGGCGGAATACCGACCCCCTGGTCCGAGATGGCGACGACGACGTCCTTCGCGGCCGGATTCGTCCGCGCGCTGATCGTCACCCGACCACCGTCGGGCGAATACTTGATCGCGTTGCCCACCAGGTTGGTCAGGATCTGCTGCAGGCGCGCCGGATCCGCCATCACCCAGCGCGCCTCGGGTGCGACGTCCACCAGCACGGTGTGCTGGGTCGCCGGGCCGCCGACTGCCTGTACGAGCGGCGGTAGCAGCGCGGCGAGATCGGTCGGTTGGAGGTTCACCGTCATGCGACCGGTCTCGATCCGCGAGCTGTCGAGCAGGTTGTCCACCAGACCGGCCAGCCGCGCCGCCTCGTCGTAGATGACCGACAGCATGAACCGATGGGGAAAGTCGGCGTCGGTTCGGTTCAGGAGCAGCTCGCTGAATCCAAGGATGCTCGTCATGGGCGTGCGCAGCTCGTGCGACGCGATCGAGATGAACTCGCTCTTCAGCCTGCTCAGCTCTTCGAGCGCGCTCACTCGGGCGACCTGATGGGCTAGCCGCGCGTTCTCCGCCTCGACCGCGGTGCGGTGAGCGATCTCTTCGGCCAGCTCCTCGTTGAGCACGCGCAGCTGCCGGACGTTTTCCACGGTGTGATCGATGTACTGTCTCGCGACGTAGCGCATCATCAACGGCGGCACCGCGAACGCGGCCACGCCGAAGATGCCGAATTCGTGATAGGCCAGGACGAGCAGAAGGCTCATCACGCAGAGGATCACGTACTGAGGCCAGAGCCAACGAAAACGCTCCGACCAGATCTGCGAGAGCGCGGTGCGTAGCTCGCTGGCCAGGAAGGCGGCGAGGATGAACGTGTGAAGATAGAAAACAACGCCGGCGACGGCCGCGGCGAGAAGGAGGGGCGCGAGGTGCTCGGCGGCTAGCTCCTGCCCGAAGCGACCGAGATCGAAGGCGGTCGTGGCGGCCGTCGCGGCGAGCACGTACACGCAGGCGTTGGGGATGATCTTGTGCCAACGACCACGACGACGGATGCCGCGGACGATCGGCGCGACCGGCGCGACGACGATGGCGCCGGGAATTCCAAGGAGTATGCCGGCCGCGACGATCGGGACAACGCTGATCGAATACGCGCTGCGCTCGGACATCTGAAAGTCGCGGGTCTCGACGAGACCGATCAGCGACGTCAGCCAGAGGACCGTCAAAAGGTCGAGGTTCTCGATTCGGTGAATCGCCAGCACGACGAGACCTAACGTGGCCGCGCCGACGAAGGCGCTCAGCAGCACCTCGGATCGTCGTGGATGACTTACGAGCCAGACGTCAACGCTCTGCACCCAGGGCGGCTTCTCCGCGGCGGCCGGTTTCCGCGGCGCCGGCCCCGATTGTTCGACGGCGGCCTTGACCGCCTCCCACCGATCGACCGCGCTGGCCGCCAGTCCAGACGCGGCGGAATCACCGGGCCGTGTCACGGCCGGGAAAGACGACGCTGCCTGGACGTACAGCTGGTTGCTACCGGCGCGCTTCGCGTTCATCAGCGCGGCCTGGGCAGCGGCCACCAGCGAGTCGGCGGTGAACGCGCGGGCGTCGACCCCGACCAGGCCGATCGAGACGGTAATCGAGATCGCGTCGACGCTGGTGGCGATGTCGAATCTGCGCGATGCGACCGTTCCCTGAAGGTGCCGCGCGACCGCGGCTGCCTCCTCCGCCTCGGTCTCCGGAAGGAGGACCGCGAAGTTGCCCCCGAAGACACGCGCGGCACCATCGTACGGCCGCAGAGTGCGACGGATGACCTGGGCGGTTCCCTGGATGATCGCGTCGCCGGTCGGGTGACCGTAGTCCTCGTTGATCTTTCCCAGGTTGTCTACGTCGAGCATCAGGACCGCCAGGGGGCGGTCGAAGGCAACGTGGCGAGCGAGCTCGCGCTCGCAGGCATCCGCGAAACTCTCACTGCTGTACAGGTGAGTTAAGGCATCGCGACCGGCCTGGGCGGGCAGGTCCGGTTGATCAAGGGCGCGGTGGATCAGAAACAGCGGAGCCACCGTCAAAACGACCGCGCCCGGGGCGATTGTCCAGAAGTGGACGATCGGTAAGCCCATCGCGAGCAGAATGGCGTCGACGAGCACGCTCTCCGGCGCGTTGGTCTGTTGCTCGCCGGGCGGAGTGCCGTTGCTGAGCCAGATGGCGGTGCCCATCAGCAAACGGTTGGTCAGCACGAAGGCGACGACGAGGGCGAGCCCGGCGGCGAGCGAGCGGGGGTCACCGAGATCGAGTGGAACCGCGCCGGCGGACAAGATCACGCTGTAAACCGCTCGCGCGACGGTCGCCGCGATGACGTAGCCGCTGAAGTTGAAAGCCTGGCCGAACCAGGAATGTCGGTGACGTAACCAATCCACCACGTGGATCGCGGCAAGCAGCACGACCACCTGCAATGGGGTGAGAACCAGCAGCGCGGCCGTCAGGAACGGGAGCGACATTTGATAGGGCAGGCGTCGCGGAGTGCTGACCGGGAAGCAGTGCGCCAGGGTGGCAGCCAGCACGAGGACGACGAAGCCGAAAGACGCGGGGGTCGCGTCGGCCTGCCACCACGCGACAACCATCAGCACGGCGGCTATGCCGAAGACGCCCAGGATGTAGCCCCGTGCGCCGGTGGGGAGCTTGGAAAACCGCATCGCGGGTTACGCTCGCGGACCCGGTTTCGAACGGGG
The DNA here is from genome assembly GCA_021323915.1 of Chloroflexota bacterium. Taxonomy (GTDB): domain Bacteria; phylum Chloroflexota; class UBA6077; order FW602-bin22; family CADDYW01; genus JAJPKB01. The sequence goes on along the minus strand of JAJPKB010000489.1, from coordinate 8,161 downwards.
AGGTCCCATTGGTGCCTCTCATCCGGCGAGGATTCACCTCGCGACGGAACGATAATGACAGAGCCGATAACCAGCATAGGCCAGTTGGATGGGACTCCGAATAGCTCTTCGGTACTCAAGTCGAAGGGTACTATCTGGCCACCCTGTCCCGAGAGACGCCTGGTTCTCCGCCCGGAGGGGTGAGCGGATCACGGTGGCCGAGCGGTTCGCGGAACCGGCGTTCGGCCACCGCGTTCGGATCGACGCCGGCGCTTCAGCTGACGGTCAGCTCGTTCACCACGTCGACCACGCCCGGAACGCCCCAGGCATCGTTCGACGCTTCGTCGATCTGGTAGTAGGTCGGCACCGTTCCTCGGAGGTAGACGACGCCGTTGATCACGCTCACATTGATCCGCGCGGCGTTGATGTCGGGGTCCGTATCGAGGGCTCGACGCACGTCCGCCTCGATCTGGGCGTCGCCGCGCCGGTTTGGCGGTACGACCGCGACGTCGTTGACCACGTCGATGACGCCCGGCGCCGTCCAGGCGTCGTCGGCCGCCGCGGTCTTCTGTTCGTAGCTCGGCACCGTCCCGGTGAGGGTGACGACGCCATCGGCGACGGTGACGCCGAGGTTGCTCGGGTTGGTGATTCGGACGTCACGATCCAGGTTGCGACGGATGGTATCGCGGATCTCCGAATCGGTCCACACCCGGGCGAGGCTGACCGCCAGGTTGTTCACCACGTCGATCACGCCCTTGATGCGCCGAGCGTCCTGCGCGGCGGTGATCTTTTGCGAGTAGGTCGGCACCGTTCCGTCGAGGTAGACGACGCCGTCGGTCACGGTCACGGTGAGGTTCGTCGAGTCGATGCGCACATCGTGGGAGATCTCATCCCAGACGTTCTGGCGGATCTCTTGATCCATATAGGTGACTGCCATGGCTACTCCCCTTCATGCGAACGTTCGTGTCGCTTCGGCGGCCACGCAAAAACTGTACCGACGGCTAGCTTACGGTCACGCGCGACGATTGCCCGATCGTCATAGCTGATCCGGGCGCGAGCACAGGCTCGACTGAGCAGCGCACGAGAGGTATCTTTTATCTAACGAGGCGTTTTGAGGCTGATCCTGCGACGAGCGGAAAGGGACACCACCGGTGCCAATCCTTACCACGCGGCTCGCCGAGTCGATCGCGAAGAACATGCTCGGCTGTCCAGTCGATGGCTGCGCGCGATTTCTGCCCATAGCCGGTGGCACGGACTCGTACGCGTTCCGGCTCCGGGTCGGATCCGAGCGGTTACTGCTGACGGTGAAGAAGCGGCCCGGAAGTCCCGTTGGATTGTACTTTCACGGTCGCCTGAAGGCAGCGGGCCTGCCGGTCCCCGATCTGGTGGCGTTCGAGCCGAATGCCGGGCCCAATCAGGAATCGTGCGCCATCTGGGAATGGGTTGAGGGCGTGCCCGCGGCCTGGAATCAGGGTGAGCCGTGTCCGTACGATGAAGCTGAGTTTGGCGAGCTACTGCGCGGCATCCACTCCCTGGGCTTCGCGGGCGCCTTCGGTTTCCTGGGCGACGACCTCGGGAAGCGAACGTTCTCGCTTCCCGATCTCGGACCCACCAGTATGTCTTGGGGCGCATTCTTCCACTGTGACCGCGTCGCACGCGACTATCTTCAGAGGGGTTACCTCGATCCGCGGGAGGCCGAGATCCTCGCGTCGTTGCCCGATCGCTTGGGAACGGAGCTGGGCCGAGCCGAGCCGCGTCTCCTTCACCTGGGCGACATTATGCACAACGGGAACATGCTGGTCGAATCCGGATCTGGGCGCATCTGCGCGATTCTCGACTACACCGAGTCGATGGCGGGTGATCCGCGCTGGGAGCTCGGCTGGATCCGCTATTACTTCTCCGACTACCCTTGGGATCGACCAACCTTCGACCTGGCCAGATTCTGGGCTGGCTACGGCACGGAGTATGGCTCGAGCGATGCACTCGGCCGTTTCTACCTGGTGGCGATCCTGCTCTTCGAGAAGCTGCGCTTCTACGACCCGGTGTCGCCGCGTGGACGCTGGGCCATCGCCACGGTCAAACGCATCTTGCGCGGTTTCGCCTGAGCGTGGGATCTCCGCCCTGGCTTGACGGCCAGAATCGCCGGGTCCCCTCCCAGACTCATCCCGCGACGTCCAGCTAACCGCTTCCCGATGTCGCCGACTGGAGAGCCAGCGCGTCCTCGGCGCTAGCGAACGGGCCGACGCGCAGGAGAATAAGGTTCTGCCAGGGGTCGCGGATCACGAGGGCGTCGCCCTCGTCCTGGAACGCCAGGTTGGCGCTGGCGAGGCGCGCGGCGACGGCGGAGCGCGCTTCGTCGGATGGCAGCGCCAGAGAGAAGAAGCGGAGGCTCGCCGTGTCGGATGGCGCCGGCGCCGCGTCACGACTGTGCCAGGTGTTCAACCCGAGGTGGTGATGGTAGCCGCCGGCCGATACGAAGAGCGCGCTGGTGGACCGCGCGACGACGTCGAAGCCGAGCACCCCGTGGTAAAACGCCTCGGCGGTCGCGATGTCGCCGACCTGAAGGTGCACGTGGCCGAGGCAGGTGCCCGCGGGGAGGCCGGTCCAGAGCTCGTCGGGTGCCTCGGCCAGCATGCCGCGGACGTCGATCGGTCCGGCGCCCATCTGCACCTGGCCGTCGATCCAGCGCCAGCCATCGCGCGGTCGATCGCGGTAGACCTCGATGCCGTGGCCGTCCGGGTCGCGCAGGTAGAGCGCCTCGCTCACGAGGTGATCGCCCTGACCGGGGGGCGGGTAATCGGTAGTGAGGTAGTGGCGAAGCCAGCGGCCCAGGTCCGCCCGGCTCGGCACCAGGATAGCGAAATGGTAGAGTCCGGTCATCGCGTCGATCATCCAGGGCAACGCCCCGGGCTGCTCGCGTAGGAGGAGCAGGAGCGTCCCGTCGACGCCGAGGACCGCCTCGGCGCCGCTTCGCCGCGCGACGCTGAGACCGAGCGCCGTCGTGTAGAATTCGAGCGAGCGCTCGAGGTTGGCGACGGTCAGCGCGACGACGCCAATCCGGGTCGCGGGGTCGATCGCCTGGGCAGGTGGCCGCCTTTCCATGGTCGCCATACACCGCCTCCTTATAATCTTATGTCAACATCTCTTCGAGGGGTCAGAACCCCTCCGGCCCCGCTCCGCCGGGCAAAGGGAATTCGCGGGGGATACCCCTACGCCCGCGCCTTGCCGGAGCGCTACTCATCCAGGTAGCGGACCTCAGGCCGCGGCTCGGAGCGCGAGCCGGGCGGCGCGATCGGGTAGCCGAGATACAGAAAGCTGACGATCTCGTCGGCCGGCTGGAGTCCCAGCGCTTCCTTGACCTCGGCCGAGACGGTCGGATCGACCATCGCCGCACCGGACCTCCACGCCGACGCCAGGCCGGCCGCGGTGGCCCCAAGGAGGATGTTCTGCACCCCGGCCGCGACGGCGTGCTTGTTCTCGAAGTGCTTGATCGGGTCGTCGTTGGCGGCCGAGGCGACGGCGATGACGGCCGGCGCGCGGAGGAACTGGGTGCGCTGGCGCTCGACGAAGCTTTCCTTCACGTCGGGCTGCCGGGCGATGGCGCGGGCAGCGACCTCGCCGATCCGGTCCCGCGCGGCCCCGGTCAGCACGACGAAGCGCCACGGGTTCGTCCGATAGTGGTTCGGGGCCGACACCGCGAGCTCGAGCAGCTCGTCGATCAGCTCGCGCGGGACCGGCCGCTCGAGGTCCACGTTCAGGTTCGACCGGCGGGTCCGAATCGTCTCGGAGACAACCGCCCAGTTGGTTCCGCTCACCCACGGTTTTTGGTCGATCATTGGTCTTGCTCCTTACGAATGTGCATTGTTCGTCGCTGGATCATGGCCCGTCCCGCTCGGCACCCGGGCGGTCATTCTGATCGTGGCGCTCACGAATGCCGAGCGGGACAGGCGAGAATCCCTCTCCCTCTGGGAGAGGGCGGGGGTGATGGTCCGAGACCACCTCCGTTCCAGAGGCTCCAGACCCTCAACCTAACCCTCTCCCAGAGGGAGAGGGGAATATGGGCTCGGCCGCCAGTCGGGCTCGTCTGTACGATCCTCGCTCGGCAACCCGCGCCGCTCTGCGGCCTGGAACTGACTCGCGTAGAGCCGCTGGTAGAAGCCACGACGTTCCAGAAGCTCGGCGTGGGTGCCACGCTCGACGATCTCGCCCTGGTTGACGACCAGGATCTGGTCGGCCTCCCGGATCGTGCTCAGGCGATGGGCGATGACGAAGCTGGTGCGGCCGGTCATCAGCCGCAGCATCGCCTCCTGGATGTGCTTCTCGGTGCGGGTGTCGATGCTGCTCGTCGCCTCGTCCAGGATCAAAATCTTCGGATCGGCAAGGATCGCCCGGGCGATCGCGAGAAGCTGGCGCTGCCCCTGGCTCAGGTTGCTGCCCCGCTCGGAGAGCGGAGTGTGATACCCGAAGGGCAGCCGATGGATGAACTGGTCGGCGTTGGCGAGTCGGGCCGCGGCGATCACCTCGTCGTCGGTCGCGTCGAGGCGGCCGTAGCGGATGTTCTCCAGCACCGTGTCGGCGAAGAGAAAGGTGTCCTGGAGAACGATACCGAGCTGACAGCGCAGATCCTCCTTCTTGATTCCTCGGATGTCCCGGCCGTCGATCCGGACGGCGCCCCGGTCGACCTCGTAGAAACGGGTCAGCAGATTCACGATCGTCGTCTTCCCCGCGCCGGTCGGTCCGACGAGAGCGACGGTCTGGCCGGGCTCCGCGTGCAGGCAAATGTCCTTCAGGACCGGCGCGCCCCGCTCGTAGGCGAAGCTCACCTGGTCGAAGACGACGTCGCCCTCGATCCCGGCGATCGGACGGGCGTCCGGCGCGTCGGTCTCCGGCTCCTCGTCGATCACCTGGAAGACGCGCTCGGCGCCGGCCACCGCCGCCTGGATTGTATTGTACAGGTTCGCGATGTCGTTCAGCGGCCGTCCGAACTGGCGCGAGTAGCCGATGAAGCTCGCGATCGTGCCGACGGTCGCCATGCCCTGCAACGCCATCCAGCCGCCGACGCCGGCCACGACGGCAAGGCCAAGGTTGTTGACGACGTTCATGAGCGGACCGACGAACCCGGCGAAGATCTGGGCGCGGGTCGCCGCCCCGCGCAGCGCCGCGTTGGCGACGTCGAACTCGGCGATCACGACCGGCTCGCGGCGGTAGGCCTTGACCACCCGCTGACCGGTCACCGTCTCCTCGATCAGGCCGTTGAGCTTGCCGAGCGCGTTCTGCTGGGCGCGAAAGCCCTCGCGGGTGCGCGGCGCGACCCACCGGTTGATGGCGATGGTCAGCAGCGAGATCGTCGTTACGCTGACGAGGGTCAGGCGGGGATTGAGCGCCAGCATCGTCGCCGCCACGCCGATCATGCTCAGGACGCCGGAGACGAGCTGGGTCAGGCTGTCGCTCAGAACCAGGTTGACGTTCTCGACGTCGTTGGTCAGGCAGCTCATCAGGTCCCCGTGAGCGCGCTGGTCGAAGGTGCGCAGCGGCAGCGTCTGGAGCTTCGCGAACAGATCGTTCCGGAGGTCCCGGACCGTGCGCTGGGAGGCGCTGGCCATGACGTAGCTCTGGAGATAGGTGAAGAGCGAGCCGAGGGCGTAGACCCCGAGCATCAGCAAACAGACCCGGGCAAGGCCGGGGAGGTCCCCGGTGAGAATGTTGCGATCGATCGCCTCGCCGAGCAGGTACGGGCCGAGTAGATTGGTCGCCGTCGAGCCGACGACGAGCGCGCCGGTCACCGCGAGAGCCAGCCGCTGGCGTCGCAGGTAGCCCCAGATCCGACGAATAGTTCCTCGGCTGTCCTTCGCCCGCCGGACGTCGCCCATCGACAGCGGGGTCGGTCCACCCCGGCCGAAGAGGGGCAGCGGCGGAGTGGGCGTCGGATTTCCCCGCGGTCTACTCTCCGCCATGGGTCACCGCCGCGGCGTCCATCTGGGACTCGTAGATCTCCCGGTAGATCGGGCTGGAGGCGAGGAGTTCGTCGTGAGCGCCCTGGGCGACGATCCGCCCGTCGTCGAGGACGACGATTCGGTCGGCGCTCAGGACGGTACTGATCCGCTGGGCGACGACCAGGCGGGTCTGGTTCTCGCGAAGGTGGGCGAGCGCGCGCTGAATCCGGGCCTCCGTCTCGACGTCTACCGCGCTGGTGCTGTCGTCGAGGATCAGCACCGTCGGGTTCATCAGCAGCGCGCGGGCGATCGCGAGACGCTGCTTCTGACCGCCCGACAGGTTCACCCCGCGTTGACCGACGATCGAGTCGTAACCGTCCGGCAGTCGGCTGATGAAGTCGTGGGCCTGGGCCATCCGCGCGGCGGCGATCACCTCGGCGTCGGACGCGGTCGGGCGACCGTAGCGGACGTTGTCGCGGATCGTGCCGCTGAACAGCACCGACTCCTGAAGGGCGATCGCGACCGCGCCGCGCAGCGCCGTCTCGTCGATCGCCCGGACGTCGACGCCGTCGATGGTGATCCGCCCACCGGTCACGTCGTAGAAGCGGGGAATCAGGTTGACGAGGGTCGACTTCCCGGCGCCGGTCGCGCCGAGCAGGGCGACCGTCTCGCCCGCCTCGGCGACGAAGCTGACGCCGCTGAGGGCCGGATCGTGCTCGTTGCCGGCGTAGCTGAAGCTGACGTCTTCGAACGCGACCCGCCCCTTCGGGGAGAACGCGGTCCGGGCGTCGGGGCAGCTCCGGATGTCCGGCTCGCTGTCCAGCACTTCCTGGATCCGCTCCGCCGACGCCTCGGCCCGCGACACCCGCACGATGAGCATACTCACCGTCATCAGTGACATGAGCGTCTGCATCAGGTAGTTGATGAACGCGATCAGTTGTCCTACTTCCAGGTCGCCGCTCTTCACCTGCACCCCGCCGAGCCAGATCACGCCGACGACTCCCAGGTTGAGAGTCAGCATCATGAAGGGCATCGTGACCGCGCCGGTCCGCACCACGGCCACGTTCTGGGACATCAGGCGGTCGTTGGCGCGCCGGAAGCGCCGAGATTCGTGATCGGCGCGGGCGAAGCCCTTCACCACTCGCGCGCCGGCGAGATTCTCCTGGACGATGGTGTTGAGCGCGTCGAGCAGGCGCTGGACCTGGCTGTACATCGGAAACGTTCGGCGGATGATCCAGATCAGCGCGACGGTGATGACCGGAATCAGCGGAACGAAGAGGAGGGCCAGCCGGGGGCTGGTGAAAATCGCCATGATCAGGCTGCCGACCAGCAGGAGGGGGACCCGAACCATCACCCGGAGGAGCATCATCACCAGGTCCTGCACCTGCGACACGTCGTTGGTCAAGCGGGTGACGAGCTTACCAGTCTCGAGGCGATCGAGATTCCCGAACGAGAGCGCCTGGACCTTTCGGAAGAGGCTGCCGCGGAGGTCGGCGCCAAAGCCCTGCGCCGCGAGCACGGCGAACACCGTGCACCCCATTCCCCCGACGAGACCGGTCAGGGCGAAGCACACCATCAGCAAGCCGGTGTTGACCACCGTCGCCATGTCGTTGCGGGCGATGCCGTCGTCGACAATGCGCTGGATCATCCGTGGCTGAAGGAGGTCCATCGAGACCTCGAGGACCATCAGGAGCGGGGCGAGAATCGCCCAGCGCCAGTAAGGCCCGAGGAACGCGGCGAGCTTCCGGGTTGCCCGCATGCTCAGTCTGGCTCCGAGTCGATTCGCGTGGCCTCGCGCAGAGCGATTCTCGTCTCGCTCCGCTGGCAGCCGGCCGTCCCCCTGGCCGAGGAAGCGTACTCGAGCGCCGCTTCAGCGCGGGCGAGGAGAGCGACGAACGTCTCGCGCTCCCCGTCCGAAAAATGTGACCAGAGGTCGGCGTCAAGGGCACGCAGGGTGGGAAGGACCGCGTCGAGAGTCGCGAAGCCGTCGTCGGTGAGATTCACCAGCACCATGCCACGGTGGTGGGGATGACGCTCGCGTTGCACCAGCCGCTGCCGCTCCAGCAGGTCCAGGATGTGGGTCAAGGTGTTGCGGGGAACGGCCATGCGGTCGCTGATCACGCACGGCGAGAGCGGCTCGCCGGCCTGACCGACGATCAGGAGAACGTTGAATGCCTGGGCGCTCAACCCGAGGGGGCGGAGCGCCTCGGCGACGCGCGCCTCGGCGAGCAAGCCGGCTCGGACCAGGG
>JAJPKB010000224.1 GCA_021323915.1 Chloroflexota bacterium | reverse complement strand
GGCTCCCCCTGGAGAAGGGGGCGAGGAGGGTAGACAGGAAGGGGTAGGTGATGAGGGAAATTCCCGGCCCCGCCCGCGGAAAGGTGGCCGCTCCCCAGGGCTTGTCCCAGCGCTCCTGGCGGGTCGGCATGCTGCTCCGCGGGAGGCGGGACCGCCCTGGCATCTCGGCTCGCTCAGGGCGGCCCCGATCGACTCACTGGCTGATCGTGTAGCTGATCGTCGGCGAGGGGTTGTAGTTGGCGATCTGAATCAACACCGTCCCCTTCGTCGTCGAAGAGTAGCTGATCGGCAGCACCCCGGGCGCCGTTCCGTGGGTGCCGTTCAGCGACGCCAGAGTCACACCGTTCTGGAATGCGCTGAGGGTCACCGCCGTTCCGACGTCGGCCCCGCCGGGCGAGAAGCTCAAGGTGATCGTCTGGACCGAGCCGTCGCCGGGATACTGGACCGTGTAGTAGGCGAACGATCCGGCGGTGTTGCCGGGGAGGGCACCGGACGCCGACTTATTCAGCGGGATCGCGGTTTGCGGCGTCGCGCCGGTCGGAAGCGGCGTCGGCGACGGTCCGAACGACGGAGTTGGCGTCGGCCCCGGTCCGGTCGAGACCGGGGTCACGCCGGACAGGGCGAGGCGATAGGAAGCCGTCGCCCCCTGGTCGTAGTTGTACACCACCACCAGCACCGGCCCCTTCGTCGACGACGAGAACGTCACCGCGTTCGTGCCCGGGGTCGGGCTCACCGCGTTCATCGTCGCGAGGGTCAGGCCCGCCTGGTAGAGGGTCGCGCCCACCGCGTTCTCGAGCGTCGGCTCGGCCGGACTGACGTTGATGGTGAGCGTGCCGACGCTGCCATCGCCCGGATAATCGAAGGTGTAGTACGCGTACGAGCCGGCGGCGTTGCCGGTCAGCGTGCCGGATGCCCCGGCGCTGAGCGACAGCGGGAGGGCCGTCGCCGCCGACTTGCCGTCCGGCGTCGCGGCAACCGCCGTCGCGGCGACGCCGAGTGCCAGGAGCAATCCCGCTCCGATGCGCAGAAACCAGTTCAAACCGGTGTCTCCTTCCCAGCCCCTCCGTTCGAGAAGCCCTGGTCGCGGTGTCGGGATCCGGCGCGAGCGTCCGCGAGCCCGGCCCGACTCTTCCAAGTTATCGCGCTCGCGAAGCGAAAGTGTTAAATGAGTGCTAAATGCATGGCGGAGGAACAGCTCTAGCTCGCCTGTTCCGAAACGGCCGCGCGGGCCGCCAGCGCTTCCCCGGCCTCGCGCTCCTCCGGGGGCTTGATCCCGTGGAAGAAGGCGTAGTAGAGCCCGGCGTTCGCGGCCTGGAACACCGCCGCGAGCTCGAGCGGCAGATCGAGCGCGATGGACTGCATCATGTACCCGGCGATCGTCGGCCCAAGCGACGAGCACACCTGGGTGGGAAGGTTACTGAAGCCGGCCGCGGTCGAGCGCTCCTCGCGCGGGACGATCGCCATCAGGTACGACTGGCGAACCGGGATCGACAGGGTATTCGTGATCATGCGCAGCAGCAGGAGCAGCGCGGCCAGGGAATAGACCGGCATCATCGGAATGAACACCAGGATCACCACCGATACCGCCCGGGTGAACACCACCGCGTTGACCGCGCCGACACGGCGGGCGAACCGCGCCGCGCACAGGTATGAGGGGGCGGTCGCGAGGTTGATCAGGGTGAACAGTCCGCCGAGCTCGGCGCCGCCAACGCCGTACCGGCGATAAAGCCAGTAGACGAGGATCGGACCGAGAAAGCCGATCGCGAACCCGTTGGTCGCGTTGGCCGCCATGAACTTCAGGATCGTCCGGACGGTCGTGGGCGATAGCTTGCCGCGTCGCTTCGGCGGCGGAGGAGTCGTACCGGGCGCCCGGCGCGTCTCGCGCACTGGCAGCACGACGACCGCCATGGCGATGCCGAAGACCACCGTCAACCCGAAGAGCACCCGATCGCTGCCGATCCGCGACATCCCCAGGTGGGCCTGAAGCAGGCTGGGCAGGATCGCCAGGAGCGATCCGATCGCTCCGGCCAGCACCCCGACGAACGACGTGGCGCCGAACACGGCGGTCCGGTGCTCGTCGTCGACGTGCTCGGCCAGCAGCGCCTGTTCGGCCGGGTAATACGGCCCCCACGCCCCGCCGCTGCCGGCCCCGCCGCCCCGGCCGATCGTCGAGATCGCTCCTGCGACGAGCAGGACGATGAAGACTCCGCTCGCCGCGAACACCAGGCCGCCGATCGCGGCCAGCAGCGCCAGGATGACAAGGAAGAGCTTGCGCCCGTATCGGTCGGAATAGAACCCGACCAGCGCGGCGAGAATCGCGCTGGCGACCGACGCCGCGGTGAAGACGAGTCCGAGCTGAACGGCGCTGTAGCCGAGCGCGGCGAGGTAGAGTGGAACGACGATCGTGAGGTAGCCCTGGGTCAGACTTCGCAGGCCGCGACCGGCGAAGAGCAGGGTGAGGTCGCGATTCAGCCAATCGGGCAGCAATGTGGTCGATACTTCCTGTTGGAAATGGTCCCCGGGCAAGGGGTCAGGGATAGGGTCACGCCCGAGCCGCCTCCGGCGGCTCGGGCGTGACCCTATCCCTCCTTTGTTCTATGAGTCCGCGCCGTGGCTTGGCTGTGCCGCCTCGCCAGGGAGCGCGTACTGGCCGTTGCCCGAGGCTCCGTCGGATCCGACCCCGGTCATCTCCGGCGACTCCTCGAGCGAGACGCGCGCCAGCGCGGCGGCCGGCGTCGGACCGATCGACCAGCGCATGGTCGTCAGCCCCAGCTTCTGCAGCCAGTGGCCGAAGTCGTCGAGGTAACTATACATCACCGGCACGAACACCAGCGTGAGCATGGTCGAGGTGATCAGACCGCCGACCAGGACGGTCGCCATCGGCGAGCGCTCCTCGGAGCCGGCGCCGAACTTGATCGCCAGCGGCAGCATCGCGAAGACCATCGTGCAGGTCGTCATCAGAATCGGCCGCAGTCGGGTGCGGCCCGATTCGATCAGCGCCTCGTTCCGACCGTAGCCGCGATCGCGCAGGGTGTTCGCGTAGTCGACCAGCAGAATCGCGTTCTTCGCGACCAGGCCCATCAGCATAATCAGGCCCATGAACGAGTAGAGGTTCAGGGTGTTGCCGGTGACCGTGAGCGCGCCCAGCGCGCCAACCGTCGCCAGCGGCAGGCTCAGCAGCACCGCCAGCGGGTAAAGCAGGGACTCGTAAAGCGCCGAGGTCAGCATGTAGACGAGCAGGATCGACATCGCGAAGGCGGCTTCGAGTGGCGCGAACACCTGCGACTGCTGCTGCACCGAGCCGCTGAAGGTGAACGAATAACCCGACGGCATCGCCACCTGCTGCATGGCCCGCTGAATCTCGGTCGCGACCTGTCCCAGCGGCACGCCGAAGGTCGACGCGCTCACCGTGACTTCGAGGGTCCGGTTCTGGTCGTTGATCTGGGCCGGTTCAGTGGTCGGGAAGACCGTCGCGACGTCGCCGAGCCGCACCACGTCGCCGGAAGCCGTGTTCAGCGGCAGCGCCTCGATCTGGTCCGGCGTGATCGTGCTGCTTCCCTTCACCGTCAGCACGATTGGCGTGAGAATCGCGCTCCCGCTCGGCGTCAGGTTGGTAACTGTCGAGCCGCCGACCAGGGTGCTGATCGTCGTCCCGATCTGCTGGGCGGTGATGCCCAGGTCAGCTGCCTTGGCGCGGTTGATCTGGACGCCGAGCTCGGGAACGGTGTTCGATCCTTCGTTCTGGACCTCGACCACGCCCGGCAGCCCCTTCATGACGCCGGTCACCTGATCGGCAAGCTGGTTGAGGGTGTTGATGTCCGGGCCGAGCAGCACCACCCCGACGGCCCGGTAGCCGCCGATCCGCAGCGGGTTCGACACCGACGTCGTCACCACCGCCTGCGGGTAGGCCCGGGCGAGCTGTCGCACTTTGGTGAGGTAATCATCGATCCCGGGGCGTCCGCCCACCGGAACCAGGTCGACCGCGATGTGGCCGCTGTTCGTATTGGAGCTTCCGCCGAACCCGCCACGCGATCCGGCCGTCTCGTACGACTGGACCACCCCCGGCATCGCGCGAATCTTCGCGTCGAGATCGTCGACGACACTCTCGGTCACGCTCAGCGGCGTGCCGTTCGGCAGATCAATGTTCACCGAGAACTGCGAGTTGTCCTCCTGGGGGGTGAACTCGGTTCCCAGCCAGCCCAGCGGAATGAACGCGATGCTCAGGGCGAGCGCCGCGACGCCGACCAGGATGACGAGCGGCCGTCGGCCGAGCGCGGCGTGGATCAGCCGTCCGTAGCCCGCGCGCAGCTGTCCGTAGTTGTGCTCCCACCAGACGGTAAACCGGAACCACGGACCGCTGCCCTGGAGCTGGTCGACGTGCTCCTCGTCGAGCGGCTCCTTCAGCCAGCGCGACGCGAGCAGCGGGGTGATCGTGAAGGACACGAACAGCGAAAAGAGCGTCGAGGTCACGATCGTCAGGCCGAACTCGCGGAAGATCTCGCCGACGATGCCCTGGGTGAAGGCGATCGGGCCGTAGACCACGACGTCGGTCATCGTGATCGCGACCGCGGCGAGGCCGATCTCGAGCCGACCGTCGAGCGCCGCTCTAACCGGGTTCTTCCCCATCGCCAGGTGCCGGTTGATGTTCTCCAGCACCACGATCGAGTCGTCGACGAGGATGCCCGTCATCAGCGAAAGCGCCAGCAGCGAGATCAGGTCCAGGCTGAAGCCGAGGAAGTACATCACGGTGAAGGTTGAGATCAGCGAGATCGGGATCGCCAGGACGACGATCACCATGTTGCGCGGTCGGTGCAGGAAAAGGAGAAGCACGATCGCCGGCAGGAGGATCGCCAGCGCGAGGTCATCCTCGACCGCCCGAATCGATTCGTGGGTGTAGACCGTCGAGTCGTTGACGATATCGGTCTTCAGGCCGGGCGGCAGCTCGCGACCGAGCCGGGCCAGCGCTGCTTTCGCGCTGTTGTCGACCTCGACGATGTTCGCGCCGCTCTGCGCGGTGATGACCAGGACGACCGCGTCTTTGCCGTTGAGGTGCGTCTGCTGGTTAACCGTCGCATACCCGTTGTCGACCGTGGCGATCTGGCCGAGGGTCAGAGGAAGTCCGCCCGGCCGACTTTGAACCACCAGATTGCGCAGCTCGGCCGTGGACTGGAAGTAGGCGTTGGTGCGGACGGTTCGGTTCTGGCCCTGCTCGGTCGTGGTGCCACCGGGCACGCTCAGGTTCTGCGCCTCGATCGCCTGCGACACCTGGTTGACCGATACGCCGTAGGCCTCGAGCGCGTTCGGATCCAGCACGACGTTGACCTGGGGCACCAGGCCGCCCTCGACCGACACCGCGGCCACGCCCGGCACTTCTTGAAGAGCCGGCTCCATCACGTTGGTGGCCACGTCGTAGAGCTGCTCGGGAGATCCGCCGGAGAGCGCGACGTTCATAATCGGCGCGGCGTTGGGGTTCGCCTTGAAGATCGTCGGCGACTGGATGCCCGACGGCAGGGACCGCTGGATCCGGTTGATCACCTGGGAGACGTCGTTCGCCGCCACGTTCACGTCGGTACCGGACGCGAACTGAATCGAGACCCGCGAGACGCCGTCACCGGACACGCCGTTCACCTGCTGGATGCCCGAGACGCCGGAGACGGCGTTCTCGACCGGCTCGGTGACCAGCTGCTCCATGTCCTCGGGGCTCGCGCCGGGGTAGTTGATGATCACCGCGACGAACGGGAAGCTCACCGACGGTAGCTGCTGGACCGGCAGGTTCTGGTAGGAGACGATGCCCATCAGAACCAGGGCGAGGACGATCATCGCCATCGTCACCGGTCGGCGAAGGGCCAATCTCGTTGGATTCACTCGATACCTCCACGCCGCTCGAACCACCGGCGGCCCGTCAGAAACAAACGCGCATCGGGTATCGGTCGGAGGGGCTCTGGCTTCAAAGCCACGAGCAGAGACGCTGGCCCTGCAGGGCCCGGACGTCGCGGGGCTTCAGCCCCACGTTCCTGCTCCTGCCTTTCAAGGCAGAGCCTATCTGTTCGCTCGCATCCACCGTACCGAATCAATTTATCGACTTCCATTACGGCGTTGCCGTCGCCCTCGTCGCCGACCCGGAACGGCCCGCCGCGGCTCCCGTGGGTCGGGCGCCCGAGCCTCCGGCCGGGCGCGCTGCCGAGCCGCCGGAGGCGGGGTTGCCGACCACCCGGATCGCCGAGCCGTCGTTCAAGTTGGCTTGACCCGACGTCACGACGTCCTCGCCGGCGGTAATGCCGTTGACGATCTGAGTGTTGTTGTCGTCGGCGATGCCGGTCGTCACCGGCACGAGCTGAGCGCGTCCGTTGTTCGCGACGAACACGATCGACTGCGGTCCGCGCTGGACGAGCGCCGCGTTCGGCACGAGAACCGCGTTCGGGAAGGAGGCGATCGTCACCTGAAGCGACACGAACATACCGGCCCGCAGCGAGCCGGTCGTATCTTTCGGCTGAACCACGACGGTGAAGGTGTGGGTCTTCGGATCGGCGGAGGGGTAAACGCTGGTCACCTGAGCGGGAAAGGTCTTACCGGGGAAGGCAGTCGTCGTCAAGCTCACCGTTTGACCGGTCTTGACGTTTCCGATGCGCGACTCGTCGATCGAGAACTGAACCTGGAGATCGGGCGACATGATCGTGAAGATCGGGGTCGAGGGGCTCGCCAGCGCGCCGACCGACAGCATCTTCGCGGTGATCACCCCGTCGAACGGCGCGGTGATGATCGCCTGCTGCATCTGGGCCTTGGCGATGGCCAGCGCCGCCTGGGCCTGCTCCACCGCGGCCTGCGCCGCTTTCACGTCGAGGTCGGTGTACGGTGCCGCGGCCAGCTTGGCCTGGTCCTCGGCCGCGGTCGCCGCCGCCTGAGCCTGGGCGAGATCCTGGGCGGTGTAGGGCGCCTTGGCGAGGTTGTACGCTTGCTGCGCCGCGTCGACGGCCGCCTGGGCCTGGGCGAGGTCCTGGGCGGTGTACGGGTTCTTCGCGAGGTCGTACGCTTGTTGCGCGGCGTCGACCGCGGCCTGGGCCTGGTTGATCGCGTCCTGGGTCGGGGGATCGGTCAGCGTCTTCAGGTTCTGCTGAGCGACGGCCAGGGCGGTGGTGGCGGAAAACGCCTGGGCCTGAGCCGCCTCGCAGAGATAGGAGGGGTTGCGGGGGTTACACTGTCCGTCTTTGTTGGCCTGGGAAGCCGCGAGGGCGTCCTTCGCCTGCTCCACCTGGAGATTCGCGGCGGCCACTTGATCCGGGGTCGGACCGTCGAGCAGCGCCTTCAGCTTGGCAATCGCAGCGTCCAGGTTTGCCTTCGCCTGCCCCACGTTCTCGGGCCGGGCGCCCTGCTGGATCACCGCGAGCTTCGCCTTCGCCGCGTCCAGATTGGCCTTGGCCTCCGCCACCGTTTCGGGCCGCGCGCCAGCCTGGACCGCCTGGAGCTTCGCCTCGGCCCCCTGGGCGTTCGCCTGGGCGGCGTCCGCGGCCTCCGGCCGCGCCCCGGCCTGGATCTGCTGGAGCTTCACCTGCGCGGCGTCGACGCCCGCCTGGGCCTGGGCTACCTGGGCGCTCAGCGTCGAGGTGTCGAGCTGGGCCAGGACGTCACCCGCCTTCACCTGGCTGCCGACGTCGACGTTCAGCTTGACGATCCGCCCGGAGATCTGGGGGGCCACGTTCACGGTATTACCCGGTTGGACGTTGCCGGTGTACGTCGCCACTTCCGAGATCGGGCCGGTGACCGCCTTCGCCGCGTTCACGACCGTCGCCGGTTGACCTCCCCGGTTGGCCCCTCCGCTGGTTGGGTTTCCGCCGAGCGCGCTGCAGCCCGCCAGCAGTATTGCCGCCAGTCCGGCGCCGGCGACCCCGACCACCCGAACTACCCTCACCTCACCCTCCTCGAATCCGTCAAAGCAGGTTAGCTCGAATCCCCCGGCAACCGCGCCGGACGCTTGAGTACCAGGCCGATGCTTCTCTATATACCCGATTCGGATCGGAACTTTGTTAATAAAGGGTAAACTATTCGCGAACGCCACAGTAACGGGCCGGACGACCAGGTATCTCGCCAGGGTCCGGTGAGATTACTATCTTTTACGCAATCCTGTTCGGGGGAATGTTAGAAAAGTGTTAAGCAAAGATCAAGGAAGAGTTAAATGGGCCTGCACGCTTGCCGCTGGACGGGCCGGGACGCGACAATATACAATCGCATACATATCGCGGCGGTTGGAGGTCGGATCGTGGCGACGTCGAGTGCCGGTGAGCGAGCTCCCGAGGGGCGCGACTGGACGATGATCGAGGTGGCGAGGGCCAAGGGCGTGGCCTACCAGACGGTCTGGCGGGCGATCTCGCGCGGCCTGCTCCCGGCGAGACGCGTCGGACGAACGGTGTTGATCTCCTCGGAGGCGGCCGAGGCGTGGAATCCGTGCTACGATCGAGTCCCACGGCGCTTCCGAGATCAGCCCCGCGCTCCCCGCTCGCGGGCCAAGGAGCCGGAGCCGGCGTGCGCCCTCGTGGCGGAGGACGATTCCGGAATCCGCGAGCTCCTCGTCCAGTCGATCGAGGACGAGGGGGGGCGGGTGGTCGCGGTGGCGGACGGCGAGGCGGCCGTCGCCACGGCGCGGCGACAACGGTTTACCCACGTGTTTCTCGACGTGCGCATGCCGCTCCTCGACGGATCGGCGGCGTTGCCGGCGATTCGCCGCGCCTGTCCCGACGCGGTGATCGCGTTCGTGACGGCGTATCCCGACGACCTGGCAAAAGTGGAGTGGCCGGAGGCCTGGCCGGTCGTGATCATCCCCAAGCCGTTCGATCTCGGCCAGATCGCCGGGGTGCTGCGCCTGTCGGTGCGCGACCGTCGGTTGCCGCCAGCCGGGGGACGCGGGCGGAAGCCGGTGCTGGTCTAGGGCATGCCGAGGGCCAGGTCGATCTCCTCTCGGACCCATCGGTCGGATTCGAGCGACCGCCGATCGGTCAGCGCGCGACGGGCTTCGTCCCCGCCGATCCGTCCCAGCGCCCAGGCGGCGTGGCCGCGCACCAGCGGCTCGTCGTCGCCAAGCGCCTCGGCGAGCGCCGGCACGCTGGTGGGATCGCCCAGGTTCCCCAGGGCGACGCAGACGTTTCGCAGCAGTCCGCGCCGACCGGCGCGTGTCAGCGGGGTGGAGCGGAAGCGGGTGCGAAACTCCTCCTCGCTTAGTCGGAGAAGGGGAAGCAGCGCCGGCCGCGCGCCGATACCCTCGCTCGGCCAGTAGGCCGGCGGCGCGGCCGTCTCGGCCTTGCGATTGACCGGGCACGCCTCCTGGCAGAGGTCGCAGCCGAAGATCCAATCGCCGATCGCCGGCCGAAGGTCGCGCGGGATCGGTCCGCGCAGCTCGATCGTCAGGTACGAGATGCACCGATCGTTGTCGACGACGCCCGGACGCACGATCGCGTTCGTCGGACAGGCCGGCCGGCAGCGCTCGCAGCTTCCGCAGTGGGTGCGGACCGGCTCGTCCGGCGGCAGCGGCAGATTGGTCAGCACCTCGGCAAGAAACACCCACGATCCGAACCGGTGGGTCAGCAGATTGCTGTTCTTGCCGTACCAGCCCAGGCCGGCCCGCTCGGCCACCGCGCGATCGACCAGGCGACCGGTGTCGACGAACGTCTTCACCGCCAGCCCGGGCGGACCCAGCGTCCGGAGATCGGCGCAATACGCCTTGAGTCGGTCGCCGATTTCCCGGTGGTAATCCTTGCCCCGGGCGTAGCGGGCCACTCGCCCACGCGGTCCGGCCTCGCCCGGTTCGTCGACAGCCTCCGGCGCGTTGTAGCTGACGCCCAGGGCGATTAGCGAGCGCGCGTCGGGCAGGTGGTTGCGCGGATCGCACGAGAACCGGGCGCGGTCGGCAGTGAACCACGCCAGTCCGGAGAACAATCCCTCCTCGATCCGCTCGAGCAGGCTCCGCTCGGCGCGCTCGAAAGGCGCGGCGCTCGCGACGCCGACGAGCGGGAAGCCGTGCTGGCGGGCGAGCCGCTTGACCGCGACCTTGAGCGCGCCGTAATCGACGTCGGTGTCCATGGCGGGAACGCCTCTCCTTTTCGACAGCGAGACCTGCCCATTGCCCGCTGGCCCGCGCTGCGCTATCTTGAGTATACGATGCCACGTCCGGACGCGCCGACCCCGGCGCGGTGTCAACCAGCCAGGGGACCGGCGGTGCGATGGGGCTACCCATCCCAACCCTGGAGCTGGTTGAAAAGGAGACGCACGATGGCAAACGACGACCGGCGTTTCGTCTCGGCCGACGACGTCGAGACCCAGGTCTTCGACTGGGGAACGTTGAAGTGGCTCAGCGAGCCGCGGGTGACGAACGCGAAGCGCATCGCCGCGGGCGTGGTCATTCTCGAGCCGGGCAAGGGCCATACGCGCCACAACCACCCGGGCGTCGAGGAGATCCTCTACGTCATCTCGGGCACCGGCATCCAGATGGTCGAAGACGCCGAGGGACAGCCGATGCGCCGGGCCGTGGCGGCCGGCGACCTGGTGCACATTCCCGCCGACGTTTTTCACGAGACGATCAACACCGGTTGGGAGCCGATGCGCATCCTCGCGGTCTACTCTCCCCCCGGCCCGGAGGCCCTCCTGCGGGCGATGACCGAATGCCAAATCGTGCCGGCAGGCGAGATCCCCAGGCGAAGCTGACTCTGACTCTACCGACGTCGGCCGACGTTGAGCGTGGTCAGGAGGGTGGGCCGCACCGTCCGATCGGGCCGAGCTTCGATCCGCCGGCGAATCCGCTCGAAAAGCCTCCGTCGTGGCTCTGGATCGAGCTGGCGGTACCAGGTCGCGGTCCCAAGGAGGGCAAGGTAGTCGTCCGCGCCGTAGCTGACCTCCCAGAGGTAGCGCCGGACCTGGACGTCGCCGAAGTAGCCGCTCGCCTCGATCTCGTCCCGAAGGTCGCCGACCGAATCGGGATGCGGCGGTGGTCCCTCCCGGGACGTCGAGGGGATGTCGTCGTAATCGGCCTGGACGTCGGTCCAGAACCGGTCGGCGTTGTCGGGATGGACGTAGGTCGAGGTCACAATCGCGAGCGCCCCGTCGTCCCGCAGCAGCCGGGCCGACCTGGCGAAGCGCACCTCGGGATCGATCCAGTGGAAGGAGTGGACCGCGACGATCCCGTCGAACGGCGCGCCCGGCCCGTCCCAGGCCTCGAACGACGAATTGACGATCCGGACGTTCGGGAACGCCGCGAGCTTCCGGCGCGCGAGCGCCGCGAGGCGCGGGCCAAGCTCGACGCCGACGACCTCGAGGCCGCGCCGGGCCAGGGGCAGCGTGGCCTGGCCGGTCCCGGAGCCGATCTCGAGCAGCCGTGCTCCCGGACGGAGCCCGGCGATGAGCGCGAGATCGTCGAACAGGGCCGACAGACAAACCGGTCGGACGCGGTCGTAGACGTCCGGCGTTGCGTCGAACCCGGCCCGTAAACGAAGTCGATCGATCGTGTTGTCGCGCGCGGAGCGGTCTTTCATCGCACACCTCTCGATCGTCGAAATAATTGCATAATCTTATCAATATGATACAATGTACATTCTCGCCATGTCCCGGAACTTCGACAAGGGTACCTTGTGTTGCTTACCGCCATCAGGCGCGCGTCGTTCGGTCTGGACGGTGCGCTCGCGCGTCTTCGCGCGCTCTTTCGCGCCCGCCTGCC
>JAJPKB010000173.1 GCA_021323915.1 Chloroflexota bacterium | reverse complement strand
GGTATCTTCGACCACGTCGGCATCGCGGTCGAGAACGTCGAAGAGGTGTGCGCGCGCCTGGACCGAGCGGAGTGCAAGGCCAGGACGCCACTCGAACGGGCGACTCTGCCCGGAGGAAGGGGCATCGTGCGCGCCTACTACTACGACCCGGACGGCAACGTCCTGGAGCTGTTTCACCTGCTCGGCTGAATGAAGGGGCTGCTTTCCCGTTTAGCGGACGCCCTCGATAAGTCGAGCGACCGTCTCGAAAGAATTGCCCTAGCGGTCGAAAACCGCCTTGCGGACGGCGTCGTAGTCGGGTGGGAGCTCGACCGGCCGATTCACCAGCAGCGGACGGACGCCGGCCAGGGCGCCCTCGTGATACTTGATCTTGAACTCGGGGAACTTGAGGCCATTGGCGGTCGAGATCACGATCACGCGCTCGCCCGGTTGGATCGTCCGGTTCGCCACGAGCTTCTCCAGGACGGCGAGCGCGACGCCGGTGTGCGGATCGGTGAAGAGGCCGGCCAGGTCGGCGCGCGCCGCGGCCTGGGCGAGCTCATCCTCGGTCGCCTGCTCGACGACCCCGTTGAAGCGCTGCAAGGTGCGCACCGCGCGCGGGTAGGAGACCGGATTGCCGATGCGGATGGCGGTCGCCTGGGTCGCCCCGGCGACGACCGGCCGCAGTCCTCCCTCGAATCCCTTCAGATAGGACCGGTAGAGCGGGTTTGCCGCCGCGGCCTGCGCCACGGCGATGCGCGGAAGCTTGCCGATCAGCCCCAGCTCCTGCATCATGAGAAGGCCCGCGCCCAACGCGCTGACGTTGCCGAGGTTGCCGCCCGGAATGACCACCCAGTCGGGAACTTCCCAGTCGAACTGCTGAACGATCTCGATCGCGATCGTCTTCTGACCTTCCAGGCGCAGCGGATTCATCGAGTTCGCCAGGTAGATGCCGGGCTCCTCGGCGAGCCGCTGGACGATCTCCATGCAGCCGTCGAAGTCGGTGTCGAGGGCGAGCACCATCGCGCCGTTGGCCAGCGGCTGGACCATCTGCGCGGTGGAGATTTTGCCGCGGGGCAGGAGGACGACCGCCGGAATGCCGGCCACCGCGCAATAGGCGGCCAGCGACGCCGAGGTGTCGCCGGTCGACGCGCAGACGACGGCGTGGATCGGGTGGGTGCCCTGGCGGATCAGCTGGTTGACCACCGAGACCAGGACGGTCATGCCGAGGTCTTTGAACGAGCCGGTGTGGCTGTTGCCGCACTGCTTGACCCACAGATCGCTCAGCCCGAGCTTCCGCCCGTACCGCTCGGCCCAGAAGAGGTTCGTGCCGCCCTCGTCCAGCGAAACGACGTTCTGATCCTCGACCTCGGGCGCGACCCATTCCTTCTTTCCCCAGACGCCGCTGCCGTACGGCCACAACGTTCGCTTGTATCGGTCGTCGAACAGCTTCATCCAGGCGGCCGGACTCCGCAGGCGAAGCGCGTCGAGGTCGTGGGCGACTTCGAGCAGCCCATCACAGGTCGGACAGCGGTAGATCGTGCTGTCGAGCGGAAGGGTCGTCGGACAGCCTTCGATACACCGGAGCCAGGCGCGGTGTCGACGATCCGAGGCGGCGACCGGGGCCGCGTGTGCCGGATCGGAATCGATGGTCGAGCTCATTCCAGTGCTCCCTGGTCTGAATTGCCGACCGCGCTGTCGACTTCGGGGCGACCGGCCGGGCCAAGGTAACGCGCGTGCTCGACCTTCAAGCAGCGGTCCATGACCACGTCGAGACCGGCTGACCGGGCGCGCGCGGCGGCCTCCGCGTCGACGACGCCGATCTGCAGCCAGATGGCCCGGGCTCCGATCGCGATGGCTTCGTCGACGATTCGCGAGACGTACTCCGACCTCCGGAACACGTCCACCACGTCGATCGGAACCGGCACCTCGCTCAGTCGAGGGTACGCCGGATCGCCAAAGACCTCGCGCTCGTTCGGATTCACGGCGACGATCCGGTAGCCGCGCTCGCGCAGATACCGGGCCACCTGATTGCTCGGACGGTCCGGCTTCGAGGAGAGGCCGACGACGGCGATCGTCCGCGCGGATCCGAGAATCTTCCGGATCGTCGCCGGGTCCGGGAAGGATTGCGTCGGCATCGAGGCTCGCTCACTCTTTCGGGTCGAATTCGCCCCAACGGTACGCACATAGTGCCACAAGTGAATGCGCTTATCAACCTACCCGGACGTCGCGAGACCGGGCCTCGTCGGCGAGGAAGGTAAGCAGGCGCTCGCCTTCGTCGGCCAGGGCGGTGCGATCCGACCTGGCTAACGGCGCGAACGGCTCGACGATCAGCGCGGCGGTATCGCGCTCTCGGCGAACCGCCCAGGTTCCGCGGACGAAGCCGTCGACCAGCACGGCGCCCCTGGTGAAGACGCGCTCGCGGTCGGCGTCCGCGATGACCCGGGTGCGATCGGCGTGCGAGAGCAGCAGATTGTCGTATTCAGGCAGAAAGCGCGGCGGAGCCGGCGTATCCGGGTCCGGCCGCGGCGCGTCGGGCAGATCGAATAGCTCCTCACCGTTCTCGTTGCGAAAAGTGCGCAAACGCGGCCGAAGCCGCGCCACCACCTCGTCCAGTCGGGTCAGCCAGCACCATGCCTGGACGTCCTTGACGCTCGCCGGGCCGAACGCGGCCAGGTAGCGCATGACAACCTCATCCGGCGCGTCTTCCTTCCCGAGAGGGTGGCCGAGCCAGGCCTCGGCGGTGGTCCAGGTGGCTTGTCCGCTCGCGCCCCAGATGCCGCGCGGCGGCAGCTGGACCAGCGGCACGAGGTAACGGACGGCGTGGGCGAGCGCGGTCGCGTCGTACTCCGGCCAGCGCGCGCCAAGGAGCTTGCCCATCGCGGCGGTCGTGCGCGGCCGTTCTTGGAGCAGCGCTCGGCCGGTCGCCAGCAGCGCCTCCACGTCGATACCCTTGATCTGCCGGCCGAAAGGGCTTCCGGTCCACAGGCCGCGCTCGAGGACCGGCTGCATCACCGGGCGCAGCGCCAGGCAGTCTCGCGCGGTCACCAGGTGGAGGGTGGTGCGCATCAGCGAGGTCCGCACCGCGCTCCGATCGTTGATCAACGTCGCCAATTCGCCCGGCTGGAAGCCATCGAGGCGCGTCCACAGCCCGACGTACGGCGCGCTCGGCACCTGCGCCTGCATCCCGACCAGGTGCTCGATCGCCTCGGCCGCGGTTCGCGGCCAGCGCCGCAGCAACATCTGCCGCTCGAGCAGGGCGCGGTTCAGTGCGCGCTGGCTGAGCACGTCGCCACTCGGGTTTCCGTTTCGTCGTCGAGGCTTCGCCGATGGCTGCGTAGACGTCATTGTCTGCTTATCCTGCCGTGTTGCCCGTGGCAAGGAAATGATGGAGATCTCGTCCTGCTCGACAAGCTCTTCGGGAAGCACGACGTGTGTTCGCACTGTAACCTCTCTTCGCCGCGTATCCATGGGTTTACTCTCATGACACACGCATAGTGCCACGAGAGTGTGAATGCATCAAGCGACACTCGTGGCCCGCGAGCACCACTATCCGCGGATCGACGAATTCCAGGGGTCTCTTACTCACCGGCGAGCGCGTCGACGAAGGCGGAAACGGAGGGATAGACCGCGTCTGGCGCGGGCGCGTGGCGAGACTCGTCGCCGGGGCGATATTTGCCGGTTTGAACCAGGATGCCCGCTCCGACGCCGGCGCGCTTCGCCGCCGCCACGTCGACCTCGGCGTCGTCGCCGACCATCGCCAGGCTCGCCAGGTCGACGCCGAGCGCCCGAGCCGCCTCGGCGAAGATCGCCGGATCGGGTTTGCCGAAAACGCGCGCCCTGACGCCCGCGGCTTCCTCGAAGAGCGCCGCGACCGGCCCCACGTCGATCGCCGGACCATCGGGCGCCTGCCAGTAGCGGGTGCGCCCCAGGGCGACGAGCTCCGCGCCGGCCAGGAGGAAGCGCAGCACCTGGTTGAGTCCGGCATAGGTCAGGTCCTCCCCGAGGTCTCCGAGGACGACGACGTCAGGGTGTCGATCGTCGAGGGCAATTCCCGCCTCGCGGAAGTCGGCCCTGACGTCCTCCCGGGTGGCGAGGTAGACCGTGCCACCGCTCCGCGTGAGAAATCCGATCGCCGCGACAGCCGGCGAGAAGATCGCCGACGGCTCGACCGCGAAGCCGAACGAGCTCAGCCGCCGAGCGAGCGTCGCCCGACTCCGCTGCGATGTGTTCGTGACCAGCCGATACGGCGTCCCGCGCTCGGCGAGGCTCCGTAGGGCGGCCGTCGCCCCGGGGACGGCCGCGTTCCCCTGAGTGAGAACGCCGTCGATGTCGAGGAGGAGCGCGTTGATCGCCACGGTTGCCCTATCCCCGGGCCGATCGCCGCGCCTCGCGCCCGGCCGGCCCGCGCTTACTCATCCTTTGTCGCCCGGTCCACCTTCAGCCAGCGGATCAGCTCACGGTCGCGGTTCTGGCGGATCCGCTCGGCGCGGTCGCCGGGCCAGTCGCGGAAGCCATGGCCGGCTTTGACGCCGGTCCGGCCCTCGGCGATGAGCCGCTTGAAGAACTCGTGCGGACCGGTCGAATTGTCCAGGTCCGGGAACAGGTACTGGGAGATGCTGTAGAACAGGTCGGTCCCGTTGATATCGGCGGTCTCGAGCGGGCCGGCCGTGGTGAGGCGCCGTCCGAAGCTCATCTTGACGACGGTATCGATGTCCTCGGCGGTGCAGACGCCGTTTTGCACCAAACCAAGCGCTTCCCGGAAAAGCGCGTACTGCAGCCGATTGCCGACGAACCCGAGCACGTCCTTCTGCACGACGACCGGCGCCTTGCCGATCGACCGAAGCACCTCGACCATGCGCGAGACCGTCGACTCGGCGGTCTGGTCGCCACGCACGACTTCGACCAGGGGAATGAGGTGCGGCGGGTTCCAGAAGTGGGCGACGACGAAGCGGTCGGCGCGGCCGGTGGCCGGCGCCATCGCGTTGACGCTGAGTCCGGAGGTGTTCGAGGCGAGCAAGGTGCGCTCCGGACAGAGGTCGGAGATTCGCCGCAAGACGGCGCGCTTGCTTTCGAGGTTTTCGAACGTTGCCTCGACGACGAGATCGGCATCGCGCGCGGCGCGGGCGAGGTCGGCATCCGTGCTGACGTTGGCCATGGCGTTCGCCAGCTCGGCCGGCGTGATCAGTGCCTCGTCGACGAAGAGGGTCAGGTTTCGCCGGATTCCTTCCACCGCGCGTTGCAGACGCTCGTCGTCGAGGTCGTTGAGCGTCACCGCGTACCCGGCCTGGGCGAACACCTGGCCGATGCCGTGGCCCATCAGGCCCGACCCGACCACCAGGACTTTCCGAATACCTTCTACCGTCATGCAGCACTCCTTTTCTGATCGCGCGCCAACGCCCGCCCGATACCCGGTCATTTGTTGAAGTCCATCAGGGCGGCAACGGCGCCCTCTGCAAACCCAACCGATTCCAGGACGGGGTGGTGGGGCACCGACAACGAATCAGCGCCCGGATTCCGCACTAGCTTAAAGCATCGAGAGGGGATTGGGTAGTAGCAGCCGTCGATGGGCGCTCGGCGCTGGCATGCCGGATGCATCGGAACGCCGGTGAACGGAAAAGGAGCCCAATGGGCTGCTCTATCTCCGAAGAGCTAACACGGAGGAAGCCATGGCGATTCCGTCGCGCCCGATCCCTGACCTCGCCCGGGAAATCACCCCGAGTCAAATCGAGCAATGCTTCGCCGGCGCGCACTTCCCGGCCGATCGAAAGCAGTTGGTCAACTATGCTCGCGACCACTTCGCCTCGGCCGATCTGCTCGCGGTTCTGGATTCGATCTCCGATCAGGTCTATCGCAGTCCGTCCGAGATCGCCCAGGCCGTCCAGAAGCTTGCCTGACCGCCGAACGCTGCCCCATCCACCCGTGCGTTCACGCGTCGTACGTGTTATAATCGCGTGTCAGCGAGAGGAGGTCGCGGCGCGCGGTGGTTACAGCCTTCAACATCGTCGAGATTATCATCTCGATCGTTCTGATCCTGGTTCTGCTGGTTCAGTCGCGTGGCGCCGGATTTGACGGCACGTTCAACAGCGACTCCTCGGTGTTCCGAACCCGCCGCGGGGTCGAGAAGACCCTGTTTCAATTGACGATCGTGCTGGCGGTGG
This sequence comes from Chloroflexota bacterium, assembly GCA_021323915.1. Taxonomy (GTDB): domain Bacteria; phylum Chloroflexota; class UBA6077; order FW602-bin22; family CADDYW01; genus JAJPKB01. Next base: position 1,280 of record JAJPKB010000173.1, on the reverse strand, counting down.
TGTTCGTGATCGTTTCGGTCCTGAGCGTGGTCGTCGCCAAGACTCCCTGACCGGTGCCGCCGTGGCGTGCGAGCCGGCATCTGCTGATCGCCGGCCTTAGCCTGGCTCTGGTCGCGGTCATCCTGCTCACCCTGAACGGGCCGACGAGCGGCGCCGAGGTGCCGGCGGCCGGCGGTGTCTACGTCGAGGGGGTGGTCGGCCATCCGACCTACCTCGATCCCCTGCTCTCTCCTTTCAACGACGCCGACAAGGACGTCGTCTCGCTCGTCTTCAGCGGGCTGACCCGCCTGTCGCCGGACGGCAGCGTCGTTCCGGACCTGGCGAAGGACTGGTCGATCAGCCCGGATGGAAAAGTCTACACGTTCCACCTGGGCGATGCCGTCTGGCAGGATGGTCAACCGGTCACCGCTGCCGACGTCGTCTTCACGATCGGCCAGATCCAATCGCCGGCATTTCCGGGCAGCCCCGAGATCGCGCGCCTCTGGCAGTCGGTGAAGGTGACCGAGGTCGATCCCAGGACCGTCCAGTTCACCCTTACCCAGCCCTACGCGCCGTTTCTCGAATACACCACCCAGGGTCTACTTCCGGTGCACCTGCTGCGCGGAGTGACCGGCCGCGCCCTGTTGAGCAGTCCCTTCAACGCCCACCCGATCGGCACTGGCCCGTTCCAGGTCAAGAGCGCGTCGCTTCAACAGATCGTGCTCGAGCCGAATCCTCACTACAACGGCCAGAAGCCGTACCTGGCCGGGATCACTTTCCAGTACTTCGATAGCTTCCAGTCGGCGCTCGACGCTCTCCACCGGGGAGATATCGAGGGACTTGGCGGCATTCCGCCCGATCACGTGCTCGAGCTGGCGAACGATCCGCGGGTCACCCTCCAGCAGGAGCCGGAATACGCCAAGCTGAATCTGATGATGTTGAACACCCAGGCGCCGCCGTTCGCCGACGACGTGGTGCGGCGGGCGCTCGACCTGGCGATCGACCGAAGCAAGGTCATCCAGGCGGCGATCGGCGGCGAAGGAGTACCGGCGGCGGGGCCGATCATGCCCGAGTCGTGGGCGTTCGTTCCCCAATCGAACGCCTACACCTACGATCCCACCCAGGCCGGTCACCTCTTGGATCAAGCGGGCTGGGTGCTGCCCAGCGCCGGCGGGATCCGGGAGAAGGATGGGAAGCCCTTCCGGTTCGTCCTGCTCGCGGTGAACGAGCCGGATCGGATCCGAACCGCCCAGGAGATCAGCCGGCAGCTCCGGGGGATCGGAGTCGAAGCCGATGTCCAG
>JAJPKB010000344.1 GCA_021323915.1 Chloroflexota bacterium | reverse complement strand
GGCCTGCGCCTGCTGGCGATCCTGCTGTGCCTGATGGCCGCGCTGCGGCCCACCGTCGCCCTGAAGGCGAAGGAGCGGCAGCAGGCCTCGCTGATCTTCCTGGTCGATCGCAGCACCAGCATGAGCCTCAGCGACGAGGTGGGCGGCAAGACGCGCTGGGCGGTCGCCGCCGACATCCTGGAGCAGGCCAAGGAGGAGGCCAAGAAGCTGGCGCCGGAACTCGAGTCGAAGTTCTACGCGTTCGACTCGGCCGTCGAGGAGCCGAAGGACAGCGACCTGACCGCCAAGGCCGAGCCCAAGGGGCGGGCCTCGGCGGTGGGCTCGGCGCTGCTGGAGATCCGGAAGCGCCAGGAGCAGGCGTCCCGGCGGACGGCGCGGGTCATCATGCTCTCGGACTTCTCGTCGAACGCCGGGATCAACCCGATGGTGGCGGCGCGCCAGATGAAGGCCAGCGGCATCCCGGTCGTCACGGTCGGCCTCGGGACCGAGAACGCCGGCGCCGGCTCGCGCGACGTCATGCTGCGGGACATCGTCGCCGGTCCCACGGTCTTCGTGAAGAACGAGCTGGAGGTCAAGGGCACGCTCGTGGCCCGCGGCTTCGCCAACCGGACGCTCGACGTCGAGCTCCTCGTCGAGGACATCCCCGTGCCCGTGGCCCATGCCAAGGTGAAGGTCCCCGACGGCACGGGCATCGTGCCCCTCGCGGGGATCAAGTATACGCCGCAGACCCCGGGCGAGAAGCAGATCACGCTCCGGGTCGCCCCCCAGGACGGGGAGCTGCTCAAGTCCAACAACCGGATCAGCACCTTCGTCACGGTCCTCAGCGGCGGGCTGAACGTGCTGTTCCTCCAGGGCTCCAACTTCACCTGGGACTACAAGTACATGATGCTCTCGATCGCCACCTCGCAGGACATCCACGTCCAGGGCATGGTGATCAAGGCGAAGGCGGAGGGGGATCGAGGGGCGGTCGACGACGCCGAGTTCGCGCCGGGGCGGTACAACGCCTACATCCTCAGCGACTTGCCCGCCGACTTCCTGACCCCCAAGCAGCAGCGCCTGCTGGCCGAGTCGGTCCGCAAGGGGGCGGGCCTGATGATGCTCGGGGGCCACTCCAGCTTCGGCGAGGGGGGATGGGCCGATACGCCGCTGGCGGACGTCCTCCCCGTGCAGATCCACCCCGGCGACGGCCAGTACGAGCCGGAGGGGGGCATCAAGTTCGTGCCCAATCCCCAGGGCCTCGACAGCTACGTCCTCCAGGTCGGCGCCAACCGGGCCGAGACCGCGCGGATCTGGGACCAGATGAAGCCGATCCTGGGGACCAACCGGTTCAGCGACGTGAAGCTGGGCGGCAAGATCCTGGCGGAGACCCCCGCGCCGAATCCCGAGCCGCTGATGGTCAGCATGGACGTCGGCCAGGGGCGGTCGATCGCCTACGGCGGGGACACCTGGGTCTGGTACCGCTCCGGGGAGGAGAGCCGGCTGGCGCACCGCAAGTTCTGGCGACAGGTCGTCTTCTGGCTCTCGCACAAGGAGAACGAGGGCGACAACAAGGTGAAGGTGGCGCTCAGCGCCCGCCGGATGGCCGTCGGCGAGAAGATCGAGCTGACCGCCACGGCGCACGACTCCAAGGGGGCGCCGATCGCCGGCGTGAGATACGAGGCCAAGGTCGAGCGGGAGAAGGCCGATCCCCCCGTCTCCTCGCCGGTCGACGTGTACAACCAGGGCGATGAGGGCAAGGGCTCGATCTACGCCGTGGAGAAGGTGGGCCAGCCGGGCAACTACGCGGTCACGGTGGTCGGCAAGAAGGACGGCCAGGAGATCGGCCGCGACACCGCCCGCTTCCTCGTCTACCAGGACGACCGCGAGCTCGAGAACCCATCGGCCGACCTCAACCTGGCCCGCCAGATCGCCCAGATCACCGACGGCGAGTCGGTCCCGCCCGAGCGCCTGGGCACCTACCTCAAGGGGCTCGACCGCTCGGGATACACCGAGTCCGTCACCTATCAGGAGCACCGGGTCTGGGACAATTGGCCGTTCCTGCTGATCTTCACCGCGCTGTTGACCCTCGAATGGTGGCTGCGCAAGCGGCACGGGTGGGTCTAAGAGTCGACCCGCCGCGGGAGGCGGGTATAATTGCTCAGACCAGTCCCCCGTTCCATTCCCACATCACCTGGGGGTGCCTCATGGCGACGGCCACGCATCACGGCTTGATCTCTCCACGCATCGAGGAACGGCTCCGGAGCGGCGAGTTGACCGATGGGCAGGTCGAGGCCTTCGGCGAGTTCCTCGACCGGGTCGAGCGCGACCTGCTCCACCACCGGATCATCACGGACAACGCCTACACCCGATGGTTCCGCGACGGGCGGGCGACGGACGCCGAGCTCGCCCACTTCGTCCGTCAGTTCTCGGTCTTCTCGAACCAGTTCCTGGTCGCCGCCCTGCTGCGAGTCATCAACGCCCCGACGCTCCACCAGGCCCGCGCGGCGAAAGAGATCCTCATGAACGAGCTGGGCGTGATCTACCGACGGACCGATGGCCAGCAGGCCGCCCCGGCCCGCGGGGACGCGGACGAGGACGCCAAGGATCGCGAAGGCGACCCCGATCTGGTCAGCACCGAAGGCACGGTCGACGGCGGCCTCTTCCGCTTCCGCGCCGCGCACTTCGAATGGCTGCTGGCCGTCGGCGAGGCGCTCGGCCTGGGCTTCGACGACATGGGCAAGCGGCGCCACGGGCGGGACTATACCCTGCACTTCTGCGACGAGCTCCAGCGCCTCTACGGCAGCGAGGACGATCGGATCGCCGAAGGTGCGAGCTTCGCCGTCGAGAACTGGGCCGCCGCCGGCTTCTGGCAGGAGCTCGAGGACGGGCTACTCCACATCAAGTCGACCCGGCTCCCCCGGCTCAAGGTCGCCTTCTTCACCTGGCACAACCGGGTCGAGGCCCAGCACGCCGGCCACACCATGGAGGAGCTGGAAACCGTCTTCTTCGACCCGCGGTTCGATGAGGGCAAGTTCTTCCAGGGCGCCCGCGAGGTACTCGACGCGATCGCCGGCTTCTGGGACGGCCTGGAATACGACCGGCGGAGCGGCGTGACCGGTTGATCACCGCGAGTCGCGTCCGACCCGCCAGGAGAGTGCAGCCATGTCCAGCGACGCGATGGCGCTGAAGCGCATCGACCACGTCCGGATGTTCGTGGGCAATGCGCGCCAGTCCGCCTACTTCTACCGCAATGCCTTCGGGTTCGACGTGGTCGCTTACGCCGGGCTCGAAACCGGCGTCCGGCATGAGGCGGGGTATGTCCTCCGCCAAGGCCATATTACCTTCGTCCTGGCCTCACCCTTGCGCCCCGATCATCCGGACGCCGACCGGCTCGTGCGGCACGGCGACGGTGTCCAGTCGATCGCGCTGGAAGTCGAGGACGTCGGCCAGGCGTTCGAGACGGCCGTCTCGCGAGGCGCGCGGCCCGCGACGCCGCCTCGCTCCATCGAGGATGAGTTCGGGGTCTACGAGTTCGCCGAGATCCACGCCTACGGCGATACCACGCACATCTTCGTCAACCGGTCCCGGTACAACGGCGTCTTCGCGCCGGGGTACCGGCCGATGGACCCGGACCGCTACAGCCCCCGTACCTTCCATCCGGTCGGCCTGAAGGCGATCGACCACATCGTCGCCAACGTTGAAGAGGGCAGGATGGGCGACTGGGTCGATTACTACAGCAACATCATGGGCTTCTCTCTGCTGGCCAGCTTCGACGACAAGGATATCAGCACCGAGTATTCGGCCCTGATGTCCAAGGTCGTCGCCGACGGCCGCGGCCGGATCAAGTTCCCGATCAACGAGCCGGCGCACGGCCGTCGACGGTCGCAGATCGAGGAGTTCCTCGAGTTCTACGGCGGTCCGGGCGTGCAGCACATCGCTCTGGCCACCGGTGACATCATCGAGAGCGTCCGGGCCAT
>JAJPKB010000112.1 GCA_021323915.1 Chloroflexota bacterium | reverse complement strand
GGCCGGGGAGTGGGGTGGGAGCTTGTCTCCTGCCCGTCCTCGCTGCCCCGGCCAACCGGGCACGGGCAGGAGACAAGCTCCCCCGCCCCCACCCCTCAACCGCCCCCTGCCCTACGGCTTTGGTCGGTGCGACCGCCTCCTTGTCAGACACCCTCTCAGGACGGTGAGCATCATAATCGAGCTGGCAGCCGGGCTTGATTTTCCTCTCCCAGGGGGAGAGGGCGAGGGTGAGGGTCTGGCTCTGGCCGCGGTTTCGCGCGTTCCGGACCGTCACCCTTCATCTGCGGACAGTTTTGCCGCAGGGGTCCGGGCTGAGCGCTCGCTAACCGCCGAGCTTGTCGCCGGCGTGTCGGTGGACGAACTCGCGGCCGGCGCCGAGCATCATTTCCTGGATGCCCAGGGTCACGCTCATGTCGCCGCCGGCCCGCTTGCCGGCCTGGCGGGCGAGCTCGTCCGCCTCGCGGGTGAGGCGCTGCCGGTCGGGATGGTCCGGCTCGCCGGGGTGGCCGAGCGAGGCGGCGAAGTCGTTCGGGCCGCCGGCGATGGCGGTCAATCCCTTGACGGCGAGGATAGCGTCGAGGTTGTCGAACGCTCTCTTCGACTCGATCTGGGCGGAGACGATCATGTTCGCGTTGGCCCAGCGCATGTAGCCGAGCTTGCCGCCGAACTTCTCGCTCAGGTAGCCGTCCTCGTTGAACTCGGTGCCGCGCCAGCCGCCCCAGGAGCGGCGGCCGTCCGGCGGGAAGAGGCAGGCGTCGGCGAGGCGCTGGGCCTCTTCGCCGGTCTCGACGTGGGGTCCGAGGATGCCCTGGATGCCGCGATCGAGCCAGAGGTTGATCATGTAGGGATCGATGCTCGGGACCCGGGCGGTGACCGACATGCCGTAGCCGTTCGCGACCCGGCAGGTCAGGTCGACCGAGGCCGGGGTGAAGACGCCGTGCTCGCCGTCGAGGTTGATCGCGTCGAAGCCGGCCCGCGCCGCCAGCTCGACCAGCTCGGTCGAGGGAAACGGCAGCGCGAAGACCAGCGCCTTCAGCCCCTGGCGGTTCTTCTTCAGAATCGTGTTCTCGATCACCGTCTACTCCTTCGACGCCCCGCCGGTCCGATGGGCCGCCGCGGGCGCGCCAGTCTTTCGTTCGACGCGGCCTATTATAGCGGCCCGGGGCGTCGTCATCGACCAGCGCCGCGGGTCGGAATCGAGCGCGGTATCGCCATTGACGCCTTGCCTCACGAGCCTTACACTTCAAGTGAGGAGCAGTTGGTATGGCAACCGTCACCCGCAAGGGCCAGATCACGATTCCCAAGGACGTTCGCGATGCCCTCGGTCTGGCGCCGGGTTCCCAGGTCGAGTTCACGATCGAAGCCGGGCGAGCGATCCTCCGACGCCGTGTCCCCGCCGAGGCGTTCGACCGCTGGCAAGGGTTCCTCCGGGGAAAGCTCCCGTTCGACTCGGTCGACGACATGCTGGGCGCGCTGCGGGGTGAACGATCGCCGCGGGAGGACGAGGCGGAATGACGACAGCGGTCGACACCAATGTGTTGCTCGATCTGCTTGGTGGCGAGCCACTCCTGGCCTCCGCCGCCCGCCGGGCGCTTGACCTGGCAGTTGGCGAGGGATCGCTCGTCCTGTGCCCGATCGTCTACAGCGAGCTCGCCGCCGGCTTCGGTCAGGGAGATCAGCTCGAGCAATTCCTCCACGATCTGGGGCTTCGAGTCGACAGCTTTTCCAGCGAGGCGCTCTGGCGGGCGGGCGAGGCCTGGCTGGGGTACGCGCGCCGCCGGGGCCAGGAGGTGCAATGTCCCCGCTGCGGAGCCCGTGCCGGTGTCATCTGCCCGTCTTGCCAGGCGCCGATCGCCTGACGGCAGCACCTGATCCCGGATTTCCTGATCGGCGCTCATGCCCTGGTCCAGGCCGACCGACTGCTCACGCGCGATCCGGGCTACTACCAGACGTATTTCCCCCGACTTCGCATCGAGACCCCGCTTGGGATCAGCCCCGACCGTCCTTGAGTTGGCAATGCCAATTGGCCAATTCCAGATGTTGCCGCGCCGCAAGCCATACCGACCACGCACCGGTAACGAAGGCAAGCACCTCGGTTTTATCCAAAGGGAGCGCCATCCGCGGCTGCCAGGCCGCGATCAATAGTGCCGCTGAAGCGACCACTCCGACGGCGTAAACGACCTGATGCCATACCGGCATCGCCCGGAAGGACACGAGTAGTGATTGGTTGGCCCGGTCCACACTGGCTGCCGTCACTAAATCCCTCCAGAAGCGCTTTTGCCGAACTCGTGGCGCCACTTTGGCCAGCCACCGAGACGCTCCTATCACAAAAATAGCTCAAGACTGCCAAAGATGCTGGTGAAAAGGCTGTACTCCGTCGCCCGGCACGATCAGCCGCGGCTTGGCCCCGGACGATACCCGCTACTCTAACCGTCACTCGGTCCACCAGGGGCCGATCGCCCGGCCGAGGAGCACGACCGCGAAGTGGCCGATCATGGCGCCGGCGACGTAACCGGCAACCAGGATCAGGAGGCAGCGCGGGCTCATCCCGGTGCAGGTCGAGGACAGGGCGAGGTAGCCACCGGCCGCGCCGAGGAGGACCGACGCGGTCAGGGGATTGCAGCCCTGCCGGAACCCGCTACCGGCGCCCCGCGGCGTTCGGCCCGGCCCGCTCACCCTTTCAGCGCACCAACGGTCAGCCCTTCCATGAAGTAGCGCTGGAAGAGCAAGAAGATGATGATGACCGGCACCGCCGAGACCGTCGCCCCGGCCATGAGCGGGCCGTAGTCGATCAGATTCTGGTACCGGTACTGGGCCAGGCCCACCGAGAGATTGCGCATGTCGCTGGAGTTGGTGAAAAGCAGCCACCAGAAGAAGCTGTTCCACTGGTAGACGAAGCTGAAAATCGCCACCACCGCGATCGCCGGCTTGGACAGCGGGAGAATCACCTTCCAGAAGATGCCCAGCTCGGTGCAGGCGTCGATCCGCGCGGCGTCGATCAGCGTCGAGGGCAGGGTCTGCATGAACTGCTTGAAAAGAAAGAAGTTCCAGACGCTGGCGAACCCGGGGACGATCAGAATCCAGTAGGTGTCGAGCAGCCCCAGGCTCGAGACCAGAATGAAGAGCGGCACCCAGACGACGACATAGGGCACCATAATCAACGACAACAGCAACCAGAAGATGGCCCGGTCGCCCGGGAAACGGAGCTTGGCGAACGGGTACGCCGCCAGGGCGTTGACGATCACCGTTCCGATCGTCACCACCGTCGAGACGAACGCGGTGTTCAGGAACCAGCGGGGCAGGTCGGAGTGCTGCAACAACGTCTGGTAGCTGTCGAAGCTGACCGGGTTAGGAATCCACTCCGGGGGAATCTGGACCATCACCGTCGACGCCTTGATCGAGGTGGTGATCATCCAGTAGACCGGCAGCAGCGAAACCAGCGCCCAGACGATCAGAACCGCGTAGACGACCCCCTTCACCGTGCCACGCACGATCGGCCAGGCGACCGACGCGCGCTCGGCGACCGGCGCCGGGGTCAGGGGTTGAGCGACGGATTCCGTTCCCATCGCTAATACTCCACATCGGTCGCGAGAAAGCGGAACTGGGCGAGCGACAGGACGACGATGATCGCCGCCAGGACGAACGCCTGCGCCGACGCCAGCCCGAACGAGTACTGCTCGAACGCGACCTGATAGACCAGATAGACCAGGGTGACGGTGGCGAAGTCGGGCCCGCCCCGGGTTAAAACGTAGATCAGATCGAACACCTGAAACGAGCCAATCGTCCCGGTGATGACGACGTAGAGGGTCGTGGGCTTGAGTAAAGGCCAGGTCACGTTCTTCAGCTTGGACCACGCCGACGCCGCGTCGATCTCGGCCGCCTCATACAGGGTTTTGGGGATCGCGCCCATCGCGGCGAGGTAGAGAATGACGCCGGCGCCGTGGCCGCTCAGGATCGGGATCAGCATCAGGGACTGCAAGGCGAAGCTCGGATCGGCGATCCAGTTCTGATGGGGAACGCCGACCAGGCCGATCAGGTAGTTCAGGACGCCCTCGGTGGGATCGAACATCCAGTACCAGACCAGGGCCACCATGATCCCACCGATGTGAACCGGCAGGTAGTAGCAGGCCTTGAAGAAGCTCTGGGCGCTCGAGCTGAGCGGGAAGATCAGCCAGGCGAGGAAGAGCGAGAGGATCAGGTCGGCGCCGACGGTGACAACGGTGAAGATGAAGGTGTTCAGCAGGGCGCGCTGCCAGACCGAGTCGGTAACGGTGCTGACGAAGTTGGCGATTCCCACCCACTGGGTTGCCTCGTCGCGGGCGATGCCAATCTTCTGGAAGCTGATGATCAGCGCGTCGACCAGCGGAAAGAACAGAAAGATCGCGATCAGGATGATCATCGGCGCGATGAACAGGTAGGGCCAAAGATAGCGCTGTCGGAAATCGTCCAGGCGCTCGCGAAAGGCCCGGGATTCAACCTCGCCGGACCTGGTAGGTGGAAGGGCAACCCGTTCCGCCATGCGCTTCCCTCGGTTGATGACTAATTCTCGGTCAATCCAGCTTCGCGGGGTTAGCACTCCTCAACCCCGCCCCGGATAGAAACCGAGGTGATGGGGGATACCCCCACGCCCCCGCCCTGACGGGCTACGAGGCCAGTTCGTGCTCAGCGCGCGGCATCCGTCAGCTGGATGCCTTCAGAATCTCGTTGGCCTTGGTAACCATCGCGTTGAAGCCGTCGTCGGGCGAGGTCTTACCAAGCAGGACCGCCTCGTAGTTCGGCTGAATCGCGTCGGTCTGGATCTTTGCCTGCTTCTTTTGCAGATTCTCGTCGAGCACGAGCTGGGGCACGTTTGCCCGGTCGAAGTAGGCCGCGAAGAATTTCATGTTGGGGCTGTTCGTATCCATCAGCTTGTTATCGGCCGCGTACTTGACGGACGAGGCCCGGGCCGGCGCCTCGTAGAGATCGGACGCCCAGAGCGCGTCGGCCTTGGTGTCCGAGAGCGTTCGGATGAAGTCGACCGCCGCGGCGTAGAAGGCCTCGCCCTTATCTTGCTTGCCCTTGTACCAGACGTGGGCCGGGACCGAGCCGGGCGTCGCCTCCTTCTTCCCGTCGAGGTGCGGGAAGGGGAGGAGGATCGGGTCGATCGGCGTGCCCTTCGTCTTGCCGGCCTTGATGTCGCTCGCCAGCTTCTGCTCGTTGGTGATGATGTAGGGACCGGAGCGGCAGATCATCGCCGCCTGCCAGGAGTCGAAGTACTGCTGCATCTTGGTGGTCTGGAAGGCCGGGTTATCCGGCGGAGAGATCTTGAGGGTCTTGTAGTAGCTGACGATGCGCTTCAGATTGTCCAGGGCGGCCGGATCGGCGTAGAGGAACTTCCCGTTCCCGTCCAGGACATAGTCGATGCCGCTGTTCTGGTTCCAGAGCTGCCACATCTCGGGCAGCCCGCCGTTGCTCCAGGTGCCGTTAAAGACCAGCCCCCACTGCGGCAGACTCGCCTTCCCGGTCGGTAGGGTAAGCGCCTTGGCGGCGGTCGCGAAATCGTCGAAGGTCCAGCCCTTCGCCTGGATGTCCTGCCAATTCACGTTGCCCGCTTCGAGCAGCGCCTGATTGCCCGAGACGTTCCAGAGCTGCTTCCAGATCGGGAAGCCGTACACCTTGCCCTTGTAGGTGTAGGCAGCCAGGGTGGTGTCGCCGAAGTCGGTCCGATCCTCGGCGGTCAGGTACCCGTCGACGGGCTGAACGTAGCCAGTGTTGATCCAGCTAGGACTGAAGTACGAGAACATGGTATCCGGCGGGGTGCCCGCGGCGAGCTGAACCGTGACTTTCTGGCTGCCATCGGTCCAGGTGAGGAACTCGTACTTCACGTCGACGTTCGGGTATTTGACCTGGAAGTCCTTGATCAGCAGCTTCAAGTTGTCTTCGTAGTGGTTGCCCTGGGGCCAGGTCCAGAATCCGAGGGTGAATTTCTGGGTGCTGGTTGTCGCCGCCTGGGCTGCGGGGCCGGTCGTCGGGCTCGGGGCGGACGCGGCAGGCGATTGGGACGCCGCCGCCGTCGGAGCAGGCGTGGCAGCCGAGCTGCACGCCGCGACCAGCGGCGCGATCGCGACCCCCATCCCCGCCGCCGCGACAACCCGGGTGAATGCCCGTCGGGTCAGCCGCTGCGCGTGCACCATCGTCTCACTCCTCCTGGTTCTCCCGTCCGACGCACCACGCGCCCGCTCGAGAACCTCCCTGAATGAGCTGAGTATACATCCCTGGTCGCGGCGGATTCAATAGCGCTGATGCAAAACCTTAGATACGACGGAGATGGTCGAATCGAGACGAGAGACGGTGGCAGACGCCCGCTGGCGCGCTTCTCTCTTCTACCGTCTCGATTCGCGGCCGTCAGGGCGTGATTCGCTGCTGGGTCTGGGGATCGAAGAAGGCGGCGCGCTTGAAGTCGCACGCCAGGTCGAGTTGCTCGCGCGGCTGGACCCGCGTGTCCGGCGCCAGACGGGCGGTCCAGGTCTCTTTGCCAAGGCTGAAGTACGCGATGGCCTCCGAGCCGAGGTATTCCATCACCTTCGCCGTCGTCTGCACGTCCGGTGTCTCGCCCGATCGCACCTTCCGGATATCTTCCGGCCGGATGCCCAGGTAGAGCTCCCGACCGAGCCATTGGGAGTGCTGCGCCGCGAAGGCGGGAGCGAGGCGAATGGTGAATCCCTCGCCGGCGAAGACATTGGCTGCCTCGAGGCGACCAAAGGCCAGGTTCATCGGCGGGGAGCCGATGAACTGAGCAACGAACATGTTATTCGGGTGGTCGTAGATCCGGGCCGGCGGAGCGATCTGCGGGATGACGCCGTGGTTCAGCGCGACGATCCTCTGGCCGAGCGTCATCGCTTCCACCTGATCGTGGGTGACGTAGATCGTCGTCGTGCTCAGCTTGCCGTGCAGCTCGAGCAGCTCGACCCGCATCTGAACGCGCAGCTTGGCATCGAGGTTGGAGAGGGGCTCGTCGAAGAGGAAGACCTGCGGGGCTCGAACAATCGCCCGGCCGAGCGCGACCCGTTGGCGCTGGCCGCCGGATAGCTCGCGTGGCTTGCGATTCAACAGCGCGTCGATCTGGAGCATCTCGGCGACTCGGTCGACCTCGCGATCGATTTGTTTGGTGGGCACGTGGAGGTTGCGCAGGCCGAAGCTCAGGTTATCGCGCACCGACATGTGCGGGTAGAGGGCGTAGTCCTGAAAGACCATCGCGATGTCGCGGGCACGGGCCGGGAGCCGATTGACCAGTCGCTCGCCGATAAAGATGTTACCGGAGGTCTGAGTTTCCAGGCCGGCGATCATTCGGAGCGAAGTCGTCTTCCCGCAGCCGGAGGGCCCGAGGAACACGACGAACTCCCCGTCCTTCACGTCGAAGGTGGCGTCGCGCACCGCCGCCACCTCGCCCCGGCTCCGGTCGTTAAACAGCTTGGTCACGTGCTCGAGGATCAGTCCGGCCACTGCCTGCCTCCTTCCGCCGCGATTAGAAGTATTCCGCGAGGTTCGCGTGTGGTGGCGTGCGATCGCGGGGGAGGGTGCCGGCCAGCTCGAAGAGCACCCCCATGGGCGCTGGCGCCAGATCGTCGAAACGGCCGTTATACTCGGTCCCGCCCCAGCGCGTGCCGGCCGCGACCACCTCGAAGCGCGTGAAGGCCGCCCGCGTACGATCGTAGGTCAGATAGCCGAGCAGCTGCGCGTCATAGCCACGATCCTGATCGGGCTCCGGCGGCTGAAAGCCCTTGACTGGCCAGTCGCCATGCGCGTGGTTGCGGACGCGTCCGTGCAGCCGCAGCTCGACCGCGGAGCCGGCCAGCCCGGTGACTTCGACGGTCAGGTCGGCGACCTCGACGTGCTCGGGGCGCCAGGCCGGGGTCTCACCACGGGTGCTATCCACCAGGTGGAAGCGGGCGATCCGGCGAGTGATCGGGTCGGGCAGCGGCGCCCGCTGACCAATCCGGGGATCGGACGGTACGATCGACACCGCCTCCTCGCGGGTGAACCAGGCGTAGTCGTGATTGAACGCGCGGCGGCGCAGATCGTCCGGTCGAGTATCGACCACGCGTGGCAGATCGCGAGTGGTGGTCAGGAGAATCAGCCCGCCCTCCGGATAGCGCGAGCGGAAGCGAGGGTCCGGCTCGTAGGTCTCGGGGGCGCCCTTCGCGGTCTCGGGGTTCCGGTCCCAACGCTCGAGCGCCTGCTCGATCATATCCAGGAGCGGTCGGGCCTCGCGGGTGTTGATCGAGGCGAGCAACGTTCCATCGGCCTTGAAGGCGTAGAGGCCCTGGCGGCTGGTGCTGGGGATGGTCCGACCGGCGTAGTGGCCTTGCTCAGCGATCAGGCGAAAATACTCGCCCTTCGCGTCTTGCTGGGCGTGCTGCAGCGGAGAGCAGTTCTCGGCAACCGGTACGAACCGGTCGGTGACCACCCGAATGACCTCGGGATCGGAGAAAGCGAGCGCACGGCTCGCGACGCCGTTGTTTCAGACACAGCCGAGGGGATTGCCGTTCATCGCCCACATGAAGATCGGCTTGTTCGCCTGTTCGGCGCGCCGGCGCGCCGCCCAGAGGTCGGTCTCCCAGGGGATGGCCGCCCAGCGCTCTTCGTCGGGCTTGGCCGCGATCAGGTCGCGCAGCCGATCGAAATCGGCGGAGTCGATCGCCGGCTGGGCTGGCAAGGGTCGCGCGAGCTGGCTCACCTCGTCCTCCATTGCTGCTCGTCGCGCGGCAACGTTCAGCGCGACGCCGGAAGCGTGGACGGGTCGCGCCATGACGCGACGATTGGCAGGCTTCCCTGCCTGATTACCAGTCTATCACGGCGCCGCGGGCCGGGGAAGCCACGCGCGGGGCTCCCTACATCGTCGGGTAGACCGTGTCGCCGCTCTTCGCGATTGTTATGTCCATTCCGTGCTGGATGTAGGTCTTCACGTCCTCTTTCGGGACGGCTAGCTCGGTGAGCTCGATCTTCTCGGAGACGACGCCGGTGTCCTCGGGGAACCGCAGGGCGATCAGCGTGGCGACGTGGTCGGCCGGCATCCAGCTGGGGAACATCGTGCTCGCCTTGGTCCCGCTGCCCTGCTTGTGCTTCCAGGTGATCTGGTGGACTTTGCTGGTCGAGCCCTCGGTGGCCTGAACCGACACGAAGTCCGGCAGCTTGCCGTTCTTGTAGGCGTGCAGACCGGTCGGATCGTTTTTGTCCGGCGCGCCGCCGCCGACCGGCGTCGCATCGAAGATGTGGCTCTTGAGGCCGCCCTTCAGCTTGTCCTTCAATTCGCCGATCACGACCTGGGCGCCGGCGACGCGTCGCTGCTTCTTCGCGCGCTCTTCGGGCGTCTTCACCCGCTGGAGCGCGGGAGCCGCGACCGAGGCGCCATCCACGAGCGGCCCGCCCGGCCCGTCGTCGGCCAGCGCCCGCTGAAGAGCCTGGTTTCCCAGTCCCGCCCGGATCGACGCCAGCGTCCCGGCTAGCCGACCTCTCTCGGCAAGCCGCTGAACGGCCTGGTTGCCGACGGCCCCCTGCAGGGCAAGGAGCGGCGCGCGCTGGTCGTCCAAGACCGCGGAGAGCGCGCCCGACGTGGTCGATCGGGATGGGACGCGCCGCCAGGTCGGTAATTGACGTAGCGCGCGCTTCTCCATGGCTTTCCTCCACGATGCTCGATCTTGCACGAGAGCGTATGCCCGACCGGTTAAGCTCGGGTTAACCGGGGGTAACTCCGCTCCGGATAGGGGCGCTTCGCGGTCAAAACCGCCCATCGCGCGCCTCGAAGTGGGTGGGTTTGTTCAGCAATGGGCCGCCGATCTTCACCCAGTGGGCCACCCAGCGCACCATCGTCTCGAGCGAGACCCGCGGGTAGCCGAAGAGCTGATAGGCTCGCGCGGCGTTGCTGAGCAGCGCGGTGCTCGCCTCCGCGCCGACGAACGACGGCGCGAATCCGAGGAGCTCGCCGAAGCGACGCGCGAGCTGGCGCACCGAGACGGTCTCGGGCCCGGTGACGTTGAGCACCGTCGGCGGGCTAGCGGTGATCGCCAGCGCGCGCAAGGCCATCCGGTTCGCATCGCCCTGCCAGATCACGTTCACGTTGCCCATCGTCAGGTCGACCGGCTCGTTGCGCCAGACTTTCCCCGCCACGTCCTGCAGGATGCCGTAGCGCAGGTCGATGGCGTAGTTCAGCCGAATGATCGTCATCGGCGTTTCGTGGCGGCGCGAGACGTAGGTGACCAGGCGCTCGCGCCCGAGGCAGGACTGGGCGTACTCGCCGACCGGGCCAACCGGCTGGTCCTCGGTCGCCCCTCCCGAGACGACCGGGACCAGCGGATAGACGTTGCCGGTGGAGAAGACGACCAGGCGCGCGCGGCGGTAGCGTCGCGCGACCCGGGCCGGCAGGTCGGCGTTCATCGCCCAGGTGAGATCCTCGGCGCCGGTCGAGCCGAACTTGCGGCCGGCCATGAAGATCACGTTGGGCGCGTCGGGGAGGCTGTCGAGCGCGCCATCGTCCAGCAGATCGCGAGAAATCGTCTCGACCCCGGCCGCGCCTAGTCGTTCCGCCACCTTCGGATCCGTGAAGCGCGAGACGCCGATCACCCGCTGGCGCGACCCTGCCCGGTCGATCGCCCGTCGGGCCAGCCTCGCCAGCGACGGCCCCATCTTCCCGCCAACACCCAGGATCAACAGGTCTCCCCCGAGGGCCACGAGCGCCTCGATCAGGTCGTCGGTCGGCGTGGCCAAAAAATCGTCCAGCTCGGCTTCGCTCGCGATGATCTCCGGAAGTGCCATCGGAATCCCCCCTCGCCACGGCGCTCACTCGTCCAGGCGCATCGCGTAGTGGTTCTGGACCGCGATCAACTGGAAGCCCAGCTTCGGGTACAGGTGTGCGCCGACCTCGTTGTGGCTGAGCGTCTCGATCCGGGCGATCTTCACGCCCCGGCGTCGGAAGGCATCCAGCGCGTGATGCAGGAGAAGGCGGCCGATCCCAGCGCCCCGCCACTCGCGGGCGACGACCAGGTCGCGCACGTGACCCTGGCTCTTCGCTTCGGAGATCTCGGTCGTGATGAACCCTACGACCTTGCGCCCGGCCTCGGCAACGAAGCAGGTCTCGGGATGTCCCTCGAGATCGGCTACCACCTCGAGAAACTTCCGCTCGCCCCAGCCGAGCGGGCTGATGTTGGGCCAGTGCTCTTCGATGGCGTGCTCGACCGCGACGCCCACGAAGCCCTCGATGGTCAGCGCCCGGATGCGCGCCTGGTCGCCGCTGCGGTACGGGCGGATGCCAATCGTTCCGCCGCCACCATTCCCCTCGGGCGGCCCCGGCGGGTCCTCGCGCCCCTTGCCCGCCTCGGTCGAGGTGTTCCAAACGTCCTTCACTTGGCTCTCTCCAACGCCGCGCTTCTTCAGTTGCCTGACGGCGGCCGGCCAGGCGGGATGGTCGATCAGGACTGAGTCTAACCGAAAACCGGGCGGCGCGCGACGTGCGCTGCGCGGACGGGTCCACCGCGGAATCGTGGGAAGGCAGCCAACCCGGGAGCGTGGACGGGCGAGATGCCCGCGCTCCGAGAGGAGCACCTACGTTTCCTCGCGATACCCTGCGCGGACCGTGACTCATGGCCCCGCTCGTGGCGGGAACCACGGACCAGGTAGGAGAATCAGATGTTTCTGTGCAGCGAAGGCGACGGACCGATGGCGCCGGCTTCTCCAGCGGTCGCGTTTGGACCGCGGCTGGCCTCGGCGTCGACCAGGCGCCGACAATGCCCCGGCTTTCGCGGGGCATCCTCCCGTCCAGACGCGTCGCTTCGCCCGCTTCGCGGTCCAAACGTCTTCCCGCGCGCCGCCCCCCTCGCTATACTTGGCCCCAACCGGCACCGCGCCGCCCCCGCGGCGCGAGCCTTCCCCCGACGAGAGGAGCGCGATGGCTACTCCAGCCGACTATCCGGAGCGCGTCTACGCCGGCGTGCTCGGCAAGATCATCGGCGTCTACCTCGGACGTCCCTTCGAGGGCTGGCCCTACGAGCGGATCACCGCCGAGCTGGGCGAGGTCTGGTATTATGTCAATGAACGGCTCGGGCGCCCCCTGGTCACGACCGACGACGACATCAGCGGGACGTTCACCTTCCTCCGCGCCCTCCCCGACCACGGCAACGATCCGGACCTGAGTCCGGCCCGGATCGGCCAGACCTGGCTCAACTACCTGATCGAGCGCCGGACGATCCTCTGGTGGGGCGGACTCGGCAACTCGACCGAGCACACCGCCTACCTGCGGCTGAAGCAGGGCGTCGAGGCGCCCCGCAGCGGATCGATCGCCCTCAACGGCACGGTGGTGGCCGAGCAGATCGGCGCCCAGATCTTCGTCGACGGCTGGGCGATGGTGGCGCCGGGCGACCCGGCCCGCGCCGCCGACCTCGCCCGGCGCGCGGCGAGCGTGAGCCACGACGGCGAGGCGGTCCACGCCGCCCGGGTGCTGGCGGCGATGGAGGCCCAGGCGTTCGTCGAGACCGACCGCGACCGCCTCCTCCCCCACCTGGCGAAGGCAGCTGGCCTCGCCGCCCGGGTGCAGGGGATGCGCCGCTACTACGCGCTGCTGCGCGGCGACGACAGCAGGCTCCGGCTGGTGAAGGCGCTGGACGATACCATCGCCGTGCTGGCCGAGCGCGCCTTCCCCTGGGAGCTCGGCGCCTCCCACCGGCTGACCCTGCGGGTCGTCGGCGACCGGATCTCGGCGTGGATCGACGACGCGCCGACGTTCGCGGTTCGGGATTCGGACCGTCCGCTGCTGACCGGCGGCATCGGGCTGGTCTGCGAGGAGGGCCGGGTCGCCAGCGACGCGGTGGTGGTGCGGCCGGCCTCGGCGTCGATTGGGACCGGGACTGGCTGAAGGCTATACCGTCCAGAGGCTGGAGAATGGATAACTGATGAGGTGGGAGGCCATGCGAACCTTCAACCGCGAGAAGAGTCAACACCCGCACCGGGTATCCTCGGACCAGGCTCAGTCGAGCGCGACCTCGGCCGGCCCGCGGGGTCTCTCATCCTTCGCGTACGATTTCAGCGGGATGGCAGCGCTCGCTCAGCCAGAACGACTCGTCCAGGAAGCGCTCCAGGCGCCGGGCGAGTCGCTGGAGCTGCCGACGCGCGCGTTCATGGGGGCGCGGTTCGGTCACGATTTCAGCAGAGTGCGCGTCCACGCCGATACGAAGGCGGCCGAGTCCGCGGAAGCGCTCGGAGCACGGGCGTACACCGTCGGGCGCCACGTCGTCCTGGGTCGGCATCATCCATCGTCGGAATCGTTCGCTGGACGGCGCCTGTTGGCGCACGAGCTCGCGCACGTCGTGCAGCAGAGCCACGGCGGCCCGGCGCCGGCGCTCGATCCCTCCGCGCCGCACGAGCAAGAGGCGCGGACGGCCGCGACGGCGGTCGCGATGGGACGGCCGAGCGCGCAAATCACTCGGTACACCGGGGTCGGACTGGCGCGCGATGCGAAGGATCTGCCGCTGACCGACGTGTCGAAGGAGGATCCCCGCAATTCGCCGCGCTACATCGACAACGTCTTCGAAGGGGTGACCTACCAGCTGTGGAATGGCGCCTTCATCTTCGATTGGCAGGAAAACGGGAAACCGAAGAAAGTGGGCGTACCCCTCTCGGACGTCGACCAGGACGATACACACGACTTCGTTCCGATCTTCGACGTGCACAAGACCAAAGCCGAGGCCCTGCGGGCCGCGGACTACCTGCCCGACGAACCCTGGTGGAAGCGGTCGAATTGGCGTTTCTATTCGTTCTACACGCGTCCGGACGGCATCATCATGCCGACGACGTTCTCGATCGACTCGACGCCAAAGTTTCACGCGATGTGGCCGGGCCTGAAACGGGGCATCGCCGGAAAGGTCGAGGACATTAGTGAAGGACTGCGGACCCTCGCCAACGCGATCAATCCGATCCCCGGTACCACGGTCGACGAGCAGGGAAACGTTCACCTGAGCAGCAATCCTCTGGATTGGTTAGCACTGCTGCACCTGCGCCTCTCGAAGATCAAGGAGCTGCACACCGGACGCGTCGGCGAGGGTGAGGGCCGCATCAAGGCGAAATTCCATACCGGGTACGACGTGCCCTACACCGTCATCGGGCCTCATGACAAGCTCAGCGGCACCAGCGTCTACGTGCTCAAGGATGCCGAGGGAACCGTCCTCTACGTCGGAAAGGGCGAGGCGCTCGAGCGCCTCCGGGAACACATCAAAGACCCCAAGAAGACGCAGTGGTTCGGCGAAATCGCGGAGGTAGAAGTGCCAGCGACCGGTCTGACCAACACCCAGGCCCTGGCGCTGGAACAGGATCTGATCGGCCAGC
>JAJPKB010000397.1 GCA_021323915.1 Chloroflexota bacterium | reverse complement strand
GAGCCGTACGTCGTCGCCGCGGACGTCTATTCGCTCGAAGGACGCGTCGGACGTGGCGGCTGGACCTGGTACACCGGATCGAGCGGCTGGCTCTACCGGGTCTGGCTGGAGGACGTGCTGGGGTTGCACCTGCAGGGCGATTGCCTCGAGATCGATCCGGTGATCCCCAGCGATTGGCCGGGGTACGCCATCACCCTCAAGCGCGGCCCGGCCACCTACCGGATCGTCGTCGACAACCCGGAAAGTGTCAACCGGGGCGTCGTCTCGATCGAGGTCGATGGCCAGTCCGTGCCCGTCGGGCCGATCGGCCTGGGTGACCAGGAAGGGAATCACCAGATCGTCGTCCGGCTGGGACGGCCGGCCGGCGACGAGCTCGGCGACCGGGGGTAAGCCGGTCTCTCCCATGGCAGGTACGGCGGATACCACGCGGGAGCGAGGGAGATGCTTCCGGAGCGCGGGCGTCTCGCCCGCCTGTATACGCAAGACCCGAGCGACGAGACGCCCGCGCTCCCTGCTCAACGGCATCTGGACGCCAGACCCAAATTCGGTCTGCTTCACTAATGGGGTCCGGGCGGTCTGCCTTCAGTCGAGGCGCCCCGCCCCGGGAGAGGCTATCTTTCCGCGCGGCGCCGGGGGGGAGGGCTTCCCTCACCCCCAACCCTTTCTACCCTCTACCGCGGATCCGCCTGCCGTTGACCGACCTAACTAACGGTCGGCTTGTAGCGCGGGGGCTTGTCCCCCGCCCCGGGCAACGGGACGGGCGGGGGACAAGCCCAGAGGGATCCAGGTCCGCTCCCGCGCTTGACAGGGGCAGCGGCACTCGGTATACATGTCGAATCAACTGGATACGGGCTCATCGACGGTGCCCCCGGGCGGCAAGAACTGTGGATCGGATTCACGGCGAGGCCGGCCAGCATTCCGTGACGATCCTCACTTGCCGCTTTCATTACCTGCTCGAACTGATTCTGTTCGCCCAGCACTCTTCGACGTTGGGCTGCCGATGCACTCTCGCGGCCACCGAACAACTTAAATCGGAGGGATTGCCCCATGGCGACTGATTCAAGGCCCATCTCGCGTCGTCGCGTCCTGTTCTCGGGGATCGGGCTCGGGGCCAGCGTACTGCTGGCCGCGTGCTCGTCGTCCGCCCCGGCCGCCGGTCCGACCCCGGCGTCGAGCGGCACGAACGCGCCGGCGCCCACCGCCGCGCCAGCAGCCGCGGCGACCGCGGCGCCGAAGCCCACCGCGGCGGCGCAGCCGACCGCGGCCCCGGCCTCGTCACCGACGCCGGTCGCCGCTCCTCAGGCGACCAAGCAGATCCCGCGCAGCCAGACGTTGATCTTCAGCGAGTCCGACGCCGTCAACCAGTTCGCCGACGTCCAGATCATGAATCCCCACCTGCCCGGTATCGCCCGCAGCGGCTGGCACTTCGCCTTCGAGCCGCTCTACCTCTACAACCCGTACTGGACCGACACGGTCTGCGGTCCGCCCGGCATGGAGTGCAAGAACGGCGAGATTCCCTGGCAGGCCGAGAGCTACAGCTACAACGACGACTCCACCGAGCTGACGATCAAGATTCGCAACGGCGTGACCTGGAGCGACGGCCAGCCGTTCACCGCCAACGACGTCGCCTTCACGATCAATATGCTCAAGGACAACTCCCCCAAGCTGACCTGGTCGGTCGATATGAAGCAATGGGTCAAGGAAGCAGTGGCCCTCGACGACCACACCGCCAAGATCACCCTGACCGGGCCGAACCCGCGCTTCATGTTCAATTACTTCGAGTTCCACGAGGACCAGGGCGTCGTGATCGTCCCGGAGCACATCTTCAAGGGACAGGACCCGACGACCTTCACCAACTTCGATATGAGCAAGGGCTGGCCGATCGTGACCGGTCCCTGGCAGCTGACGTTGTCGAGCCCGGACCAGAAGTTCTGGGATCGGCGCGACGACTGGTGGGGCGCCAAGACCGGCTTCCGTCCGCTGCCGAAGATGCTGCGGATCATCGACCTGCCCAATCTTCTCGACGACAAGCGGATCGAGCTCCTGGCGAGCAATCAGGTGGATTGCACCCACGATCTGCAGCCGGCGAACGCGCTCGCGGCGCTGGCGCGCAACCCCAAGCTCGAGATGTGGCAGAAGGGCTCGCCCTACGGCGTCCTCGACTACTGGCCGACGTCGATGTTCTTCAACGACTCGCGCCCCCCGTTCAACGACCCGGATATCCGCTGGGCGGTCAACCACGCGATCGATCGTGATCAGGTCGTCCAGATCGGTTACCACGGGGCGGGCCAGAAGAGCAACCTCCCGCTGCCGTTCTTCCCGGCGATGAAGCCGTACGTTGACGCGGTGTCGGACGTCTTCCAGAAGTACCCGATCTACTCCTACGATGTGAACAAGACCGCCCAGATCATGCAGTCCAAGGGCTACGCCAAGGACCAGGGCGGCTTCTGGGCGAAGGGCGGCAAGCGCCTCTCGATGGTGATCCAGCTCTCGCCGAGCTTCTTCCTGGACATCACACCGGTGATCGTCGCTCAGCTGCGCAAGGCCGGCTTCGACGCCTCGTTCAAATCGCCGACGAACTTCGGCACGATCGAAGCGACCGGCGACTTCGACGCCGTCCTCGACGGGACCGGCGGGAGCGTCAACGAGCCGTACACCAACCTGAGCTTCTTCCAGAGCAAGCTGGGCGCCCCGACCGGCCAGCCGGCGTCGCGCCCCTACCGCTGGACGAACGCGACGTTCGACAAGACCGTCGACCAGCTGGCCAATCTCCAAACCAGCGATCCGAAGTTCATGAGCCTCTACCACCAGGCGATGGAGATCTGGATTCAGGAGCTGCCGGGGATTCCGCTGGTTCAGCACTACCTGTACATGCCGGTCAACACGACCTACTGGACCGGCTGGCCCGACGAGAACAATCCTTACATCGATCCGTCGAACTGGCACCGGACGTCGACGCTGTTCATCCACACCCTGACGCCGACCCAGCAGTAGGCGGGGGTATCGCCTGGAGAGTGTCCAGGTTTGGGGATGGCCCGCAATTTCCCTCACCCCCTACCTGATCTCAGACGCTGGGGCGTTCACACGCCCGTCCCAGTGCGCGGGAAGGGGTCTTGAGGATAGCCTCTCCCTTGAGACCCTTCCCCCTCACGATGGGGGAAGGGGTAGGGGATGAGGGAAACTCCGGCGCCCCTCGAAGAGAGATTGGCAAAGCACTAGGAGAATCGGTGAAGATCTGTCTACGGACCCACATGGTGAGCGATAATCCGACCGAGCGCATCGGGTACTGTCAGTCGGTGGGAGCGACGGCGGTGCAGGAGGCCTGCCGGTCGATCCCGAGCGCGGTCGAGCGGGGCTATCCGACCGCGGCGGAGCTGAGGGAGTACCGGCAGCCCTTCGACGCGGCCGGGATCGAGATCATTGGCCTGGAGCCGGTGAAAGAACCGGTCCGGGCCTGGTGCGACCCGACGCCGGAGGGCGAGGCCGCCTTCGACGTCTTCGTCCGCCACCTCGAGGCGGCCGGCGAGGCCGGGATTCCGGTCGTCACCCTCCACCCGCCGCTCGACGACGCGAAGGACGCCGCCGAGGCGGCCGACCAGCTCGCGCGCAACGTCGCGTTTTACGAGCGAGCGATCGCGCGGGCGCGCCAGGCGGGGGTGAAGCTGGCGACCCACTCCCCCTGGCCCCCGAGCAAGGGGCTCTGGGGAGCGCGGGAGTACCGAAACGTCTTCGAGGCGGTGCCAGCGCCGGAGAACGGCATGATCTTCTGCTTCGGCTGCATGCACATGAGCGGCTACGACGTGCGCGAGGTGATTCGCCCCCTGATCGACCGAATCTTCTTCGTCCACGTCCGTGACGTCGTGATGCACCCCGACCACGTCGACGAGGTGTTTCCGGGGACCGGCGAGGTGAAGCCGGCGAGCGCCCTGCGCGTGCTCCACGAGCTGGGGTACCGGGGAGCGATCGCGCCCGAGCACCTGCCCCGGCTGCCGGGCGACAACCGCAACGCGATGAGCATGGCCTGGGCGGCCGGCTACTGCCGCGCCGTCCTGAACGACTTGAGCTAAGAAGCCGGAGGAAATCGATGCGGGGCGTTGTCTTCGTGGGCGATCGCAGGCTGGAGGTTCGCGAGTTCCCGGATCCGGTGCCGGGGCCCGGCGAGGTCGTCGTCAAGATGGGGGCATCCGGGATCTGCGGGAGCGACCTTCACCCCTACCGGGCGTCGCGCGCTCAGACGAACATCAGCGGCCACGAGCCGTGCGGCTCGGTGGCGGCGCTGGGACCGGGCGTCGAGGGGCCGAAGGTGGGCGATCGGGCGATGATCCACCATTACTCGGGGTGCGGGGTCTGCAAGTACTGTCGGATCGGCTACTACCAGTTGTGCGTCCACGGCCACAAGACCTACGGCCTGCGCGACCACGGCGGCAACGCCGATTACATCCTGGTGCCGGCGGCCTGCCTGGTCCACCTGCCCGACGAGCTGTCCTACGCCGAGGGCGCGGCGATTGCCTGCGGGACCGGGACGGCCTACATGGCGGTGAAAAAGCTGGACGTGTCCGGGCGCGACACCCTGGCGGTCTACGGGCAGGGACCGGTCGGGCTGAGCGCGACGCTGCTGGCGAAGGCGATGGGGGCGCGGGTGATCGCGGTGGACGTGGCGGCGGCCCGACTGGAGCTGGCGCGGGGCCTGGGCGCGGACGAAGTCGTCAACCCGACCGAGGGCGATCCGATCGAGGCGATTCGGTCCCTGACCCACGGGGAGGGCGCGGACGCGACTCTGGACTGCACCGGGAACGCCACGGCGCGGGCCCAGACGGTGCGGAGCGCGCGCATCTTCGGGCGGGCGTGCTTCGTGGGCGAGGGCGGCTCGGTGACCCTGGAGCCGAGCCCGGACATCATCCACCGGCATCTGACCCTCTACGGCTCGTGGACGTTCCCGACGGTGGGGCTCGAGGAGTGCGCGCGCTTCGTCGTCGATCGGCAGGTGCCGCTGAAAAAGCTGATCACCCACCGGTTCCGCCTCGAGCAGGCAGAGGAGGCCCTTCGGACCTTCGACGGCGGCGCCACCGGCAAGTGCGTCTTCGTCATGGACGAATAGCCACCACGCCCGAGGCGGGAATCCCACCCTCGAGGGTGGGATTCCCGCCTCGGGCGCAGCTCCGGCTTACGAAGAGCAGGCTTCCGACAAGCCGGTAGCGCGGGGCTTGTCATCCGCCCGTCCGGTTGCCCGGAGCGGGGAGGGGCAAGCCCCCGCGCCACAAGGCACTCGCCGACCTGGCTGGCCAACGGCAGCCGGAACTGCCGCGGGCCCAGCAAACCGGCGGGGCTTTTCAGGCCAGCGCCGCGTAGGCAACGCCTGCCGCCGCGACGCCGAGCGAGAAGACTAGTTCATAGCGCCAGGCCAGCGGCGGCGCGAGCTTGTAGACGAGCACCACCCCCGCGAGCAGGATCGCCGCGAGCAGGTTGGACATGCCGATGAGGACCATCGCGATCATCAGCCCGGCGCTGCAGCCAGCGCAGCTGAGGCCGTACCGGACTCCGGCGACGAGCGCGCTGCGCATCAGGTTGAACGGCAGTGGCCCGTGCAGGGCGCACAGCTCGCGGCACCGGGCCTGGCTGGCCCGCTTGAGGGGCGTCAGCGCGTAGAGGCCCGCCAGGACGAGCACCGCTCCGCCGACCCGGTTCTGGTTTGGCCAGGGCATCCCGATCGCCAGGTAGGCAACGTAGCACGCGAGGCCGAACGCCAGCCACACCGCGAGGTAGGTGAGGGCGAGCAGGGCGGTCGCCACCGGCCACGCGCGCCGTCCCTCCGCGTCGCGGGCGAACTCGAAGATCAACGGGAGGGCCGAGGGCAGCATCATCGCCGCCATCATGATGACCCAGGTTCCGGCGAACGACTCCCAGGGCCCGAGCCCCATCGCCATCCCGCCCATCGAGTCGGCCTGGGCGACGGTATATGCCCAGGCGCCGCCGGCTGCCAGGAGGGTCGCGGCCGCCGCGAGGGCCGGCATGGCGAGCTCGCTCGACCCTCGCGACGCGTCCCCGCTCAAAACGAGCCGACACGCCGGGCAGAAGCCGCGGCGAACCGGACGCACCAGCCCCACCGTCGTTAGCAGATGATTGAGCGGCATCAGTCTGAATACTCGTCGCGCCGCCGAATCCACATCGGGCCGATGTTTGCCTCGTCGCGCCCTTTGGGAACGAGGTCCATGTAATGGTAGGCGACGTTCAGCATGTCGAGCCCTCGCGCGTAGGTGGAATAGGTGTGGAAGATCCGCCCCTCGTCATCCTTGAGGAAGACGCTGATGCCCGGCATCTCCGAACGTCCGGGCGACGGTTCCATCCGGTAGTTGTACTCGACCTTCTCGGCCCGGAGCTGGGCCTCGGTGTACGAGACGTGGTAGTCGAAGTTGAAGTCGCTCCCCGCGGACGAATACCACGGGAAGGACCAGCCCATCCGCTTCTTGTAGGCTTCCAGGGCGGCGACCGGCGCGTGCGACACCGCGGCCATGGTGATGTCGCGGTGGTTCAGGTGCACGGTGACGCCGTTGAAGTTGTCCATCCAGAACGAGCACACGAAGCACGGCGCGTCCTTCGTCCAGGTCGTGGACGGGCCGGCGGTCTCCGGGTTGAACATCGCGTGGTAGATCACCAATTGGCCGCGGCCCTCGAACAGGTCGGCGAGTGACCGCTTTCCGCGCTCGCCCTCGAACACGTAGTCTTTCTCGACCAGCTCCCAGGGCAGCTCGCGTCGCTCCCGGCTCAGCTGGTCGCGGAGGCGGGTAAACTCCTTCTCCTTGGCCAGATGCTTCTTGCGCGCCTCGACCCACGCGTCGTGGGTGACCACCTTGTGCGTTGCCACGAATACCTCCTACAATTCCCAGACCGGTCGCCGCGGTCCGAAACCGACCGGACCACGCGCCGGCTCAAAACGCAACCTAACGATTGCATTTTAGCGCCTCTCCGTGAAAATGCAACATTTAAGTTGCGTAAGAATGCCGGGGATGGTAGGATGCGGTCAGGAGGTTGGGAGTGAGCACTGATCGGATCGAGAAGCGCATCGTCATACGTGCGCCGCGCTCGCGGGTCTGGCGGGCGCTGTCGAACCCGGACGAGTTCGGGCGCTGGTTTGGCGCTCGCCTGGTTGGAGACTTCGCGCCGGGCGCCCACGTCACGGCCCAGCTAACCATCCCCGGTCGCGAACACGTCAAATTCGAGATCGTGGTGGAGAAGGTCGAGCCGGAGGCGACGTTCGCCTACCGCTGGCACCCCTTCCTGTCCGACCCCACTCTTGACGCGGCGAGCGAGCCGATGACGCTGGTCGAGTTTCGGCTGGCGGAGGTTGCCGACGGCACCGAGCTCACCGTGATCGAGTCCGGCTTCGACCGACTGCCGCCCGCGCGCCGCGCTCAGGCCTTCCGGATGAACGAAGCGGGCTGGACTCAGCAGGTGGCCAACCTCAATCGCTACGTTACCGCCTAGTGCTCTGTCAAACGATCTTCGAGGGGTCAGCACCCCTCAAACCCCGCCCCGAAAAAAGAAAATTCGTGGGGGATACCCCCACACCCCCGGCTTGACAGGCTACTAGCCCGGCGCGATCCGAAAGGGTGCGTCACCGAAACCGGTACACGTCCACGTCGACGACCGGCTGGTAGCCGATCGCCTGGTAGATCCGGTTCGAGGTCG
>JAJPKB010000492.1 GCA_021323915.1 Chloroflexota bacterium | reverse complement strand
GCGCGCATCCAACCGGGCCAGACCGAGAAGGAAGTCGCCTGGGCGTTGGAGTCGGCGATGCGGGTTGGCGGCGCCGAGGGGATGGCCTTCGGTCCGGACGTGGCGGCCGGCCCGAACGCGGCGGTGCCGCACCATCGACCGACGGACTACCGACTTCGTGTCGGCGAGCCGATTTGGATCGACATGGGCGCGCGGGTCGACGGCTACTGCGCGGATCTTACTCGGAGCTTCTGCCTGGTGACGGCGACGCCGGAATATCAGGCGACCCACGATCTGGTGCTGCGGGCGCAGCAAAAGGCGCTGGCTGGCCTGAAGGCGGGGCTTTCCACGAAGGATGCCGATGCAATCGCGCGCCAGACGTTCGAGGATGCCGGGCGTGGCTCGGAGTTCGGTCATTCCCTTGGGCACGGCGTCGGGTTGAATATTCACGAGGCCCCGCTGCTGGCCCGGACGAGCGAGGAGACACTGCGAACCGGGATGGTCGTGACCGTGGAGCCGGGGCTCTATCGCGCCGGCTGGGGAGGCGTGCGGATTGAAGACGTCGTACTGGTGAAGTCAGACGGCGTCGAAATTCTCAGCGCCGCACCGAAGCAGCCCATCGTCGCCCCGGCGACGTAACCGGCATTCCAACGGGTGCCCTGATTCTTCACCGGGGGGCGATGGAGCGGCCGAATGGAAATCTGGGAAGTCTCGAAGCTGACCCGCTACGTCAAGCAGCTGATCGAGGACGACGCTCGCCTGCGTGACGTCTGGGTCGAAGGAGAAGTCTCAAATTTCACCATCTCGATGTCCGGCCACGCCTTCTTTACCCTCAAGGACGTCGGAAGTCAGCTTCGCTGCGTGATGTTCCGCCCCTACGTGCTGCGCATGAAGCAGCGACCGGCCAACGGCGACCTTGGCGTTGCGCGCGGACCGATTCGGGTCTACGAGGCTCAGGGCACCTACCAGTTGTACGCGGAGTTCCTGGCTCCAGCGGGCCTGGGGGCGGCGCAGCTTCGATTAGAGGAGCTCCTGGCCCGCCTCGAAGCGGAGGGCCTCTTCGACGACTCTCGCAAAAGGCCCCTGCCGAGATGGCCCCGACGTGTCGGCGTCGTCACATCGGCGACCGGAGCGGTCATTCATGACATCCACACGGTGATCGCCCGGCGTTATCCACTGGTCGAGATCATCCTGGCTCCGACGCCGGTTCAAGGCGACGATGCCGTTCCCCGCATCTGCCAGGCGATCGACGACCTCAACCGCCTGGGTGGCGTGGACGTCATCATCCTGGCGCGCGGCGGTGGATCGCGTGAAGACCTGGCGGCCTTCAACGAAGAGCAGGTTGCCCGCGCGGTGTTCGCGTCACGAGCTCCGATCGTCTCGGCAATCGGCCACGAGACGGACACGACCGTATCCGATCTGGTCGCGGATCAGCGCGCGCCCACTCCCTCGGCGGCGGCGGAGCTCGTCGTGCCCGACGCGCGGGAGATTCGGGCGCGCCTCGACGGCCTCCGCGATGATCTCCGCTGGCACGCGCGCCAGGCCCTGGCGCGCGCCTCGGCGGACGTTGCCGAGCGGGCCAAGCGGCTGCATCGCCACTCCCCGGTCGAAGAGATCAAGCGTCGACGGAATCTGGTCGCGGAGATTGCCAACCGGACCTTGACGGCGGTGCACCACGGACTGTCGATCAATCGCGAGCGCGTTCGCGCTCGCGACGTCCAGCTATCCTCGCTCGATCCGAAGGACGTCCTGCGCCGAGGATATAGCCTGACCTGGCAAGTGGACAGCGGGGACGTCGTCCGAAGCGTCGCGCAGATCGAAGAGGGGGCCAGGCTGCGCACCCGGGTGGCGGATGGGGTTTTCGAGAGTCGGGTGATCTCCGGGTAGCGTCCGGTTCGCGCGGCTGGACGGCGATGCCTCTCGACAACGGTGAGCTCGGTCGGAGGGCACTGACGGATCGAGGCGCCGCCACGGCTTCGACGTGGCCCTGATTAAGGTGAAGGGACTGGTGGAGGGCGATCAGGTGGACGATCTATCCTTCGAAGACGCGTTCGGTCGATTGGAAGACACCATTTCACGGCTCGAATCGGGTGGCCTGACCATGGATGAGATGGTCGCGCGGTTCGAGGAGGGAATGGCGCTGGTGAAGCTCTGCTATCGGAGACTGGATGGGGCGGAAGCTCGGGTACGCCTGCTCACCGAAGAGGCCTTCGAAGGCGAGGATCCCCGCAGCCGAGAAGAAGCAAGCGAAGCGGTCGATCAGCCGGGGTGATCGGGGCTTTTAACCAGGTTTCCCCTCGCCCACGTTGACGAACTCTAACGTGTACCCGGGTATCAGCCGTCGCTCACCAGCCTCCGTAGGGAATCATCTTGTTGACATCCATCAGGGCGATGACAGGTCTTGACAGGCTCTAAGGCGCTGCCATGGCGCTCGACGGGAAGAACTGCCAATCGCCAAGCGGCCAGTAGGAGACCCACGCCTGACCGATGATGTCGAAAGCGGGAACGGTGCCCCAGACGTGGGAGTCGCTCGAGTCATTGCGGTTGTCGCCCAGAACGAAGAACTGTCCGGGTGGAACGCGAACTGGCGCCATCGTGTAGTCCGGGGCGGCCATGATGTACGGCTCGACGAGGGCGCGACCGTTGACGAACACGTGCTGGTCATGAATCGCGACGACGTCGCCGGGCAGGCCGATAACGCGCTTGATGAAGTCGCGGCTCGGGTCGCGAGGATACTTGAACACGATGATGTCTCCGCGCTGCGGACCGTGGAAGACAAAAACTTGATTGGTTCCGTCGGTGGATCTGGCGTTGGGTGAGACGATCTGCGCGGCGTTTTGACTTACCGACCAGTATACCGCCTTGTCGACAAGCAGAAGCTCGTTGTTGTGGAGGGTAGGCTCCATGCTGGTGCCCTCCACTTTGAAGTTCTTGACGACGGATTGAACGATCAGAAAGATGATGACGGTGAGGATCAGGGTTTCGAATATGTCGCGGAGCGCTGCTTTCATCGCTGTTTCGTGGAACTCCGGCTGTCTATTCGCGCGATTGGAGCCAGCGCGATCGATAGTCCCGAACCTTTATGCATTATAGTATAATCTTCGAGGCTGTGCCAAGTGGCAGGCCCCCGCTTAGCCAAGAAGGAGTCCCAGACCCGTGGAAGAAGAGAAGCCCCGTTACTATATTGACGAACGGTGGTATACCGAGCATAACAAGTCTTTTCGAGCGATGGCGCTGACGCGAATGTGCACGTCGTGCCGTCGTAAGCTGGGCACCGAGGTTCAGGAGCGCGTGCCGACGGTGGACGCGCGCGGACGCGTCGTATTCGAGATGCGCTCGGCTCCTTTTGCCAGCAATCCCATGGCGGTCATTCGAAGCGACTGCTCGAAGCAGCGAGACTACATCACGCCCGAGACGCCCCTGGCCGAGGCGATCTTCCGGGTACTTCTGGCCAACAGCAACCAGCCGACAGACATCGAGGGGATCCGCGAGCAGCTCGGTAACTACATCTCGCTGGCATCCCGCCCCCATGGCTATTCACCCGAGCTGATCCGTTCGATCGTGGAAAGCGACAACGTGTACGGATTCAAGCGCTTTGCCATGATACCGGCGTGATCGGCCGTACCGTACGATCTTCTTGGGTTCCATCAATCGCAGTCAATTCGCGGTAAACCGACGTGCTTGAGATCGAAGTAATCGAGGGCGACATAACTGAGGTGGCTTGCGACGCGATTGTCAATGCCGCCAACAATCACCTCTGGATGGGCGCCGGGGTCGCCGGCGCCGTCAAGCGCAAAGGCGGCGCGGAAATCGAGTCCGAGGCAATCGCGAAGGGACCGATACCGGTCGGCGAGGCGGTCGCGACCGGCGCCGGGCGGCTTCACGCGCGGTACGTGATCCATGCGGCAGCCATGGGCCAGGACCTGCGCACTGACGCCGCGAAGATCCAATCCGCGACCCGGGCAGCCCTGCGAGCGGCCGAGATGCTCGGCGTGAAGACGATCGCTTTTCCGGCGCTCGGAACGGGCGTGGGCGGCTTTTCGACGTCTGAATGCGCGAGGCTCATGCTGGAAGTGGTCCGTGCCCACCAGGGAACCGCCCTCACGAAGGTGCTCTTCGTGCTCTTCGACCAGCGTGCCTTCGAGCAATTTCGGCACGCGGCGGAAGCTAGCGCGAAATAGGACGCCCGGCCATCGTTTCAGCGCCCGTGCCCACGACTCGGCCCCGGCGGGGCGCTAGCGGCTGACCGTCCGATCCTCTCGTCGACGTCGCCCTCTCCGTCTTGCCATCGCCCTGCGGGGTATACCAAACAGGCTATAGCCGCGTGGTTTGCCCTGATGCTATACTCGCTCTCGACGGTTGGGCGTGAGAAGGGTATGGTGCGCGAGAATTGATGGCGCCTGACGCGGTCGAGCAAAGTCCTCCCCCGTCGTCTCTGGTCGTCCTCGAGCTTGGCACACGGTCGGTTTCCGCGGTTCTCTGCGGCGTCGTCGCGGGACATTATCGGCTCGTCTCCTCGGCCGAGGCCTGGCATCGGTCATCGGACGCCGACGTGCTCGACGCGGTAGGGAGGGCGTTCCGCGGGCTGGAAGCGGCGTCGGAACGCCGTCTGTTGGGTACACACGGGGTCGTCGTGCCGATGACGCGCGATGGCGTTGGCTGCGACTTGACGATTGTCTCCGGCGGGAGCCCTCTGCGTGCCCTGGTGCTCTCGTTCGGAAAGGCGGCGACCTCGTTCCTCGACGGGATTGATCCGGCGGTGGCGGATCTACTCCCGTTGTTCGCGGTCGAGGACGCGATCGAAGAGCGGCTGGGCCTGACGGGAGAGATTCTGTCCTCACTGCGCGAGCATCGGCCAGACGCGCTCATCCTCGTCGGCAGTGAAGAGGCCGGTTCATTTCAGTCGACGCCTGCGCTGGCCGGCGCGCTCACGACGGTTCACGCCTGCCATCCGGGTGGACTGCCCACCGTGCTGCTCGCCGGCCCGGCCGCGGTTCGCGAACGATTGGTCGCCGACCTGCGCCAGCGCGTTCGACGTGGGCCGGATTCGGTTCCGCCAGTCCAGCAGACCGAGCCAAGCGACCTGTCCGACCATTTGAAACGGCTCTGGCAGGAAAAATGGGCGTCGCATCCGGCCTGGCGCGCCTTCGCCGGCGGGGGAGACAGTCCGCCGATTCCACGGTTGACGAGCATCGGACGCACCTGCCAGGAGCTGAGTCGGACCAGAGAATCGCCAGTCTGGGCGATCGAGGTCGGCGATTCGGACGTGGTCGCCTGGCGGGCAACGCCGGAGCGCGTCGATCTGGTTCGCCGCTCGATTGGTCAGCTAGCGCCCCAGCGGAACGACGGCGAATTGGATGAGTGGCTCAGTCGACCATGGCTCGCCGAGGTCGACCGAGCGTCGATCGAGCGTCAGCGTGACTTAACGTCCCGGGCCATCGGGGAGGTCGCGGGCGAGCTTCGCGGTCTGGGACGGACCGAGCCGCGGCCAGGACTGGTGGTGGGACGTGGCGTGGGGCTGGTTCACCGACTGCCGGCCGCGGACGCCGTGATCGCGATCTGCCTTGGCATCGGGCTGACCGGTCCGACGCCGGTTGCCCTGGACCGGCACGGCCTCCTCGCGGGCGCGGGCCTCTTACTCGAGCGGCATCGGGACGCCGGCGTCGACTTGATCCGAGATGCTCTCGACGAGCTCGGCGTCGCGATCATTGGACGAAGCGTCGAATCCGACGGGGCGCGGGTTCAGATCGAAGGAACCTCGAAAGACGGTAAGGCGCCATCCGACGTTCGGGTCGGGGAAGTGTCGGTGCTCTCGTCCCTGGAATGGACCAACTCCGAGATCGCGCTCAATCCGAGCCGAACCGTCGACGTCGGGTACGGCGAGGGACGGCACGGACAGATCTCCCTGGGCGAGTCCGAGGTCGGCGCGGTGCTGACGATCTCCACGGAACGAGCGCCGCGCCGCTGGGCGAGGGTGCAGGGGGGAGCCACCGGGCTCGCGGCACTACTTCGGAGGTCGACGTGAAGTTCGTCGCCGGTCGCAGGATCGAGCTGCGGCCTATCTACGTCCGACGCTCGCGACTTCTCAAGAGCGACGGACGCATCGTCGCGCGACTGGGCGAGCGCGTTGGGCCCGATCGTGTGGTCGCGCGCGGACCGAAAGAGATCGAGCCGATCGTCATGAATCTGGCCCAGGAGCTTGGCGTCGCGGTTCGGGAGGTCAGCCGCTATCTCCAATGCCGACCGGGGGTCAGGGTTGGACTCGATCAGGTGCTGGCGACCCGGGGAGGCCCGCTGGGGTTCCGGACGCGGATCGCGCGCGCGCCGGTCGCGGGCACCGTTCGGGAGATTCTCGAGGAGACCGGCGAGCTCGTGTTGATTCCCGAGGCGGTCGAAGACGTGGTGACGGCGTTACTGCCCGGCGAGGTGGACGGGCACGTTGGCCGGCGCGGCGTGATCATCAGGACGATGGCGTTGCAAGCCCAGGGGCTGGCCGGAACCGGTCCGCTGGTGTCCGGGACGCTAGCCGCCATCGGCCAGACCGCCGATCACGACCTCGACGCGGCGGACCTGGGCGCCATGGTGCGCGGGTCCGTGCTCCTCGTCGGAAAGATCAGCGCGGATTCGGTCGTGGCTGCCAATCACGCCAAAGTAGCCGGCATCGTCGCGGGCACCTGCACCTCTGCCGAGTGGAAGAAGATCAAACGGCTAGAAGTGTGCCCGTCCATCATCGTTCTCGAGGGATTCGGCGACGCCGGGCTGTCCGCGCTGGCGTGGAACGGCCTGAGCCGCTGCGCTGGGTGGAACGTGGCTCTGGACGCCGCGCGAGCGCACCCCGAGGCGGACTGGCCCGAGCTATTGATTCCGGTGGAGGCGTCAACCGAGGGGACCGACACGGCAGCTGGCCTGACGGCCGGGTCTCTGGTGCGGGTATCGCGCGGGCCTCTCGCACCGCGCATTTTCGAGGTCGTACGGGTGGGCCGCTATCCGGTTCGCCTGGGCTCCGGAATCGAGCACCCCTGGGTGGAGATCATGGTCGACGGTCGACGGCACCGAGTCAGCCAGCGGGCAATCGAATCGGTGGCGCCAGGGTGGTGAGGGGGATCTGCTAAAATACCGCTGCCCAACGACGATGGCGTAACCACCCGGACACACCGCGTCGGCGGGCGTGGAGGGTGCGATGGACGATCGCTCGTCGCTCGAGCCCGTCTATTTCTCGATGCCCGAGACCCACTGGCCGGACGTCAGCATCGAATCCTACCGCGCATTGGCGCGCATTTCCCTGGCGATCCAAATGGCCATCGGCGAGCTGGAGAAGTGTTTCCCGGAGGCGGTCGAATCCACCAGGACCGAGGCGAGCGCGGCTACGCCGGCCAACGCGCCGGCCCCGGCTGAGCTTGCCTTCCAGTTGCACGAGGTCGCCGGCGAGATCTTGTCGCGGGTCGCCGGCGACGAACAGGATCTTCGCCAGATCATCGGCACGCTCCGCACCGCGCTGGCGGTCTGCTGGGATCTCTACTCGGTTCGCGAGTCGGAGAGCGTCACCGTCTCCGAGCACATGCGCAATCTGAAGGGACGCATCGAAGACTTCGAGCGAGAGCTACGGGCGCTTCGGTTGTCGCACGAGAAGTAGCCTGCTCCTGTCGCGTGATTTTTCAGTAGGACGCGACCAACTGCGCGACTGCTCACCCGCGCCCGCGACCTTGATACCTTGTTTCTGGAGGTTCTCCGCGTGATCGTACAATCGGCAAGCACGCTCACCGAGATCAGTCAACGAATCTTTCAAGCAGTCGGCTGCTCTGACGATATCGCGAAGCGCGTCACCGCGGCGCTGGTCGACGCCAACTTATGTGGCCACGACTCGCACGGCGTCATTCGGATTCCTACCTACGTCGAGGCGGTGCGCGAAGGGCACGTCGTGGCCGACGCTCGCCCATCAGTGATCCGCCAGACCGCCGTCACCGCCCTGGTGGATGGCCACTGGGCGTTTGGCCAGGTTTCGGCGGCGTACGCGACCCAGGTCGCGATCGAGAAAGCCAAGGGCGCTGGCGTGAGCATGGTCGGAATCGTCCGCTGCAACCACATCGGACGGCTCGGCGAGTATTCGACGATGGCCTCCGACGCCGGAGTCGCGCTGATCATCGTGGCGGGCGGATTCGGCGGACGTGGAGTCAGCGCGGTCCCATTTGGCGGATCCAAGCCGTTGTTCGGCACCAATCCGATCTCGGTCGGCATACCGGCCGGCGTACAGCCGGACGTTCTCGTCGACTTCGCGACCACCGCGGTCGCCGCCGGGAAGATCGAGGTCGCACGAGCGAAAAAGGCGCCACTTCCGCCCGGATCGATCGTCGATCGCGAGGGACGCCCGACCACGGATCCGGAGGACTATTACAAGGGCGGAGCGCTACTTCCCTTCGGCGGACACAAAGGGTACGCCCTCTCCGTGATGGTGGAGTTCCTGGGACGGGTGATGACCGGCGCCGACGCCTACGCCGAAGGGACCCGCGGTGGTCCGGTTTACGGCCACAGCGGGACGTTGGTTCTCGCCATGGATCCCACGGTGTTCGTGGACGCCGCCCAGTACGCGGACGCCGCGGATGCGACCCTGGCTCGGCTGAAGGACGTTCCGCCGGCTCCCGGATCGTCCGGCGTGATGATTCCGGGCGAGCCCGAGGCGCGCTCGCGGGCCCAGCGCCTGGTGAACGGAATCCCGCTGGCCGAGGATACCTGGGAGAAGATCCAGTCGACGGCCCGGTCTCTCGGAGTTTCTTGACGCCGGTTGCTCTGGCTTCGAACGGCGGCACACAATGTGCGCCCTTTCCGAGCCAATCTCGGAACCGGAGGGGCACATGCTGGATCGACGTGCGTACGGTCTGGCGATGGGGCTGGTTTACGGCGTGTACATGGCGCTGCTCGCATGGGGCGGCGCGGTCCTTCACGCCGGCGATCAAGCCTCGCGGCTGATGAAGGCGTTCTACCCCGGGTACACTTTCAGCCTGAGCGGCGGACTCATCGGCGCGGTCTACGGCTTCGCGACCGGATATCTGCTGGGATGGGCGACGGCGTGGCTTTACAACCAGCTTCGCTTCGCGCCAACGAGGGTTCCGGGTAACCTGCCGCCGGTCGACTAAAGTACGGTTAAGACGACCGCGGTAGCGTCAAGTCAAAGACCTGCTGTGCGACGCTCTGAGGCGCCGTCGCTTCACGCGCGCGACGGCGATCTCGTGTGCCTCGCGCAGCAGGGGCCTCACCCGACGTACCCAGGCCGACCGGCTTCGCTCCAAGATACGGCCACGTGGTAGCCAGGACAAGCACCGGTGACTTCCCTTCTAACCGCCGTGGGGCGAGACGCCATGCCAAAAAAGACCGCGAGATAACGGCTTGTTGATCTCGCGGGTTTCTTTTTGGGGTGAACGGAGGGATTTGAACCCTCGACCCCCTGATCCACAGTCAGGTGCTCTAACCACTGAGCTACGCTCACCACGTGGACTCGCGTCCAGTATTCGAATTATACCCGAACCTGCGACTCGCGCGCAAGCGCACGGTGGCGTCGCGGCGTTTGAAGGTCGAGCCTTTCGACGCGGGCACCTCGGCGACACCAGGCAGCCTGGTGAGCAAGACGCCGCCGCTCCGAACCCGGATACCGCCCTTTCCGCCTTTCGCGTTTGGCCAGAGGAACCCGATTGACTCGCGGTCGAATAGCTGGTACATACTGAGCAAGATGACGGGGAGGCAACGCCATGGCGACGATCCTGACGGACGAGCGGGCCGCTGCCGAGCAGCCGGCGGCGGTGACCCTGATCGATTGCGACATCCACCAGGCGGTGAAAAGTCCCGCCGACCTGTATCCGTACCTGCCGCGCCAGTACGTTGAGTACATCGAAGACTTCGGCACGATGATGCCCGGCGTGGGGTACACGAACATGCCGCGGAAGGGAACGCGCGGCGATCTCTGGGTCGACGCCGAGACGGTGCCGGGGACCGATCCAAAGCTCGTCGTCAAACAGCACCTGAACGCCTACGGCGTGGATTACGGAATCCTGACCGGCGGACCGTACGCCGCCGCGGTGCACCCGGACGTCGACTACGCGGCCGCTTACTGCCGCGCCTTCAACGATTGGACGCGGGACGTCTGGTGCGGCTGGGACTCGCGCTTCAAGGCGTCGGTCCACGTGGCGCCGGCCGATCCCTGGCAAGCCGCTGCCGAGATCGACTCCCGCGCCGCCGACCTCCGCTTCGCCCAGGTGATGATTCCGGCTGGCGCGCGCATGCCGTTCGGCAATCGGCTGTATCATCCGATCTACGAGGCTGCCGAGCGGGCGGGCATGCCCATTTGCGTCCACTTCGGCGGCGAGGGCGCCGGCTTCAGCAACGCCCCGACCGCGGCCGGCTTCCCCTCCTATTACTTCGAGATGCGGATGGCGCGTCCGCAGATCGCCATGGCGCACGTCGCTTCCCTGATCTGCGAGGGCGTGTTCGAGAAGTTTCCGACGCTGAACTTCCTTTTCGTCGAGCACGACACCTTCTGGGTGCCGGGCTACATGTGGCACATGGACGCCGACTGGAAAGCAGTCCGCGATTATACGCCCTGGGTCAAACGCCCGCCGAGCGAATACGTTCGGGAGCATATCCGCTTCGGCACCCAGCCGATCGAGGAGCCTCCTACCCGGGAAGATCTCTTCAGATTGATCGAGTGGATGCACGGCGAAGAGATCCTGGTCTACGCCAGCGACTTCCCTCACTGGGACTGGGATGAGCCGACGACCGTGCTGCCCGGCCTGGATGAGCGAACGCGCCGACGCATCTTTGTCGACAACGCCCGGGCGCTTTACCGACGGCGCGGCCTGTGAGTCGGGCTCCCGCGCCGATTCCGTCCGGCGCCAGTCCGGTGTTCGGCGTCGAAGACGATCGATCGCTCGAGGTCGTGGATGGCCGGTGTGTCGTCTGTCGGGCCGACGAAATTCCGCCGGGCGCCCGTCGGATCTTCGCGGTCGGCGGCGCGCGGGGCATCGGGGTCTTCAACGTCGACGGCCGATTCTTCGCGGTGCGCAACGTCTGTCCCCACAAGGGAGGCCCGCTCTGTCGCGGGCGACTGCGCCCCCACGTCGTCGGGCCGGAGGTCAACCGGATCGCCTTCGAGCGCGAGGGCGAGATCTTGAAGTGCCCCTGGCACCAGTGGGAGTTCGACCTCCGGACGGGCTGGTCGCTCTACGCTCCCCGCATGCGGGTGAAGACCTTCCCGGTGCTGGTCGAAAACGGTCACGTCGTGGTCGTCGTCGACGCGTGAGGGCGCCGTTCGGGGTGATGGATAGCCCAAGTTGGCGACCTGCGGCCGATCCGACGCTCTGGGGAGCCCGTCGTACGAGCGCTTTACCGCCCGGATGATCGACCATTCTGGCACCGCTCGTGCGCCCACGGCTTGAGCGTGGGACACCTCAACGCCCGCTGCTTCGAAGCTCCCTTCGTAGTGGCAGCCCTTTCGACTCATTTATCGCTGGAGGCAGACATTGGCGACTTTCGCCGAACTCGGAATCGATCCGTCGATCGTGCGCGCTCTCGACGAGATGGGCTACGAAGAGCCATCTCCGGTCCAGGATCGCGCGATTCCCAGCATGTTGCAGGGGCGGGACGTCGTCGTGCAAGCGCTCACCGGAACCGGCAAAACGGCGGCCTTCGGCGTGCCCCTCGTTCAACAGGTCGATCCACGACTCGTCCAGGTGCAGGCAGTTGTCCTCGCACCCACCCGCGAGCTCGCCATTCAGGTCAGCGAGGCGTTGACGGCGATTGCTCGGCACCGCCCAATCTGGGTCGTGCCGATTTACGGCGGTCAGCCGATGGGGCGCCAGCTCAGCGCTTTGCGGCGCGGCGTTCACGTGGTCGTCGCGACGCCCGGACGCCTTCTCGACCACATCCGCCGAGGAACAATCAAGCTCGAGCGGGTGCGAGTGCTGGTTCTGGACGAGGCTGACTTGATGCTCGAGATGGGATTCCAGGAGGAAGTGACGAGCGTCATCGATCAGATTCCCACTGAGCGGCAAACCGCGCTCTTCTCAGCGACGGTTCCTCCGGCTATCGTCGAGCTGGCCCGCCAGTACATGCGCGAGCCGGAGACGATCCGCCTGAGTCGTCCGCGCGCACTGACGGTTCCAAAGATTGAGCAGGGGTATTACGTCCTCCCGTTCCCGAGGAAGACGGAAGGGCTCGTTCGCGTGCTCGAAGCCGAGATGCCAGAGCGCACCCTGGTGTTCTGCGCGACCAAGCGGATGGTCGATAGTCTGACCGAGGATCTGCGTGGCCGTGGATTTCGGGCGGCAGGCCTCCACGGGGACATGAGTCAGTCGGTCCGAGAGGCGACCCTTGGCGAGTTCCGCCGCGGACTGGTCGACGTTCTGGCCGCGACCGACGTGGCAGCCCGCGGTCTGGATATTCCGGACGTCTCGCTGGTCGTGAACTTCGACATTCCAATGGATGCCGAGTCCTACACTCACCGAATCGGGCGAACCGGTCGGATGGGGAAGCGAGGCGAAGCGATCACCTTCGTCAATCCGCGGGAGATGCGCGAGCTGCGGGTGATCGAGCGCATCACCGGAGCGCGCATCCGGCGGAGAGAGCTACCGACGGCCACCGAGGTTGCCGAGCGGGAGCGGGAGATTCTCGAGGAGCGCGTCGAGCGAGAGCTCGAGTCCGGGCGCTGGGGCCAGTACCGCGATCTGGTGGAAGAGTTGAGCGACGAGCACGATCCGATCAACGTCGCCGCGGCGGCAATCTCCCTGATCGCCCAGCAGACGCGCCGAGCGCCGATGGCGGGTCGACGCGCTCAGTGAGTGCCAGTGCTCGTACTGGCTTGGATCTGCACCACGGGCTCGCTCAGGGCAGGGAGGACGGTTTCGATCCACCTGGCGATGGCGAGGAGCGGCGCTTCCTGCCAGGCGGGCGCGACGACCTGGAGGCCGCAGGGCAGGCCATCGGCCAGTCCGGCCGGCAACGTGACCGCAGGAAGGCCGATCAACGACCACGGCGCCTGGAAGGTGCGGTCGCCGGTCGCCGAACGGTCCGGCGCGCGGTTGGACACCGTGGGCAAGACCAGGCAGTCGACATCGCGGAGCATCGCCGCGACCTCCTGACGAAAGCGACGCCGGATGCGCTGCGCCCGCAGATAGAGAGTGGCCGGCACGAGCTGGCCGGCTTCGATCAGCGCCCGCATGCGCGGTGCATACGCCTCGGCCTGCTGGCCGTGTAGCGCGCTGTGAGCTTCCGCTGCTTCGACCTGCATGATCGTCTGCTGGGCGTCCGCGACCGTCTGGAGATCGGTCGTCAGTCGAACCGCTCGCAATTGGGCGCCCGCGCTCGCAAGCGCGTCGATCGCGCGCCTAACGGCCGTTCGAACCGGTGATTCCGACAAATCGAAAAAGTCCTCGACGACCGCGAGCACCGGCGACGACGCCGGGTGGCGCACCGCCGCGAGGTAATCTCCCAACCGCGCGCTGCCGGTGATCGGATCGCGCCGGTCGGGGCCGGCCAGGACGGTCAACGCGAGCGCCAGATCCTCGACCGAGCGCGCGATCGGGCCGGGATGATCCAGCGACCAGGCGAGCGGCAAAATCCCGAAGCGACTGATCAAACCATAGGTCGGCTTCAACCCGAGGACTCCGCAGTAGGCGGCCGGGCGGAGGATCGAGCCGGCGGTTTGCGAGCCGAGGGCCAGCGGCACCATCCGGGCGGCGACCGCGGCCGCCGAGCCGGAGCTCGAGCCGCCCGGGGTTCGGTCCGGATTCCAGGGATTGCGGGTCCGGGGAGGGTCGGCAAAGGCGAACTGGGTCGTCACCGTCTTGCCGAGAACGATCGCGCCGGCGGCCCGGATTCGCTCCACTGCCGTGGCGTCTCGGTCGGGAACTCGGTCCACCCACGGCGGGAAACCCGCGCTAGTGGCGAGGCCGCGCGTGTCGTAAATGTCCTTCAACCCAATCGGAAGGCCGAAGAGCGGCAGCACGGCATGCTCGTGCCATCCGGCGTCTCGATTCTCTGCCTCGGCGAGCGCCGTCGATCGGTCGATTCGCACCCAGGCCTGAACGGCTGGCTCCAGGGCGTCGATCCGCGTCAGGAGCGATCGCACCAGGTCGGCTACGCCAAGCTCGCGCCGTCGAATCGCCTGAATCGCCTCGGTCGCGGTGAGCTGATAGGGCTCAGCCACCGTCGGCCGGTCCGATCGACGCGACGAAATCCGGTTCGAGGTCGGGTGCGAGACGAACGTCGTCGAGTCGGGCAAGGATTCGCGCCGTGCTTTCGACCATGTCGGATAACTCGCTCGATCGCTCTGCGGGCCAACGTCGTTCGGCCGCCGCGATCAGATGCTCCCGCCAATGCTCGATGCGTGGATCTGATTGATCGCTCAACGTCGTTACTCCGTGGGATCGTGGTGACAAAGCTCGATCCGGTTTCCTTCCGGATCGTAGAAAAAGAAGTACGGCGATCCATCCGGGCGCCGCGAGATCGGAACTTCGATCTCGCAGCCCGCGGCGACCACCCGTCGATAAGCAGC
This sequence comes from Chloroflexota bacterium, assembly GCA_021323915.1. GTDB lineage: Bacteria > Chloroflexota > UBA6077 > FW602-bin22 > CADDYW01 > JAJPKB01. The sequence continues at coordinate 924 of JAJPKB010000492.1, read as the reverse complement.
ATCAAGGTCGTCGACCTCGAACGCCCAATGGACGCCCCGTCGTCCCTGGCGCGCGACGCTGTCCGCGTAACGAATCAGGTGGATCATGTTCGGGCCGCAATCCAGGAAGACGATCGACGCCGGGTTGTAACTTGGCATTCGCGAGCGGCCGATGCCCAGGACCTCGCGATAGAACGTTTCTGCCCGGTCGAGGTCGAAGACGGGGATGGCGACGTGGTGGATTTGGATCGAGGGCATGGCCGGGGCATCCTCCTGGCGAGCTTTTCCGCCGCCCGCTGATCGTAGCACAGGAGGCTGCCCCGGGCAATCTTCTCAGCTTCCCCGGCTCTGTCGAAGGATCTCTTCGGCGGTCTGAATCGCTTCTTCGACCGATGGAAGCTCGGTCACATCGGTTGAAGAAGGACCCCCTCCCGGCTTCGCCTCGCTCTGGCCGGCTGGCGCCGCCCCGTCCTGGGATACCTGGAAGACTGCCGCCCCGGGCATCGCGTGAATTCGCTGAATCGCCTGATTGACCTGGCGCTCGAAATACCGGCTCGCTTCGGAGAGCTTGTCCATCGGAAGCCCGAGTCCGAGCGCTCGGTCAAGATGGGTGGCGAGCGCAAGAGCTCCTCGGGGGTTGGGCGGCGGACCGAGAAACGTGGGAAGCGCGGCCCAGAGCGACGCGACCGGAATTCGCGCCTCGGCGAGCGCGCAGCTCAACACCGTCACGAGGCCCGTCGGACCCTCGTACTCGATCGCACCGACGTCGACCTCGGCCAGTCGGGCGTGTAATTTGTCCGGCCGGGCCCACCCGGTCACCGGCACCGGATCTCGGTGCGAGACCTGGGCGAGATGCGAGCCGAGGGTAACGGCCATGCTCACGTCCAGGGAGCGACAGAGATCGACGATTTCGCCAGTGAAAGTCTTCCAGCGCAGCCCGGGCTC
>JAJPKB010000289.1 GCA_021323915.1 Chloroflexota bacterium | reverse complement strand
TTCAGTGCTGGCGATCTTCGACGACAGGCTGAAGCAGATCTGGTGATCGACGTGGCGGCCGACCCCGAGGGGCAGATAGACGCTTCGCGGCCGGGCTCGCTCGACGAGCGATTGAAGGGCGGCGGCAATGGTTTGTTGGAGTGGCTCGTCCGGCGCCTTCACCGAGCCAAACAGGTCTTCATCGGACCGATAGAGGTCGCCGCGGTAGATCGCGTCCGGGAAATCGAGCCAGTGGTAGTCGGCGCCGAGCGCCTCCATCGCGGCGCGGTCCTCTCGACGCCGCGTCGCGACCGCGTCGTCGAGCGCTCCCCAGCGGCGATGCTGAAACTCGGCAAATGAGGTGAGCGTGTCCGCCGGCTCGCCGGCGAAGACCGTGACGACGAGCGCTCTTCCGTCGCGAGCCTCACGAGCGACCGTTCCGCCACAGGAAAGCGCGACGTCGTCGAAATGAGGAGAGACGAACAGGCTTCTGACCGGACGGATCGCGTCTGGCTCCATCGCTCAAGACAATCGAGCCCTGGCCTGACGACGGCGAAGCGCCTCTCGGACCGCTTCGTGGTCACTCCAGGGTAGCTCGGTTTCGCCGAAGCACATGGACGTTTCGTGCCCCTTGCCGGTCACCAGGACGACGTCTCCGTCCTGGGCGTCCTGGATGGCGCGATCGATCGCCGCGCCACGATCACCGATCTTCCAATAATCGATACCCTCGCGACGACCTGAGCGCTCACACCCCGCGGCGATCTCAGCCAGGATCGCATCCAGGCTCTCCGTCCGGGGATCCTCGGCGGTGAGGTAGATTCGATCGGCCAGCCGGCCGGCGATCTCTCCCATCCGCGGGCGCTTGCCACGGTCACGCAATCCCGCGCAGCCGAACACCACGAACAGACGGTGACGGCAGCGCTCGCGCTCGAGCGATAGGACTTGCTCCAGGCTGTTAGGGGTGTGCGCGAAGTCGACGAACACCTCGAATCCCTGGTCCGAGTCGATTCGCTCCAACCGACCACGCACCGGTTCGAAGGTGCTCAGGCCCTCCTGGATCGCCTCGGCGGGAGTATCCCAGAGCAGTGCCGCCGCCGAAGCGGCCAGGGCATTCGCCACGTTGTACCAGCCGACGAGCGGAAGCTCGACCGGAAAAGACCGATCTGGCGTCTCCAGGTCGAACCGCGTCCGCTGGCCGCTCTCCCGAACGGCGCGGGCGCGGACGTCAGCCCGGCGCTCCAGGGCGTAGCTGAGTCGCCGGTCGCACCAGAGCGCGGAGATTCGCTCGGCGGAGGGATCGTCGAGATTGAAGACGATCGACTTGGCGACGCCGGGCTTGCGGACCGAGCCGCTAAGGCTTTCAAAAAGTCGAAGCTTGGCGTCACGGTAGGCTTCGAAGGTGCCGTGGAGGTCGAGGTGATCGCCGGTGATGTTGGTGAGGACCGCGAGGTCGAAGTCGCAACCCGCGACCCGGTGCTGCGCAAGTCCGTGGGAGGTAACCTCGAGGACCGCGTCCTGGGTACCAGTATCGACCATCCGACGCAAGTACGCCTGCAGATCCGGGGCGTCGGGCGTCGAGGTGTGAAAGCCAGTATCGAACGTCTCGTCGCCGATTCGCGCGTGGACGGTGGTGATGGCGCCGACTCGCCGCCCGGCGGCACGAAGAATCGACGCGAGCAGGGTCGAGGTGGTCGTCTTTCCGTCCGTCCCGGTCACGCCGGCGACCCGAAGCTGGCGTGACGGCCAGCCTTCCCGCCGGGCGGAGAGAATCCCGAGGGCAAGCCTTGCTGATGGAACCACCAGCCCGGAACGTCCGCCCGGCAGGCTCTCGGCGCGCTCCACGACCACGGCCGTAGCACCCCGTTGGAACGCGTCGGGAACAAAGCGGGCCCCGTCGACAACCGTACCGGGCAGCGCGACGTAAAGGTCGCCCGGACGAACCTGGCGCGAATCGAACACCACCCGGTCGACCGGCGTCGCGCGATCGCCGACCAGACGAGATTCGGGGAGCGCGTCGGCGAGGTCGCCCAGGGTTAGCGCAGCCATATCGAAGTCTTTCCTCCGCCGAGCGTAAAGTCGGAAGGATGTCCTACCGCGCCAGCCGCCGGCCCAGCCAGTGTTCAGAGGTCACGCCGCTTGCCCAACCCCATGGCGCGGGTCTCAGGACACCCGGCTCACCACGTATTCCGCGAGTGACTCCAGCGCCTGGTGACCCGGCGTTGACGGAAGCGACGCCAGACTCGAAACGGCCGCCCGGGCGAATTGGCGGGCTTCGTTCAGCGCGAAATCGACGCCGCTGGACTCCAGCACCGCGTTGACCGCATCGCGAACCGCGTCGTCCGAAGAGTCGCCGTCGTCGAAGACACGGTGGATCGCTCGGTTCTCCGCGTCGTCCTCCAGAAGGCGAATCGTTGGAAGCGTCATCGTGCCTTGCCGAAGGTCGCTTCCGACCGGCTTACCCAGCGTTGCCTCGTTGCCGATGAAATCAAGAACGTCGTCGACGATCTGGAACGCCATGCCAAGGTGGTAACCGTACTGACGAAGCGCCTCGATGTGTGACTCCGGAGCGCCGCTCAGAATCGCGCCGGTCTCCGCCGCGGTTCGCAGCAGGGATGCCGTCTTGCGCTCGATTTTCTGGTAGTATTCCTCGCGACTTTGGCGCCACTGCCCCGCGCTGAAAATCTGGCGCAGCTCGCCGTCGCAGATGGTCATCAGCGTTCGGCCGAACACCTGCATGACTCGAACGTTCCGAGTCTCGGTGCACAACGCGGCGGCATTGGCGAAGAGGTAGTCGCCAACCAGCACCGTGACCGAACGGCTCGTAAGGCTGTTGAGGGTCGGCGTGCCTCGTCGGGTCGTCGAATTGTCGATCAAATCGTCGTGAACGAGCGTTGCCGTGTGGAGCAATTCGATCGCGGCGGCGAGCGGCACCAGATATTCGAGGCAGTAATCGTGAAACGACGCCGATAGGAGAACGATCGCCGGTCGAACCCGTTTGCCGCGCGTGCTCAGGATGTGCTTGAGGAACGACTCCAGAAGAGGATAATCGACCCGGCCCACTTGACGGATCGCCTCTTCGACCAGGTCAAGATCACGTTGGACTGGGTCGAAGATCGCAGTCGCGGTCAAGGAATTGCCTCCGACCACGCGCGCTGAGCGCGCATATTACTCAGGGCTACACCCAACGAAAAAGGCGGCTCGCGTTTGCCGACGTCGCCCTGGCGGCTGACTCAGGCGTAATTTCGCGGACTTCCGCCAGCTGATCGACGACGAAACGAACGTTCGAAGGCTCGTTCGTACGGCCGCGGACCGGAACGGGTGCCAGGTACGGGCTATCGGTCTCGGTCAGAATCCATTCGAGAGGAACGCATGCCGCGGTTTCCCGAAGGGAGTCGGCACGTCGAAAGGTCAGGTTGCCGGCGAACGACACGAACAACCCCTGGTCGATCGCTCGCGCGGCCAGGGCGTCGTTCCCCGAGAAGCAGTGCAGCACACCCGTGCGGTCCTCGAGGTCCGGGCCGCGGGCGACCGAGCGAATGGTCCTCATCACATCGTCGTCCGCGTCGCGGTTGTGAACGACCACCGGCAGGTCCAGCGATGCCGCGAGCTCCAGCTGCGCCCTGAAGGCCGATTGCTGAAGGCTCGCGTTCGACGTGCCGTAGTGATAATCCAGTCCGATTTCCCCGATCGCCACCACCCGAGGATGCTCGGCGAGTCGGCTCAATTGCTCAATCGTCTGACCGTCATACCCGGCAACTTCGCTCGGGTGGACGCCAACCGCCGCCCACACCGTCGGGAATCGCTCGGCCAGCGCGACCGACGCCGCGCAGCTTGGAAGGTCGATCGAGACCGCCAGAATGTGCTCGACGCCGGCGCGCGCGGCACGCTCCACCACGTCGACGACGCTGTCAAACAAGGTGGGATCCGCTAGATGGGCGTGAGAATCAGTGAGTGAGGCCGGCACCGATCTCAATCCGCGGGAAGAGTGGCCGTGGCTGAGCCGACACGCGTGAGCCGACGGGCGTTACTCCCCAGGTTCGCGACAGTTGACCGGCCACTCCCAGCTCGTCGAGAACCTTTTCGGACGTCGCCGGCATGAACGGCCACAGCGCGACACCAACCAGGCGCTCCGTTTCGACGAGGACGTACAGCACCGTCGTCAACCGCTCCAGATCGCCCTTGGCCAGCTTCCACGGCGCGGTCTCTTCGACGTAGCGGTTCGCACGGCTGACCACGGCGCGAATCGCGTCGGCGGCCGTCACGAAGTCCAGATCGTCAAGCGCCCGATCGATCTGCTCGAACATCGCCGTCGCCATGGCCTTTACCTCGGCGTCGGCCTCGGTGAGGGCACCCGGCGACGGAACGGCGCCCTCCGTATAACGGTTCACCATACTGACGGTGCGGTTGATCAGGTTTCCAAGATCGTTGGCCAGCTCGGCGTTGTACCGCGTGACCAGATTATCCAGGTTGAAGTCGCCGTCGGTGCCGAACGGAAAGTCCGTGACCAGAAGGTACCGCGCGCCGTCGGCCCCGAACCTCGCCACGAGATCGGACGGCGCGATCACGTTCCCGAGGGTCTTGCTCATTCGCTGCCCGCCGATGGTGAAGAATCCGTGGGCGAAAACCGCGCGCGGGGGGCGAAGGCCCGCGGCGATGAGCATCGCCGGCCAGAGGATCGCGTGAAACCACAGGATATCCTTCGCCATCAGGTGCTGATCGGCAGGCCAGTAGCGGTGAAAATGCTTCATATCGTCCGGATAGCCAATCGCGGTCACGTAGTTGAGGAGCGCGTCGATCCACACGTAAACGACCTGGCTGGGATCGAACGGTAGCGGAACGCCCCAGGCGAGACTGGCTCGAGAGATGCTCAAATCGCTCAGCCCCAGTCGGATCTTTCCCAGCACCTCGTTGAACCGACTCGTCGGCTTCACCAGGTAATGGTTCGGATCGGATGGGTCGGTTAACGCCCGCAGAAGGGAATCCTGGTAGCGGGACAGGCGGAAGAAGTAGTTCTCCTCGGAATACCAGATCGGCTTGACGTTGTGATACGGGCACAACCCGTTGACCAGATCTTCTTCGGTCTTGAACTGCTCACATCCCACGCAATAGAGCCCCTCGTAGGTGCCCTTGTACAGGTCGCCGGACGCGTAGAGCCTCTCCAGAAAGTTGGCGACGCCCGCCTCGTGGTGAGGATCGCTCGTCCGAACGAAGAAGTCGTTCGAGACTTCGAGCGCTTTCCATGCCTCTTTGAAGCGCTCGACGATCGTATCGACGAATTGCTTCGGAGTTACGCCGTGCTTCGCCGCCGCCTCGGCGATCTTCGCGCCGTGCTCGTCGGTCCCGGTCAGGAAGAAGACGTCGTCGCCAAGCCGGCGATGGTAGCGAGCTAGAACGTCCGCGGCGATGGTCGTATACGCGTGGCCGATATGGGGTACGTCATTGACGTAATAAATCGGCGTGGTGACGTAGTATTTCGACATTAATCTCTTTGCTCGAATATGGCCAAAACCGTTGTCACATCTTAGCACACTTTCTGGCGTCGAGCAAAAGACGGTAGACCTCGCGCCGTGACGCGCCGGTTTCCGCGGACAGCGCGGCGACCACGTCCCGATCGCTGAGCCCCGCGTTGATCATTTCCCGGACGCGCGCTGCCAGATCGATCGGCTCTTCCTCGGCGACTCCCTCGACGAGCAGCGTCGCTTCCCCTCGAGGCGGAGACTCTTTCAGCCTCCCCAGCACCTGGAGAACCGTTCCCCGGACGAACTCCTCGTGAATCTTGGTCAGCTCGCGCGCGACGACGACCCGCCGATCGCCAAGCTCATCGAGGACGTCGCCCAGGGAATCTACCAACCGACGGGGCGCCTCGAACGCGACGAGCGTTCGAGGCTCGCGACGAACCGACCGAAGCAGCTTCCGACGCTCCGCGGTTCGCCGCGGCAGGAATCCGAGGTAAACGAACTGATCGGTGGGCAAGCCCGACGCGGCGAGGGCGGCGATCGGCGCCGACGGGCCGGGGATCGGCACGACGCTCAACCCGTGCTCGATCGCCGCCCTGACCAGGGCGTAGCCGGGATCGGAGATCGCGGGCATCCCGGCCTCGGAAACCAGCGCCAGGTCGCCCTCGCCCAGACGATCGAGCAGCACGCCGACTCGCGCGCGCTCGTTGTGCTCGAAGTAACTGACCAGCGGCCGGTGGATGTCGTACCGATCGAGCAGCTTGCGGGTCTGCCGGGTATCCTCGGCGGCGATCAAAGGGACCTCGCGAAGAACCCGCAGCGCCCGGAGCGTGATATCTTCGAGATTTCCAATCGGCGTACCGACGAGGTAGAGCGTCCCCACCGATTCGGTCAGCTCCGCGCCGCGGCCTGGATCTCCGCGTCTCGCTTGAGCCAGGCAGCGTCCATCAGGGCCCAGAGTCCGCCCGAGACGAGCGAGTGGCCGCCCAGGACGACCGGAATCGGCGCGCGCGCCGCTTCGCGGGTGAAGGCGCGAACGATTGGATCCGCGATCGCTTCGGGCTGCAAGAGATCCGAAAGGAACCGGTCAGCGGCCGAGGGGCGAATCCCCAGGTGATTGAACAGCACTCGGCTGTCGATGAACGCCGCGTCCCCGAGCTTCGCGAGCTGGGCAAAAAGCCGCTCCGGTCCAACCGCCTCGAGGTGGTAGCCCAGCAGCGAGCGCACCTCGCCGCGCTCCTCACGTCCGCTCGCCCGCATTCCCCGCTCCTCGGAAAAGACGCGCGTTCGGCAGGCGAGATCGGTGCCAAAGTGATTCCATAGATGCGGTCCCACCCGTCCGGATACGACGACCTCAGCCGACGGATCGGTCAGAAAGCGGCTGGCCTGCTCGACCACGCGCGCGTCCAGGTGCTGACCGTCGAGGAACGCACGGGTCCGGGGACCGGTCGCCGGGTGCTGGGCCAGGATCAGCAGGTCGGTCGGGGTGTCGACGTCCATCTGGGTACCGGGCGTTCGGGCAAGGGGCACGTTTCGCAGCCCGGCATCGCGCTGGAGGCGAAAAGCCAGGTCATTGTCGATCAGTGGAGGCTCAATCTGGTGGATGGCGCTGGCCGGCGTGAACCCGAGGAAATCGCAGGAGAAGAAATTGTTGGCGACCAGAAGGCGATCGCCCGGCTGGAGAACCTCGGCGATCGCTCCCAGCTCATCAACCGTCAACAAAGGCGCCGCGCCACCGCCCACGTAAAACGCCCGCTCGACCTTGAATCGATCGATCAATCCGACCAGCGCGCGGCCAAAGTGAAATCCATCTTCATCCGGGACCACTCGAGCGGGAAGTCCATCCAGCGAGCGCGCAAACGACGGGGAAGCGGTCGCGACGATCGGCACGTCGTACGAGGGACACGCGGCCAGGCGCTCGATCAGGTCGCGCGCCACCGCCTCCTGGGCGTCCGCGACCAGCGCCTCGACCGGGCTCGTCCGACTGAAACCCACAAAGACCAGCGGCGTGACCAGCTCGGCCATCGCTCAAGCGGCCATTTGAAGAGACAGTCTTTGGATGCTGACCAGCGGCAACAGCCGCTGGATGTCCTGGGCCACCGCCAGGCGCGTGCCCGGGCGCAGAGTCGTCGCCGCGCCGGCCGCGGTACCGAGGCGCAAGCCCTCGGCAAGGCTCTCGCCGCGCGACAACGCGAGAACGAGTCCCGCCACGAGGGAGTCGCCGGCGCCAATCGCGCTGACCGTCTCGACCGGTGGAGGAACCGCTCGCCAGGCCTCGCCGGGGCCGAGGGCAATCGCCCCTTCGCGTCCCATCGACACCGCGACGTAGGTGATTCCCTGCTCGCGAAGGAGGGAAGCCGCGCGAACGACCTGCTCTTCGTTGACAATCGGTCTTCCGATCAAGCGCTCCAGCTCCTCGCGGTTGGGCTTAACGAGGTCCGGCCGGGCGAGGATTCCTTCGACCAGCGGCTCGCCGTCGGTATCCAGGCCCACCTTTCCACCAGCGCGGTGGACCAGACCGGTGAGGTCGGCGTAGGCGGTCGCCGGAATGCCCGGCGGAAGACTCCCGGCGAGGACGACCCAATCGCCCGCTCCGATTCGCGGGGTAAGACGTTGCTCGAGGCGCTTGAGAAATTTCACGTCGGTTTCCGGACCCGGTTCGTTGAGCATCGTGTGACGAGGCCAGCGGGTCTCCACGATGGCGAGGTTCTGGCGCGTCTGACCAGGGATCGAGATGAAGGCCGACGGAATTTGGGCTTGTTTCAGGGAGGACTCGACGAAGCTGCCTAGGCTGCCCGCCACGAAGCCGGTGGCAAGACTCGTCTCGCCGAGCTCGCGGAGAACGCGCGAGACGTTGACGCCCTTTCCACCCGGATCGATCTGGCCGTCGTAGACGCGGTTCGAATCGCCCAGGTGGAGCTCGTACAGCACCACCACCCGGTCGACCGCGGGATTCAACGTCACCGTGACGATCATGCCAGCGCCCTCCGGCGGGATTATAGCACAGCGGGGGCCAGCGACCCCGGCCGGCATCTCTCGATTTCCCTTGACAGGCCCCCGTGGGCGCCGTAGACTTTCCGTAACTTAATAGTGACCTTCAGGGCAGGGTGAGGCGCAAGTGCGCCAATTCCCGATCGGCGGTAGAGCCCGCGAGCCGCGTTGCGGCAGATCCGGAGAATCTCCGGGGCCGACGGTATAGTCCGGATGGAAGAAGGCCGGCGAACCCGAGTGCAACCGACTCGAAGTGCGCTGAGCGCCTTCGAGTCTTTTTGTTTGACCGTCGGGCGATGCCCGACCAATCCTGGCGGACCGAGCGGTGACCCCATGGATTACATGTCGAGAGCGCTGGAGCTGGCGGATCTCGCCCTTGGGCGAACGAGTCCGAACCCGGCGGTGGGCGCGGTGGTCGTCAAGAATGGCCTGATCGTCGGCGAGGGCTACACCCAGCCGCCAGGTTTCGCCCACGCCGAGGTCGTCGCCCTCGCCGCCGCCGGCCGTAACGCCGACGGCGCTGACCTCTACGTGACGCTTGAGCCCTGCTGTCACCACGGCCGCACGCCGCCCTGCACCGACGCGATCATCGCCGCCGGCGTTCGCTCGGTTCACCTGTCGATGCTCGATCCGTTTCCGAGGGTGGACGGCCGCGGAGTCGACGCCTTGCGGCACGCTGGGATAGCGGTCGAGATTGGCGAGCGCTTGGACGACGCAGCGCGAATCAACCGGGCGTTCGTTCATTTCGTTCGGACCGGCCGACCGTTCGTGACGGTGAAGTGGGCGATGACCCTGGACGGTAAGATCGCGACGCGAACTGGCGATTCGCGCTGGGTCAGCGGCGACGCCTCCCGGCGCCTGGTCCACCGCGAGCGTGACGCCAGCGACGCGATTGTCGTCGGGGTGGGGACAGTGCTTTTGGACGATCCATTGCTGACCGTTCGCCTGGATCCGTCCGAGGACGTGCGCGCGCCGCGTCCCGTCCCACCCTTGAGGGTGGTGCTCGACAGCCAGGCGCGAACGCCGCCCGCCAGTCGATTACTCGCCGACGTCGCGCCGGGGACCGTGCTGATCGCGACGACCGAGCAGGCGCCGTCCGCGCAGATCCAGCGTCTGCTCGACGCTGGCGCCGAGGTCGTGGTGTTTCCCGCGGTCGACGGAAGGGTCGAACTTCAGGCGGTCCTCGCCGAGCTGGCGCGGCGGGGAAAGATCCGGGTCATCGTCGAGGGCGGATCCGAGGTCAACGGCGCGTTCTTTCAATCCAGTCTGGTCGACCGGGTACTGATCTTCGTTGCCCCGAAGCTCGTTGGAGGACTGCGGGCGCCGACTCCCATCGGCGGCGAGGGACGTGACACAATGAGCAAGGCCATTGCCTTGGGCGACCTGACCTGGCGATCGGTTGGCGATGACCTGCTGATCGAGGGGCGACCGATCGATTCGGCCGTCGAAGACCACGCCGCCGCTGATTCAACGGGCTAAGTGATCGAGAGGGACGTGATGTTTACCGGAATCGTGGAGGAGATCGGCGTCGTCAGTCAATCGCGCCCGGGCGCCATCGTCATCGGGGCCAGGACGGTTTTGTCAGACCTGAAGCCCGGAGACAGCATCGCCGTTGATGGCGTTTGCTTGACGGTCGTGGCGCGCACCGATCGTTCATTCACCTGCAACGTCCAATCTGAGACGTCGCGGCGGTCCACGCTGGGAATGCTACCAGTGGGGGCTCGGGTGAACCTCGAGCGGGCGATGCCGATGAACGGGCGATTCGGCGGACACATCGTTCAGGGCCACGTCGATGCGACCGGGCGAATCGTCGAGCTACGTCCCGACGGCGACGGGCTGATCGTCCGGTTCGAAGCGCCCCGACCGCTGATGCGATACATCGTTCGCAAGGGATTTATCGCGGTGAACGGCACCAGTCTGACCGTCGTCGACGCGGAGAAGGACTGGTTCAGCGTCGCGCTCGTCACCTACACCCGCGAGCACGTCGCGTTTCTGGACGGCGGTGTTGGCGCGCCGGTCAATCTCGAGGTCGACGTGCTGGCGAAGTACGTCGAGAAGCTGCTGACCGTGCCGACTCAGCCGAGCGGGCTGACGATCGAGATGCTCCGGGAGAATGGCTTCGCATGATCGAGTTACAGGAGGAACCAGCCATGCCACTCGCGACAATCGAGGAAGCAATCGAAGACTACCGCGTCGGGCGCTTCGTGATCATCGTCGACGACGAAGATCGTGAGAACGAGGGCGATCTGGTGATCGCCGCCGAATGGGTTACCCCCGAAACGGTAAACTTCATGGCGACCCACGGTCGTGGGCTGATCTGCGTCCCGATGACCGGCGAGCGACTGGACGAGCTTCAGATACCACTGATGGTTCCCGAGAACACCGCGAAATTCCAGACCGCCTTCTGCGTGTCGGTGGAAGCGCGAGGCGTGACGACGACCGGCATCTCGGCCGCCGACCGCGCGGCGACGATCCGAAAGCTCGTCGACCCGACGGCCCGTCCCGAGGACTTCCTGCGCCCCGGGCACACGTTTCCCCTGCGAGCCCGCGAGGGAGGGGTTTTGGTGCGCGCCGGCCAGACCGAGGCGGCAGTAGATCTCGCGCGCCTGGCAGGTTTGACCCCGGCCGGCGTCGTTTGCGAGATCATGAACGAAGACGGCACGATGGCCCGCCGTCCCCAGCTCGACGTAATTTCGGAACGGCTTGGGATCAAGATCATCAGCGTCGCCCAGCTGATCGAGTATCGGCGCCGACGCGAAAAGCTCATCCGACGGCTTAGCTCGGTGACCCTGCCAACCCGGTACGGAGACTTTCAGGCCACGGTGTACGAGGATATCATCGGGCACGACCAGCACGTCGCCCTCACCGTCGGCGACCCCGGTGGAGAGGAGCCGGTCCTCGTCCGCATGCACTCGGAGTGTCTGACCGGCGACGTGTTCGGTTCCCTTCGCTGCGATTGCGGCGAGCAGCTCGATCGGGCCATGCGGTTGATCGCCAGCCATGGACGCGGCGTGATCGTCTACCTGCGCGGCCAGGAGGGACGAGGCATCGGCCTTCACAACAAGTTTCGCGCCTATCAGCTTCAAGACGGTGGCCTGGATACGGTGGAGGCGAACGAAAGGCTCGGCTTCCCCCCGGATCTCCGCCACTACGGCATCGGCGCCCAGATCCTGGTCGACTTGGGGGTCCATCGGATGCGGCTCCTGACGAACAACCTGCAGAAGGTCGCCGGCCTCGAGGGGTACGGCATCGAAGAAGTCGAGCGGATTCCGCTGATTGTCGAGCCGAACGAGCACAACCGCCGCTACCTGGAGACAAAGCAGACGAAGATGGGCCACTTGCTAGAGCTTCCGGGTTAGCGAATCGGAGATCCCCCACCCCTTATCCTCTCTCCCTCGGATGGGTTCATAAGCGGACAGTTTTGTGGACGAAGCGCAGGGCGGGGGGCGGCGCGGGGAGGGGTGGGGCAGCTTGTCTGCTGCCGCGTGCCCCGGGGGACGGGCAGGAGACAAGCTCCTCCGCCCCCAGCCACGTCCCCGCCCTGCCCGACGGGATCCCGGTGGCAAAACGGTCCGCCTGTGAACCCAGCGCGCGGCAGAGGGGTCTTAGCAGGAAGATCTCCCTGAAGTCCCTTCCCCCGCGCACTGATGGCACCCCCTGGCGAAGGGGGCGAGGAGGGTAGACAGGAAGGGGTAGGGGACGAGGGAAATGACCGGCGCCCCGCCGACGTTGGCCACTCCCCAGGGGAGTCGAAAGATTTGTAGGTCGATCGCTCAACGAACATAACGCACTCGGGAAGGACGGACATGGGACAGAAATTCGAAGGCCATCTGGTAGGCACCGGGCTCAAATTCGCGATCGTCGCCGCGCGCTTCAACGAATTGATCACCTCGAAGCTGGTTGGCGGAGCCATTGACGGGCTGATTCGACACGGCGTCGCCGAGGCCGACGTGGACATCGCCTGGGTTCCTGGATCCTTCGAGATTCCGCTCGCCGCCAGGAAGCTGGCCCAATCGGGTCGCTACGACGCGGTCCTTTGCCTCGGAGCGGTCATCCGCGGCGCGACGCCGCACTTCGACTACGTGGCGGCCGAGGCATCGAAAGGGGTCGCCTCGGTGGCGCTCCAGACCGGGGTGCCGGTTATCTTCGGAATTCTGACCACCGATACGATTGAACAAGCGATCGAGCGAGCAGGAACGAAGGCCGGCAACAAAGGGTACGACGCGGCGGTCTCCGGCATCGAGATGGCCAACCTGCTCCGGGCGATGGAGTAGCTCCAGGTATAAAATACCGGTATGGCTATGTACCTTGGTCTCGACTTTGGTGGAACGAAGCTCGCCGCCGGGCTGGCGGACGAGTCCGGCCGCCTGCTCGCGTTCGGGCGTCGTCCGACCGATCCGGCCACCGGCCCGGCCGGCGCGATCGCCGTCTTACGGAGCCTGATCGAGTCGTTCCCGTCGTCGGGCGATGGGCCGGTCGCCGTCGGCATCAGCTTCGGCGGACCGGTGGACCTGACCCGGCGTCGGACGCTCCTCTCGCACCACGGTCCGGGTTGGGAAGACTTCCCGCTCGCGGACCGCGTCGAGGAGATCTGGAGATTTCCGGTCCAGCTGGACAACGACGCCAATGCTGCCGCGCTTGGTGAGTGTCGATTCGGCGCCGCCCGCGGCCATCGGCACGTCCTCTACTTGACGGTGAGCACCGGAATCGGCGCGGGCATCGTTCTCGACGGCGAGCTGTATCGTGGCGCTCGCGGTCTATCCGGCGAGCTCGGACACACCATCGTGTTGCCCGATGGCCCACCCTGCCCCTGCGGCAAGCGCGGCTGCCTCGAAGCCATGGCCTCCGGACCGTCCATCGCGCGGGCCTACCAGGAAAGGCTCGGACCGAACGCCCATGACGTGTCGGCCGAGGACGTGTTCCGGGCGTCGGCGACGGGAGACACCCGGGCAACCGAAACGATCGAGCGCGCTATTCGATTCCTGGGAATCGGCGTGGCCAACGCGGTCAACGTGCTGGATCCCGACGTGGTCGTCATTGGCGGCGGCGTGGCGCGAGCCGGCGAGGCGCTCTTTGGACCGCTTCGCAAGACAGTTCAAGCGTTTTCTGCCCCGTCGCCACCCGGCGCGGTGCCGATTCTACCAGCTGCCCTCGACGATCGAGCCGGCGTGGTCGGGGCCATTGCGCTGGTCGCATCGCGCCCGATTTAGCACCCACCCACGCTGAACTGTCCGACGTCGGTGGTCTGCGACGAGGATCCGACGACGACGGTGGTGTCCGCCTGCGCCGGACACTTGACCTCGACGTTGCCGGCCCAATCGCGGGCCAGGCTCCGGAACTGATAGGCATGTCCGGACTCGCCGGTGAAGGTGCCGCTCGTGCTGACCGTGTCGGTCAGCCAGTCGGTCCAATAGCCGTGCGTCGTGACGTCCCGATATTGGATCGTGTAGTCGAAGATTCCCCAGCCGCCCGGGTCGACGCCACTCCAGGCAACTTGAATGGACAACGGTCCGCTTGTCGTCGCGACGGCCAGGGAAGACGGAGGCGCCGTATCGGGGGACAGATCCTCGACGAGCAAGACGGTGGGGCCACCGATAATGTAGTCGCTCGCCTGCCACGGGTGATCGAAGTTGCGACTGTCGGTGGCCGGCGCCAGCGATACCGTGTACGAGGCCGCCGGACCGATGCTCTGTCGCGTCCCGTCCTGGCTCACCAGATCCACCTCGTTTGCCAGGGTGCCCGCGGCAGTAACCGTCGCGCTGACCGGCTGACCAGTGTCGTTCCAGAGAACGGTGGCTCGATGGGGGTTGGGCCCGGGGACGCCAAAGGTGATCCACTCGGCACCGCCGGCGCTTTCGCGACGCACCGTCGTGAACCCCTCCAGGTATCGCGCGACCAGCCGGTAGGCCTCGAGGGCCGGTCTCGCCGAGCCGTCGTTCCGTAACAGACCATAGGCATCGGAATTACCGTCATCCTGCCATTGAAACGCGAAGACGTGGCTCGCCCCGGCGGCGAATCCGAAGGCGGCGGACTGGATCAAGAACGAGGCCTGCTCTTCGATCGTCGCGTGTCCGCTGGCCCAGGTGCCGTTCGGGTTGACGCCCCCCGGGTAATCGTTGCAGCTGGCGTACTGGATCGCCGCCTCGTCGCACGCCGGTGCGTTCGTCTCGTTGATCCAGACGTCTTTGCCGGTGATGCCAAAGCTCGCGAGCGCGCTTTCGGCGGATAGCGTCTTCCAGTAGGCGTCGCTGGATCGACTGTACCAGTGCAAGGGCACGACGTCGAAATAGTACCCGTTGGCGGCAGCGGTCGGATCGGGCACGATCGTCGCGAGGAGCTTCTTGAGCCAGGCCTGATCGCCGTAGGCGTTGGCCCACTGCCAGTACATCAGGCCGCCGATCAAGATCTTCGCGTTGTCGTCGGCGGCGTGCGCGGCGAGATAGGCCACCTTGATCAAGCGCGCGTACTGCGCCACCGAGCCGGCCCAGAACTGGGAGAAATCGGGCTCGTTCCAGACCTCCCAGTAGTGAATCTGAGCGTGGTAGCGCGAGACGGCGGCGTAGACGAACGATGCCCAGGGATTCCGTGGATTGACCTGCTTGCCGGGCATCCAGAAATCGGTTCCATCGGCGAAGGTCGGAAGGTCGAGGCCCTGGGGCGGGGTCGTGGCGCTCGACGGCAACGTTCTCAGCCCACCATACGGCGCGTTGATCGCCTCGCCATCCAACGCCGAGGTAACGCTCGTCGCGTAGAAGCTCGGAGTTCCAAGCAGAACCGCGTCGACGGCGAGGCCCTGGGCGACGTCACCTGCCACGACCGGGTCAACACCTGACCAATCGTAACGCCCGGGGCTCGTTTCGACGTCCTGCCAATAAATAACCCAGCGATCCCACGACGCACCGGCCTGCCGGGCGCTGGCGAAGCGCTGCGCCGACGCCAGCGGAGGATAACCGGGGGCGCCGATAAAGTCGATTCCCAGGCTGGGAGTCTGGGCAATCGGAAGCCCAGCCGCCTGGGCGCTGCCACGCCCGGAGGCGTTGGCAATTAAGGTCAGAAGCACGATGAGCCATCGAAAGCCACGCCATGCAGCCGCGCTTCGATGCCTCAACCGCCACCTCGACGTCCCAGCCAATCGGGACGCCCGCCCGTTCGACCGCCTCTCCAGGTGAGCGCATGCTATCAGGGATGGCCAGTGCGATCAAGGTGTACTTTTGGTTGACGGACCGCTTCGATCGGAAGCGTCTCGGTCTTCGTCGGTTGTGTACGTTGTCGCGGCACGTTTCTCAACCATAATTTAACGGACTCTAAACGAGTTTTCACTAGTCGTGCCCGATATTAGCCCAGGAAGGGTGCAAAGGTGCACCGATGAGGAGGGAGAGACGTGATCGGCGAGCAGTTGTCTCAGACAGATGCCCCAGACGGGACGACGACGACCCCACCAAAGCCGGTGAGGAGGAAGGCTACCCGCACCAAGCGTCGCGAGCTTGTGAAAGCCGGCGTCGTCATTGGTGGAGTCGCCGCCGCGACCTACGTGACTCCGACGTTGAAGGGCCTTGGTGTACCGGTGGCGTTGGCCGTTTCGGGGATCACCCTCTCAAAGGCGTGCACTATTGCCTTATCGATCACGTCCATCAATTGCAGTCTGGTGTCCGGAACTTCCCGAAGTGGAACTTTCAAAGTATCGGGACAGTTCACCATAACCAACGCGAGCAGCGACTGCGGAGCCTGCGAGATTCTCAGCGTCAATATGTACTTGCAGAACCCCGCATTGATTCCGACCGGCTCAAAGGGCTGTGGCCAGGACTTGACGGATGGCTTGTTGAGCTCCTACGCCGGCCAAACCGACGCCTGCAACACCAGCGATTCGAATCAGGTGTCGGTGTACGGCAGCGGGCGTCCCGGCACGCAGATGATCAGCGCGGGTTGCACTTCGGCGCAGGGTCCCTACAATTATTGCATCACCTACTCCGGAGCAGAGATATCGCCCGTTCGCTTTACGTTGGAGATGACTGTTTATCCAACCAACGCGCAGCAGACCGGCTTCCAGTTTAAGGCCTGCGATACTGCCAGCTGCTAGCGATGGTCAAATCGAAGACGATGCGACCAATCAGACGGGCGGACGCCATCTCCTTTCCGCTGGACGACGAATTGGTTCTTACCGATGCGCAGAGCGGTCAGACGTACACTCTCAACGCGACCGGGGCGCGGATCTGGTCGCTGTGCGATGGCACCCGGACCGAGGCGGCGCTGGCACGCGCCATCGCCGTCACCTACGGGATCGAGTACGATCTCGCCCGATCCGACGTGAGCAATCTCTTGACGAGCCTGCGCGAAGCCGGGTTACTGGTGGCGGAGTAGGTGGTTGTAACATGCAGGTTACTCAGGAGTTCAGCAACCTTGCGTCGATCGAGCTGACGACGCTCGGCTTGCGGGCGCGGATCGAGGGCCCGGAGGCGATCCTCCGGGCCCTCGAACAGATCGCTCCCGCCGTGCCGGCCTGGGCGGGCCGAGAGGTGACGAGCGAGACGATCACGCTCGAGGTCGGATTCAACGAGCACGGCTGAAGCTCCTACGAGGTCTCGCGGGACGGGACCGTCGTCTGGCGTAGCGCTCGTCGCGTGACCATCGTTCCCTACCTCGAGTGGGCGATCAACGCGGCAGCCGTGGAGCGCCTGAAAGACTTCTATCTTCTGCACGCGGGGGTCGTCGCCCACGGCGATCGTGCCCTCGTGTTACCAGCTGCCTCGGGCAGCGGGAAGACGACCCTAATCGCCGCGCTCCTGGCCGCCGGCTTCGGTTACCTGAGCGATGAGATCGCCGTCGTCGATCCTTCCACCGGTCACTTGCTACCCTTCGCGAAGAGCCTCTACGTTCGGGAGGGCTCGCGATCGGTGCTGGCGCCCCTTTACCCGGAGCTGAGGGCGGCGGCGCGGTTCCAACAAACCGATGCCCAGCCGATCTGGTACCTCTGTCCGCGGAACGAATGGCTACCACCCGCCGCCGTACCGCTCAGTCACGTGATTCTCCCGACCTACGAGCCTGGCGCCGCGACTCGGCTGTCCCGGGTCGGGCGGTCCGACGTCCTGAAGCGCTTCCTGGAGCAGTCTTTCAACCTGCGAGATCACGGGGCGAGTGGCGTCGGAGGCCTGGTCCGATTGCTTCAGTCGGCTGAGTGTTACGAGCTAACCTACGGCCACCTCGACGAGGCTATCGCGGCGATCACCGGCGCCATTTCCTGAAAGGCACGGACGGCTAGCTAGCCATTGGGCGGATTGCCTTCGTTTCACTGTTCCTCAGCGAGCTCCGAGTAACCCGCTGGTGTGCTCGTCATCCATGCGAAACAGCTCGAACGTGCCGGGCACATTCGAGCTGTTTCAGATATCTGGGACGACAGTTGCTAAACGATCACGAGGCGAAGGAACGGTTAGTGACCCTTCCCCTCCTTCGACTTGCTGGTCGTCTTCCCGCCCTTCTTCCCGATACGCGAGTAGTATTCCGGCCCGTGCTTCTCTTTGACCGCCTCGCCCCCGCGGCGACCGATCTCCGAGTAGAATTCCGGACCGTGCTTGCGCTTGACGGTCTCGCCGCCCTTCTTCCCGATCTCGGAGTAGAACTGGCGTCCCCGTTCTCCCGCGACGGCTTCCCCACCCTTTTTGCCGATCTTCGAGTAGAACTCGGGACCGTACTTCTCCTTGACGGCTTCGCCGCCCTTCTTACCCGCTTCGCGAACGGTCATCTCGTGCGGTTCGTTCTTGGGCATCGCCCAATACCTCCTTTCCGGCTGACGGTCCCGCGAATTCGGCCCCACGTCCAACCCGCCCCACGCGAGAGACGCTTCATTCGACCGTCGCGCGGACCGCTTCGGGCTAGCTCGGCAAGAACCTTGCCGCCGCTCCCCGACTTGCAGCAGGGTTGGCACGGCGAATGCCCGCGGTTACAATCAACCTGGCTGGAGGACGAGAATGCCTGCTCTCTTTAAGAACCGCGTCGCCGCGGGCCGCGATCTCGCTCTGGCGTTGGAAAGTTACCGCGGACCCGCCACCCTCGTGCTGGGGCTACCGCGTGGAGGAGTCGTCGTCGCGGCGGAGGTCGCTCAGATCCTGGGTGCCGAGCTGAACGCGATCGTTACCCGAAAGGTCGGCGCTCCCGGAAACCCGGAGTACGCGCTTGGCGCCGTGGCCGAGGGTGGGGTCGTGGTTCTTAACGATCGGGAGATCGACGAATACGGAATCTCCCGGGCCTTTATCCAACAGGAAGTCAACCGCCAGGAGGAAGAAATTCGGCGGCGCGTTCAGCTCTACCGCGATGGGGCACCGCTACCCACGATGCGCGACCGCCCGGTGCTCGTGGTGGACGACGGCGTCGCGACCGGCTACACGATGCTGGCCGCGCTTCGCGCGGTTAAGCAACAGGGTGCCCATCCAGTCGTCATGGCAACCCCGGTCACCCCGATCGGCACGCTCGAAAGACTCGAGACGGAATGCGACAACGCGGTCGTCCTCGCGACCCCCGAGCCATTCTACGCCGTGGGCCTCTTCTACGAGGACTTCGCCCAGGTGAGCGATCGCGATGTGATTCGCCTCCTCAAAGCCGCTAGAACGCCACGGGCCGCCTGAACGCGCCCGCGCAGAAATAGGGCACCCATTCGGCACTGGTGCCGTACCACCCCGGAGAGGGAATCTTTCCGGGGGGGACAACCCTAAGCCCTCGCCTTGGCAGGGCGCTAGCCAGCCCGTCCCGGCCCGTCCGGCAGACGCAGCTTGTCGCCCTCTTCGATGAGCATCACCGGGATTCCGTCCCGGATCGGATAGCGTCGGCCGCAGCCACCGCAGACGAGTAAATCGTCCTCCAGAACAACTTTGGTCTTGCAAGCCGGGCAGACCAGGATGTCCAACAATTCCTGGCTGATCATTCGGTCCTCCCTTCTCTGATATTTCAATCATCAGGATACCATCGGCCTCGACCTCGCGGCAATCCAACCGTCCGAGGAAGCAGGACCTTTCGGCTATTGTCATAACACAATGTTGTGCTATCATCAGCCGCAACTTTTCATAATGTCACCACTCCTTACTCCTACGTACGCCGGAGCGCTCGTTCAAATGAAAAAGGGCCTCTTCCTGTCCTACTGGTGGACCCTCGCACTTCCGATCGCCGCCGTGACTGTGGTCACGGTTCGCGCGCATCCCTCTCCGCCGAGCGTCAACCTCGGCGCCAAGCCCGGAATCTCGACGAGCGCGAAGGTCGAGCCACGGATGACGCCGGTTCGCTCGTCCGGGCCCACGTCGACAGCGCCCAAACCCGCGGACATCGCTCGAACGACCGGCGCGGTGGGTCAGTCGTCGGTCTTGCTCGCCGGCTCGCCGGCGCTGCTCGTCGACGGACTCGACCCCTCGACCGCGGCGAGCAATCAGGATTTTGCTGCGATTGAACAGCAGGCGAGCGATGGCGACGTCGGACCGGCCGAGGCCCGGCTCCGACAGCTGGCGGGCGGAACGGACCTGGCGGTGGCTGCACGCGCCCAGTTTTTGCTGGCCCGCATGTATTTGATGAACGGCGACACCGCGAACGGCCAGCGCGCCTTTCAGGACTTCCTCACTCGCTTCGCGAGCCAACCCGAGGCCCCGTTGGCCCATTTCGCCCTCGGAGAGATCGCCTACCAGCAGGGCCAACGCGATCAGGCGGCTAGCGAGCTTCGGGAGTATTTGAAGTCGACGCTCGATCATTCGCTTGACGGCTACGCGGACTTCGACCTGGCCCGCATCTCCCAGGACTCCGGCGATCGCTCGGGTGCAATCTCGCTCTTCCAGAGCGCCGTCGAAGCGGGCGTCCCCCTTTCGGAAGATCTGACCGCGTCCAGCGCGGTTGGTCAGGCCATGCTCGCGAGCGGGCACGCCTCGGACGCCGCCAAATGGTACGGCACGCTGGCCGCTCGGCCCTCCAACGATCCCACGTCGCGCGCGCACTACGAGTTCCTCGAGGCCACCGCCCTCGTACAGAGCGGGGATGAGCCGGCCGCGGCCACCATCTTTCGGAGCCTCCTCCAGGACGATGCCAACGGCGCCGACATGGGCGCCACGGTCAACGCGCTGAAGTCGCTCGGTCAAAGCATCGGGGACTTCGAGGCCGGCGAAGCCTATCTCCACGCCAGGCAGTATGGCGCGGCGGTCCAGTCTCTTGGCGTCTATCTCGACCGGAATCCCCAGGGATCAGACGCCGCGACCGCCCGTTACGACCGCGGCGTCGCCCTGATCGATCAGAACGACGGCGCCACGGCGGCCGCGCAGCTCGACCGCTTCGTGTCGCTGTACCCGGGCGACGGCAGGCTGGGAGCGGCGGTTCTACTCGAAGGAAAGGCGCTCAACGTGGCCGGCAACTGGAACCAGGCGGTCAAGCTCCTGCTGGGCTTCGTGGCTCAGCATCCGACCGATGCGAGCGCTCCCCAGGCCCTCGCCGACGCCGTCCAGTATCTCAAGAGCGCCTCCCAGGACACGACCGCGCTCCAGGTCGAGCAGCAGCTCATCGCGACCTTTCCGAACAGCCCGCTGATGCCGACCGCGGCATTCGACGTCGGCTGGGCCGACTACGAGCGCCTCGACTTCGCCGCCGCGCGATCGGTATGGCAATCCGTGCTTAATCGCTGGCCGACGAATCCTCGAAGCTCGCCGTCGCTCCTCTGGCTTGGGAAGCTCGAGCAACGGTCCGGAAACACCGCCGCCGCCCAGCGCGACTTTCAGCTTGCCTGGCAGGCCAACCCCGGGGATTACTACGCGTTCCGGGCGCATGACCTCGAGGTCGACGCCGCGTCTCAGAATTACTCGGTCCTGGTCGAGCCTTCGCCAACCGAGCTCGCCCAGGAGCAGTCGGATCTGGAGAGCTGGCTGGCCACCTGGACGAATCCGACCGATGTCGAGCGCGACCTGCCCTATCTCGGCGCTCCGATTAGTCGGGGGAGCACCCTCAACCGGATCTCCGCCCTCGCCGCGATCGGTCTCCAAGACGACCTGCAAAACGAGATCAAGCAGGCGATGGGGCAGTATTCGAGCGACGGGCGCTCGCTCTTCGCGCTCGCCGATACCCTCGACCGCGCTGGCCTCACCACCGATGCCCTGACTGCCGCCTATCAGCTCCTGATGATCTCGCCCGCGCCAAACGCCTACCAGTCACCACGCCTGCTTCAGCGCCTGGTCTATCCATTTCTCTACCGCGACCTCATTACCCAATCCGCCCAGAAGTACGGCGTCGATCCGCTCCTGCTCGTCTCGCTGATCCGCCAGGAGTCGGCCTTCAACCCCCGGGCTCACTCGGTTACCGGTGCGCTCGGCCTCACCCAGTTCGAGCCAGGCACGGCCCAGGGAGTAGCCGCGCGCATCGGGCTAAAGGACTTCACGCTGGATCAGCTCTACCAACCCCGGGTCGCGATCGAGCTGGGCGCGGCCTACCTCGCCGGCCAGACCAAGGCCTTCGGCGGCAATCCGATCTTTGCCCTTGCCGCGTATAACGCCGGAGCCGGCAGCCTTCAAAGCTGGCTCTCCGACAACCCGCGGCAGGACCTGGATCTTCTGGTCGAAGAGATTCCGTTCCAGCAGACGAACGATTACGTTCGCAACATCTATCGGTTCTACGACGAGTATCGGTTTGTCTATCGATCTTCGCCGGGCAAGTAAATCGAGCAGGTTGACACGCCCGTTCGGTTGCCGTATCGTGAGGCGAGCGTTGGGAAGCGGAAACAGACGATGAAGCTCATCCTCGCCACGACGCGCGACGAGAATGCCAGCCAGCTGATCGATCGCCTGATCGAGCACGAATTTCGCGCGACCCGCATTAACAGTGTCGGCGGATTCCTGAAGAAGGGCAACTCGACGATCGTGGTGGGCATCGACGACGAATTCGTCGACGACATCCTCCGCTTGATCCGCGAAGCCGCGACTCCCGCCAACGTCTACGTCATCAACCTGGCCCGCTACGAACGGATCTAAGGCAGGTAGCTGACGGCCTCACGCGGCCCCAGGCTACGCCGGGGCTCCGGCGATCGAGCGCTCGCGACGGAACAACCGCTTGAGCTCGCCGTTTTCCCAGACGACCAGAAGCATACTAGCGTTGAAGATCGACGAGTAGGTCCCGCTCACGATCCCCACCAGCAGCGCGAGGGCAAACAACCTGGTGCTCTCGCCCCCGAAAAGCACCAGCGCGCTCAGGGTAAACAGAACGGTGAGCGACGTGCTCAGCGACCGACCAAGCGTCTGGAGCAAGCTATGGTTCACGACCGAGGGGAAGGGCTCGCCAGCGTGTCGGATGCTGTTTTCTCGAATCCGGTCGAAGACGACGATCGTGTCGTGGACCGAGAAGCCAATGACGGTGAGCAGCGCGGTGACGAACAGCGAGTCGACTTCGACGTTGAAGAGGTGCCCGAGAATCGCGAAGATCCCGACGACGACCAAGGCGTCGTGCAGCAGCGCGACAATCGCGCAGATTCCGTAGGCGTATGGTTGAGAAACGTGACGAAACGCCCACCAGATGTAGCACAGAATTCCGATCGCGGCAATCGCGATCGCCTCGATCGAGCGTTGCCAGATTTCGTTACCGACGCTCGGTCCGACCGACT
>JAJPKB010000274.1 GCA_021323915.1 Chloroflexota bacterium | reverse complement strand
GGCGACGAACGGGCGAAAAGACACCCCGTTTTCCCCCGCGAGCTTTTCGAGAGTCGCGACGACCCCCTCCACCGTCTCGGCAAGATCCGCGGTGCTTTCCTCGCTGCCGGCGACCTTGGCGATCTCCTCGGCGAGGTCCCCGGCGCGACCGCGATCCAAACGGTCGTCGGGACCTCGACCTTCCGAGGTCTCCCCGTCGGAGGAATCGCCTTCGAATCGACGCGACCAGAGCCCGTCGCAGATCGCTTCGACCGCCTGGTGGTGATCCCGCGTCGCCTGCCGAACGCTCACGCCCAGCGCGTGGGCGGCCTGTTCCAGAGTGTAGCCATCCTGGTAGCGCAGGACAAGATGGCGAAAGCGCCGCCAGTCGGCATCCTGACTCGTGGCGGCGTCGCCGGCCGGCTTGAGATCCTCGATCCGAGCGACGAGCAGGTCGCGCAGCGCATCGCCGCTCAAAGGGCGCCCCGCGCTCCCGAGCTCGGAAGCCAGCGGATGTTTCCCCAGGTAGTAACGGTTGCGCAGATGCGCGAGGGCATCGCGAACCAGGCTGGCGAAGGCTTCTCGATCCACGCTCCGATTCTACCGCAAAGCACGTCGCGATGGGACGTGGCTCGGCCACCGACGTTGACAGCGCGGAACCTGCCTCATACAGTCAGTGACGTGGCTGACCGGGTTGCCCGGGCTAACCGACAGCGCGGGTGCCTGTCCGCCCCGATGGAGGTGTCCGCCGTGTTTTCGTCAAGCGCGATCTCCGCCGTCGACTCCGAGGTGACCGACGTCCTGGGAGATCTGGTCCGCGATACCCTTCGGACGCTGCTGCCGGTGACCCTGGGACTGTCGTGGCTGTGGCTGGCGACGCAGATCGTCCGCGGCGACGCTTACGTTGGCCGCGCCTACCTCGTGCTCGGGATCCTGCTGCTCGCCGCCGTCGGCAGCTATCGCCTCGCCGACCAGTTTCTCGACCTCGCCGTCGCCGGGTACGTCGTCGGACTCTTCGCGTCGGTCAGCATCATCGCGGACGCCTACGCCGGCGGAACGGCGTTCTACCTCTACGTCCTGGTTGTCCTGGTGACCGGCATGCTCGCCGACTCCGGCACGCTCTGGATCGCCTCGGCGGCCAGCATCGCGCTGGTGCTGGGCATCGGCATCAAGAACGGAAACCCCTTCGCCGGGAGCCTGCTCTCGCCGATCATCTACGTTCTGCTAACCGCGCTGATGGCCTGGGTCAGCTCGCACCGACTGTTCACCGCGCTCGCCTGGGCGCTGACGATGACCCGCGAGTCCGAGAAGAACGCCCGCGAGGCGCGAGAGCGACGGGCCGAGGTCCTGCGGATTCTCAAGAGCCTGGACGAGGCGTACGTGCGCCTGGAATGGGCCAACGAGGCGCTGATCTTCGCGCGCGAAGCCGCGCAAAAGGCGTATCGATTCAAGGCCGAGTTCGTGGCCAACGTGAGCCACGAGCTTCGGACACCGCTCAACCTGATCGTCGGCTTCAGCGAGATGATGGCAACGGCGCCCGAGAGCTACAAGGGGGCGCCGCTGCCGAGCGAGTACCGCGGCGACGTGATGGCGATCTATCGGAGCGCCCGTCATCTGACCGACCTGATCAACGACGTCCTGGATCTCTCGAAGATCGAGTCCGGACGTCTTCCGCTCAGCCGCGAGCCAACCGATCTCGGCGAGATCGTTCGCGACGCCGTGGACATGGTGCGCGGCCTCGCCGAACCGAAAGGGCTTCGCCTCGAGGTGCGCTTCGCGGACGCGCCGCGCGCGCTCTCGCTGGACCGAACGCGGATCCGTCAGGTGCTGCTCAACCTCCTGACGAACGCGGTTCGGTTTACCGACGCGGGCTGGATCCGGGTTAGCGTGAAAACCGAGGGGACGGAGACGACGGTGGCCGTCGAAGACTCCGGGTGCGGCATCGCGCCCGACCGCCTCGCCCAGGCGTTCGAGACTTTCAGTCAGCTGCACGACGACCAGGCCCGCGAGGGCAACGGACTGGGGCTCGCCCTGAGCAAGAAGTTCGTCGAGCTGCACGGCGGGACGATGTGGATTCAGAGCACCTACGGGCGCGGCACAACCGTCGGCTTTACCCTGCCGACGAGTCGGGCCGACGTCGGCGCGCTGGCGCCGGACGGCGTCGCCTGGGCGCCGGGCCAGGGCGAGCAGCCGCATGTCGTCGTACTGCACGACGATCCGCGGGTGCTCTCGGTCCTCCACCACTACGTCGAGGGTTATCGCTTCGCCCTCGCGTCCACCCTGGATGACGCGTTGACGCTCGCCCGTGGGACCGAGCCGACCGCGGTCATCGTGGATACAGAGTGGGTAGATCGCCGCGCCTCGCCCGACGCCCTCGACGAGCTGCGCGCCCACGCACCCCTGCTGACCTGCCGACTCCCGAGCCTCCGGCGCCTCGGCCTGCTGCTGGGCGCGACCGACTACCTCGTCAAGCCGATCTCCCGCGACGACCTGCTGGCCGCGCTGAGCCGCCTCGCACGCTCCCCGGAGACGGTCCTCCTCGTCGACGACGACCCCGGCTTCGTCCGGCTGCTGGCGCGGGTGCTGACCGCGAGCGATCCGTCTCTCCGGATCTTCGAGGCGTCGAGCGCCCTGGAGGGGCTGAGCATCGCGCGGTCGCAGCGCCCGGACCTCGTCCTGCTCGATCTGCTGATGCCGGGAGCGAGCGGTTACGATTTCCTGAGCGAGCTGCGCCGCGACGACGTCCTCAAGCAGACGAGCGTGATCGTCATGTCTGCTCGCGACCTCGAAGAGGAGACGGCTCCGATCGTCGGCGAGCTTCGACTCAGCTGCCAGGCCGGCTTCTCGCTCTCTCAGCTATCCCAGGGCATCCAATCGCTGCTCGGCGTGGTCACGTCGCCACGGATGGTCGCGCGAGATGACGCCCCACCACCGCGAGCAGATCGGACTGCTGCACCGGCTTGGTGAGGTAATCGCTCGCGCCCATGCTCAGGGCGAGCTCCGGCTCGTGAAGCACCGAGCAGACGACGACCGGAATCGCCGCCGTCTCCGGCGCGGATTTCAGGCGCTGCAGGACTTCCCAGCCATCCAGGCCCGGCATCATCACGTCGACGGTGATCAGCTCGGGACGCAGGTCGGATGCGAGACGCACCGCCTCGGCGCTGTCCTTCGCCCCCACCACGGCGATGTCGTGACCGGCGACGTAGCGCTGAAACAGCGCGATCAGGTCCTGATTGTCGTCGACGACGAGAATCGTCTTGCGCGTCGCGGTCCGAAAGGCGATCTGAGCCGACCAGCGGTCCCCGAGCGACCGGGTCTCGAGTCGACCACCCTGGGCCTCGACGAGCGCCTGGGCGACCAGGAGGCGCACTCGATCGTTCTCGCTCGGCACCGGAAGATCCGGGCGCGCGCCGGACGGCGCGGGCTCCCGGGCGACGTCGATCTGGAGGAAGCCATCCTCGACGACGGCCGCGACGGTCAGCCGGCCCGGGGCGATCAGGCGCGCGGCGTAAGTCAAGAGGTTCAGGATGGCCTGGCGCAGCATCACCCGGTCGGCGACGATCAGCGGCCACGCCGACGGTGTCTTCACCTCGAACCGCACGCCGGCCCGCTCTTCGATCGGTGCGAGCATGCTCAGCACCCCTTCGAAGATCACCCGCGGGTCGAGCGACTCGGCGCGGACCGACTGGCGCAGCCGCTCAACCTCGATCTGAGCTACCTGGACCTGATCGCCCAGGAGCTCGTCGCCAGCGGCGACCGGTACGTGGACGGTGCCGCCGAGCTGGTCGATTCGCTCCTGGAGGAGGGCCGCGACCGCCTCGAGGCCGCGCTCCAGCTCTCGATAGGCCTGGCGCTCGCTCAAGGCGCGCTTCGCCGCGATCTCTTCCATGGAAATCCCGTCGATATACCGGTAGGTGAGAATCGCGTAGGCGCGCGCCGCCTCGAGGCCAAGCCCCTCGGAGCTTTGCGGGCGGAGCGCCTCGACGCAGTCGAGCAGGAGGCGTCGAAGGCGCTGCGCTCGGGTCACGTGGTCCAGCTTTTCCGCCACATCCAGCGTGGCGGTCAGCGGATGGTTCTCCAGGTAAGCCGAGTCGTAGAGGTGAGTGAGCGCGTTCCGCGTCAAACGAACGAGCTCCGGCGAAGGGGTGCGAGGCGAAGCCACTTCCAGTTCTTCCTCGGATTTTGCGCAGGGTGCGACCAACCCATGAAACATCCCGATTTCTTAGCGGCGCCGAACACGTGGCGAGAAGACGTTCACCGCGAAGACACGAAGAACGCGAAGGCGGAATCCAGATCGGGCATGTGCCGGTTCTCCCCGTGCAAGGGGAGCAAGAGGGGCAAAGCCGCCCCAGGGTCTGGGATACAGAAGTCAGAATCCAGGAGCGAGAAGAGAAGATGCGAACGACCCTCGCCTTATCACTTCCTCGTTCGGGATTCTAGAATCTACATTCTCGCCTCTCTCGCCTCTTCCTTCGCGCCCTTCGCGGTACCGGTCTCCGCGTGCCCGACATTCGGGACGCCTCATGGGAATCAGCGGAGATCTCCGCTCCACGAACGGCACGTCAAAAAGTGGCAATTCTTTGGCAAAAAGATCGCGTCGCCGACGCCGCCGCTTCGCTAGAATCCCCACGACGGGCGACTTGTCCATTATACGAGATACGGGCATCTCGAACACCCAACGTCGATAGCCAGTCCAAAGTGGGAATTACATTGTTCGTGCGGCCACGCTGCAAAAACAATGTAGATTTCACTTTGGCTCTGCTCGAGGAGTGGGTGGGGGCAGACCATCCTGTGTTCGGAGTAGGTAAGGAGAACGATGGAAGGCTCACGATCAGTTGATAGAAGTTCGCGCGCTCGCCTGACCCGGCGCCGGGCGTTGGGGCTCTTCGGAATGGGCAGCATCGCACTGATGGTTGCCGCGTGCTCGTCGTCAGCCCCGGCCTCGCCGACCGCCGCGCCCGCGCAGGCAAAACCGACGACCGCGCCCGCCGCGGCCACCGCCGCGCCAACCTCCGCCCCGGCTCCCACGACGGCGGCGGCCGCGGCGCCCACGACCGCGCCCGCCGCGGCGCCAACCGCGACCGCCGCCCCGGCTGCCAACGCCCAGCCGTCCGGCGCGCCGGCGTCGATCGTCTACGGCGTTCACGACCCGCCGGCGTCGCGCCAGAAGACGCTGGACGACTTCGAGAAGGCACATCCGAACATCAAGGTCTCGATCCAGCAGATCCAGGACTTCCCGGTGAAGATTCCCACCATGGCGGCCGCGGGCACCCTGCCCGACGTCGTCCGGATGTGGGAAGCCATGAGCCTGGATATGGCGCGCGCCGGTCAGGTTATCGC
>JAJPKB010000178.1 GCA_021323915.1 Chloroflexota bacterium | reverse complement strand
TCTCGCTTGACGGTGTTGGTCTGCACGAGGCGCGTCTCGAGCAGCGCGGTGATCTCGGCCTCGAATTGTTGGCAGAACGAGACCAGCGCCCGGCCGGCGCCCTCGGGCGGGAGGGCGTTGGCGCACGCGATCGAAGGGTAGAATCGGGCGAGCTCGTGGTCGGCGCCGGCGAGCAGAAGGTAGTGCACGGCCGCGAAGAACAGGAACGTCGGATACTGGACGGCGCGGGCCCGCGAAGCGAGCCGCAGGAGATACGCCTCCTGGGCGACGACTTTCCCGAGCGCTCGGTAGAGCGGCGATGAGTCGAACTCTCCGGCGAACGCGAAGCGTCGCGCCAGCGCGGCGAGATCAGGGAGGTCGTTGGCTGCCATATCATCTCCACGGTCCGGCGCAGCATCGCATCTTCAGAGTATCGATCGAGGGTCTTACCATCGGTGAAACGAGCGAGCAACTCGGCGGCGCGGGCCATGTCTTAGGGGTACGCATTCGCCTCACGCCGCGTAAAGCAGCGTCCGCGTTTCGTCGACCGATTCGCGAAAATACGGGTTCTCGATGGCAGAGGTGATGACGAGGTCAACTGGACGTCCGAACAGGGTTTCTAGCGCTTCCTTGATTTCGAAGTACTGATTGGTACAGCCGCGCCCTGTCGGCGACGCCGTCCCCACGGATAGGGAGGCGAACGATTGCCTCACCCATTTTGGGCTGACGGTGACGCCGCGGTCGACCCGCCCTCCTCCACGGACTGCTCGTGATGTTCTCTGGTCAGATCCGCCCGGCTCACGGTGAGGTAGCCGACGAAGCCGACGATCAAGAGTGTCAAGACCAAGGCAATCTTGGCGTCGCCGATTCCGAGGCCTCCTAGATAAGGCTTGCCGGTCCAGTCGGCAAATGAGGCGCCGAGCGGGCGGGTGATAACGTAAGCGAACCAGAAGGCAAAGATCTCGTTCAGGCCCAGCAGCCAATAGCCAAGACCCGGCGCCACGAACAACGCCGCAAAGAGCACCAGCGATGCAAGGTAACCTAAGCCAACAGTCGCCGCGGTCAGATCACCCGCCGCGGTGCCCAGGGCAAACGTTGCCATGATCGCGGCCCAGTAAAATAGCTCGCGGCGCACGGTGGAGATGCTGTGGATGGACAGCGTCTTCTCCGTCGCATACCAGGTCACGAAGACAACCGCGAGAGCGGTCGCGAAGAACAGCGTTGAGACCAAATACGGAATGCCCAGGACGACGTGCAGAACGTCGGCCGCCATTGTACCAAATACGGCGACCATGACGACCGCCAGCCAGTAGACCCACGCGACGTAGCGTCGAACGACGAGTTGCAGGATCAACGAAGCGACCAGCCCCACGCTGCCGAGGATGACCGCGACGTAAGGATCGATGTGATACACGAGGTAATCCGAGGTCGACTCGCCCATCGCGGTGGTTAGCAGTTTGACGATCCAGAAGTACACCGTGATCTCCGGGACCTTGCGAAGCATTCGCCGGGCCAACCACTTGATCAGAAGCGCACGAGCGGTCATGATGTCATTCCTCGGGCGAGTTTCTGGTTTGAGGGAATGGCGTGAAAAGCCTCCTGATCACCGATAACCAGGAATAGGTGATCTTGGTTGTTCTTCCGGTGCCAGTATAGCTGCGCCCTGGGTCCAGTCGTCAATTTCCGTCTTTGGGGTCAGGGTTTTGAAGATCGTTGAATTTGCCGGATTTAGCGCCATAAAGTCGTCAATTGGCCGATCGGCGCGTCGTTCGCCGCCGAGACCGGGCGATCGCCCGGTCTCGGCGGCATCGGACTGGGCACCGGGCCGGTCAGCCTGGTCCTGGGGATTTTCATCGTCGCCTTCGTCGTCTACCTGACGGTCACACGCGTGGACGTCAAGGACGAGCCCATGACTCAGGGCGATCGAGGCGATCGATAGCCGGAAGGGAAGCGATGCCTACTTCATTGTATTGTCGTTCGTGAGGCCCTGACGTTTCGCACTCGGCGTTAAGCGAAACCCGGGCTGGCTCGGTCGACGATCGGGCGAGAGGAGCTGTGAATCCATGACCGAGGCCGTTGAGACCGAGGGCGCACCAAGGATCCGCTACGTGGGAGGGCCCACCGCGATCGTGGAGATCGGCGGCCTTCGTCTGCTCACCGATCCGACCTTCGATCCACCGGGTCGCTATCCGATCGGCAGCCGCGCTCTGACCAAGACCGTCGGTCCGGCGTTCGGCCCCGACGAGGTCGGACCAATCGATGCCGTGCTGCTGTCCCACGACCAGCACCCCGACAACCTCGACACCCTCGGCCGCGAGCTCCTGCGGTGCGTTCCGCTGGTGCTTTCCACTGTCGCGGCAGCCCACCGGCTGGGTGGGACGGTCCGGGGACTGGCTAGCTGGGACTCGATCGATCTGTCCCGCCCGGATGGCGGCGTGATGCGAGTCACCGCGGTGCCGGCGCGGCACGGACCGGAGGGAAGCGAGCACCTCGTCGGCGAGGTCACCGGGTTCGTGCTCGCCGGCGAGGGCCTGCCGACGGTTTACGTGAGCGGCGACAACGCCGCGCTCGACCTCGTTCGGACCATCGTGGAGCGGATTGGAGCCGTGGACGTCGCGGTGCTGTTCGCGGGTGGCGCCCGGACGGCGTTGCTCGGCGAGGCCTACCTCACCCTGCCCAGCGATCTGGCCGCCGAGGCGGCCCGGATTCTCGGCGCCCGGCTGGTCGTTCCGCTGCACTTCGAGCACTGGGCCCACTTCACCCAGGACGCCACGACGCTCCGCGAATCCTTCGCGCGCGCCGGCCTGTCCGACCGCCTGCGTATCCCGAAACCGGGGGAGTGGATCGGCCGGTAAGGCGCATACCGGCGCGGTGATCCTCGCATCGAACGCGCGCCGATCCTTTGAGACCGCCGAGATCGTGGCCGAGGCGATGTATCTGATCCAGCGCGCGCACAAGGCGCAAAAGAAGCGTTCCCGCCGGCGCTGAATCGTCGTTACGGTACCGAGAAGGTCTACTCCATGCGCCGCCCGGCCAGGTCGTGGGTGAGCCGCAATTCGCCCAGGTGGATGGCCGCGTGTCGGATACTCTCCACGATGGCTTCGCGGGCTGAAATCTCGCGCGGGCGGGTAACCTCGCCGAACAGCTCGGCGGATGGCAACAAGCGCCGATCGAGGGCGCGCGGCTCGAGCGCCACGAGCGCGGATTCGATCTCGGCGGCCAGCAGGCGAGTCGCGGAGATGAGCTCGTCGGCGCTCGTGTCCCGGGCCAGGAACTCCTGGCGGCGGTCTCGGGTGACTCCCTGGCCGCAGCCAAACCCGAGAACGTACACCCTGGTGCAACTCAGGACGTGGGTGACGATCGCGCCGGCGCCGTTGGCCGAGCCGGTCGCCGGACGCCAGTTCAGTCTGTCCGCCGGGTAAGCGGCGATCACCTCGGCGATCTGATCGAGGATCCAGCGCAGCTCGCGAGCGTAGGTCGCTGTCTCGTCGGTCACGTCGATTCTCCTCGCCCGCCGTTCCGGCGGACACGGCAAGCGTCTCATCCCTGGGTACGGTTCGGCTGGCGCGCTGGCAGGAAAGCGAACGGTTTTGCCCACTGATGAGATGATACCTCTCGGGGCAACGACTCATCGAGTCTGGGGGCGTGGGGCTCCGAGGAGGGGCGATGACGACGAGCGAGCTCATCCGTTTACAGCTACGGCTCGAATGCAAAGCGATCAACGCCGAAGGTCTGCTCGAGCGCATACCGGGACCGGATCCCGACGGGATCGCGCGCTTCTCGGTCTATTATCACGACGACACCTATACGACGTACTGTCGCCACGACCTCCCGCGCGCGATCCGCGAGCGCTTACTTGCTCTTTCACCCATCATCGCCTTCGAGCAGCCGGAGACCGTCGAGACAATCCTCCGCGAGCACGGCCCGATCGAAGGGCGATGGCTCGGAACGACCTTCGTTTTTCCGGAGACGCTCGCACCGGCCGCCTATCCCGATGCCGTCGAGCTTGGCGCGGCGGACTCCGATCTCATCGAGCAGTTCGATCCCGGGCTGGCCAGGCTCTCGCGACCGGTCTTCGCGATCGTGGTCGACGGGAAGATCGTTTCCGCCTGCGTCTCGGCGCGCGAGAATCAGGAGGCAGCCGAGGCCTGGGTCCAGACGCTCCCGGACTTCCGGCGCCATGGCTACGCCTGCCAGGTGACTGCCGCGTGGGCGCATCACCTCCAGCGGCTGGGCAAGCAGCCATTCTACAGCCACATCCGAGAGAATCTCGCGTCGCAAGCGGTCGCGCGTCGGCTCGGCCTCGTTCCCGTCTTCGATGCCGTGGGGTACCTGTAGGCCGCCGGCAAGCTGACAAGTCTCTGAATGGAGCGGGAGCAGCTCGCGACGCTGAGGACCAAGCGCGACGCGTTCCCCGATAACGTCGATCATGGATCCGTCACCCGTTCCTCGGTCGTGCTCGTTCAGTGTAGCTGGCTCCCGGATTCCCCTCGCCGGTCAGAGCGCTCCAAAGAGGCCAGCAGGGCGGGGAGGTGGTAGCCGTGGTCGGCGACGAGCGGCGGTATCTCATCCGGAAGGCGGGCCCAGAAGAAGTCGAAGGGGATCGGCGCTCCGCCATCCGACAGCGTCAACTCGCCGTGACGCCAGCGTTCAGGCGGCTCCTCCCGGCAGCGCAGGTGGTAGAAGTACCGGTGGTGGATCTCGCCGTCCCGAGACCCCGGGACCGGCCGGACCTGCTCCCCCAGGAACGCGACGATTTCTAAGCAGGTCAGTCCGGTTTCCTCGACTGCCTCGCGCAGCACGCCCACCTCGGGCTCTTCGCCGGGCTCCAGCGTGCCCGCTGGTACTTGGATCCCCGCTTCCGGACTATCCGGGTGGCTGAAGACGAGACGACGATTATGGTGTGTCACGTAGGCGAAGACCTTGCGCTTTAGGGTGGGCATCGATTCCTCCCGATTCGGCTCCAGCGTTCGCCGCGTAAGTGCTATGATTCCATTGGCGACCGTTGCCTGCCGTTCATCTCAGGCCGCAGCGTTCTCGGAAATCCGCTCGAGCCGGGGAACCGGCGAGAACACCACCCAGAGGACCGAGAGCAGGCTGCCGACGGCGGCGACGGCGATCGCTTCCCGCGGGCCGATCACCTGGCCCAGCGCCCCACCGGCCAGACCACCCAAAGGCAATACCCCGGCGACGAGAAACTCCATCGTGGCATTCGTTCGTCCCTGGAGCGGCAGCGGCGTGATCGCCTGGCGCAGGCTGGTC
>JAJPKB010000693.1 GCA_021323915.1 Chloroflexota bacterium | reverse complement strand
ACCGGCGCCGCGCTCCGCTGGGCGCGCGACGTCCTCCTCGGAACTGACGGAGAGGCCCCGGACGACGCCTACGACGCGGTCACCGCGCTGGCGTGCGACGTCGCGCCGGGCGCCGAGGGACTGTTCTTCCTGCCGCATCTGATGGGTGAGCGCGGCCCGCGGACGGATCCGCTCGCGCGCGGTGCGCTGGTTGGCCTGACGCTCCGCCACGGACGGCCGCAGATCATCCGCGCGGTCCTCGAGGGCACGGCGTTCCAGCTGCGCCGTCTGCTCGTGGCGCGCGTCGCCGGGTACTGGCCAGAGGGTGGCGGTCCGACCGGCGCCGTTGCCTGCGGGGGTGGAGCCCGCAGCGGGATCTGGCTCCAATTGCTGGCGGATATCACGCGGCTGCCGCTCAAGGTCACGGCGGTAACCGAGGCCGGGGCGCTTGGCGCGGCGATCCTTGGCGGGGCAGCCGCGGGCGTGCTCACGATCGACGCGGCTCTCGCTCGCATGGTGCGCTTCGCCGGCACGCGCGAGCCGAATCCGAAAGCCG
The DNA here is from genome assembly GCA_021323915.1 of Chloroflexota bacterium. GTDB lineage: Bacteria > Chloroflexota > UBA6077 > FW602-bin22 > CADDYW01 > JAJPKB01. The sequence continues at coordinate 5,837 of JAJPKB010000693.1, read as the reverse complement.
CGGCGGAATACGATCGCCTCTACGACCGATATTGCCGGTTGGATGACCTGCTGGCGCCCTGGTTTCGTGAAGGAAACACAAGCGGAGAGTGAGACGATGATTGGTACGCGATCGAGTGCGACCAGGGATGGCGTGCTGACCGGTCCAGCGTGGGCCAAGCGACGCCTGCACCACATTTTCGCGCCGGACGGCCGTGCGGTGATCGTGGCGATGGACGGCGCGCGCAACGGAGCGGCCCGCGGTCTGGAGCGAGCGCCCGAGGCGGTCGCCCGAGTCGTCGCCGGTGGCGTGAATGCGATTCTGACGACGTTCGGCATGGCCCGGGCAGTCGCCGACGTCCTGGGTGGCACCGGTCTGATCATGGCGCTGGACAGCGAGGGACCGATCGCGGACTACGGCGTCGAGCAGGCGTTGCGTTTCGGAGCGGATGCCGTCGAGCTGAAAGTCTTTCCCGGGAATCCGCAGGAAACGAAGCTCGCCGACCTGCGACGGCTGGCCGCGCACTGCGCCGAGTGGGGCATGCCACTGCTAGGCGAGCCGATTCCGGTCTCGTTTCAGGAGACCGTCGCTCACACCGTCGACAACGTCGCGAAAGCGGCCCGCGTCGCCGCCGAAGCCGGCTGCGACTTCGTCAAGGTGCATTACGTCGGACCGGTCGACGTCTACCAGAAAGTCACCGAATCCTGTTACGTGCCGGTCCTCATCCTGGGCGGCCCGGCTAAAGACGATCCGCGTGATGCCCTGCAGATGGCGGCCTTGGCCCTCGAGGCCGGCGCGCGAGGTGTCGTCTTCGGTCGCAACGTCCTAACCCACCCGCGGCCGGATCGCATGGCCGCCGCGCTGGGCGAGCTGGTCCACGGCGGCGCGAGCGTCGACGCCGCGGTTCGTACGCTGAATCCGCCTCGGTAGAACGAAGCGATCGCGGGCACGGTTAGGCGTACCCGTTCACCGATCAGTTACGTCGATCCACGCTTGCCGCGACCTCCCTCCTTAAATATAAGGCAATCGGGTCGACGCCGGTGCTGTTTCCGCTCGCACTCAGTGGGGGCGCGAGACACCCTGGCCACCTGGAATCACTCGGCAGGACGTACTTGGGGAAGCTCCACCGATCTCCCAGGCGCATCAATAATCACCGGACGACACGTCGAGGGGCGCCACTAGATACTGCGCCATCTAATACCCACGAAGGCTCAGCGTGCCACGTCGTGGAATTCCCTGTAACAAACCTGGGAAGTGCGCGTTCAGAAAGGGCAAATGAACGTGAAGGAGATTCCCGATGTGGGAGCAACGGCTGCGTGCGGCGATGACGACGGACCGACCATCGATGCGGCCGTCGCGGGCGACGTCAACGCATTCGCCCTGCTCTATGACCGATACCTCGATCGGGTCTACCGTCACGTCTATTATCGGGTGGGCAACCAAGCCGACGCCGAGGATCTGACGCAACAGGTCTTTCTCCAGGCGTGGCGGTCCATCGGACGTTTTCGGCAAGTGGGAGCGCCGTTTACCGCATGGCTATTCACCATCACCCACAATCTCCTCGTCAGCGCGTACCGTCGCGCAAGGGACGTGCATCCGCTGGACCTCGATTCGGCCAGTCTGGCCCGCTGGGCAAATCCGGAGGCCGAGGTATTCGCTCAGTTCGATCGTACGGCCACGCGAGCGGCGATTCTTCGCTTGAATCCGGAGCAGCAGCAGGTGATCATTCTGCGCTTCGTTGAGAACTTCGACTATTCGGCGATCGCGGCAGTGCTGGGAAAGAGCGAAGGAAATGTTCGGGTTATCCAGCACCGGGCCCTGAAGGAATTACGTCGGCTCCTTACTCCTCAGGTGAGAGTGTGATGCCAAAGCTGACGTCAGATCTCCTGGCGCAGTGTCTCGACGACGTCGCGTCCGGCCGGTCGACCATGGGGGCGTGCTTAGCCGCTCATCCATCCATGGCCGCGGAGCTCAGGGAGCTCCTTGGCGTCGCTCAGGCAATTGCTCCGCCGCCGCTGGTCCAGCCCGATCCAGCATTCCGTGCCCTCGGACGGGCGCGGCTCATCGCGGCGATCAACGGCTCAAATGAGCCCGGAACAAGAACGTCTCCCTGGCGTTTCGGAGAACAGGCGGTTAGTCGCCTGGTTTGGCCACCACGATTCTTTGCCAGGAGGCTAGGAATGCCGGCGCTCGTGATCGCCCTGGTCGTCGCGCTCATCGCGATGACAGGAGGTAGCGCCGTCTACGCGGCACAGGGGACCCTGCCCGGGGATACCCTCTATCCGGTCAAGACCGCTGCCGAGCAGGTCCAGATCGTTCTCGCGATGACCGACCAGGCGAAGGCCGAGACCTATCTGATGCTTACCGAGAAGCGCCTGACGGAAATTCAGGAAGCGATCGACAGCGGGCGACCGCCCGCGGCAAATGCCGCGTCGCGGGTGCTCGCCGCCGACCTGGCCCAGGCTGATGAACATCTGACAAGCGCGGCCGCTTCCGGCCAGGACGTGAGCGGCTTCGCCTCGAGGCTGGGTCGGATCCAATCAGCGCTGATGGCCGCGAAAGCAAAAGCCCCAGAACCGGCCCAGTTGGCGCTCACCCAGGCAACAATGGCGGTGACTACCGGACTGACCGTGGCGAGCGGACGGGCCGCGATCCCATCGACCAGGGTTGTCAATACGGCCCGTTCCGCCTCCACCCCCCGCCAGGGGATGGAAGGCACGGGCACGCCAGGCGCTGGCCTGGGCGCGACAACCGGAGCCACTCAGACCGCGACGCCAGACGCCGGGGCCATGGCACCACTCCTCACCGCGACCGAGTCGCTGGCGACGGATCCGCTGGTTCCCGGCCAGAGCTATGATGGCCTGCTTGCCCAGCTGGATGCCGCGCAGAGCGCGCTTTCTCGGGGACAGATCGACGCGGCGACCAGAATCCTTGACGCGTACGCCGGAGGATTGAACGCGCTACAACGCTCCGGCCAGATCAGCGCCGATAATTACCGCGCACTCTACGCCGATTACCGCGATCTGGTCAGCAGCCTCGGGGGGACACCAAAGGAAGCGGTGTCTTCCGCTCGGGTAACCCCACCGGCCGATGAGTCGAATCCCAGCCTTGAAGCGCCGCCGGTGCTCCCCGATGGCACACCGGGGGACGACGGGACACCACGAAGCCAGCCAACGGTCGCCTCCGGACGCCCAAGCGAGGCGGCAAATCCGACGGAAAAGCCGGTGGACGTCGCCGTACCAACGCCAGGAGGCGAGCCAACCGATATCACAGCGCCGCGCGGTGAGCCGGCCAACGTACGAGCGCCGCGCGGCGAGCAGACGGCCGCGCCGACGCCACGTGGCGAGCCAACCCAGGTCCCGCCCACGGCCGTGCTGACAACGCCGCCTGAGCCCACGCCACACAGTTCGCCAACCTCGGTGCCCCCGTCCTCGGCTCCGACTCAGGCCCCGGTCCCAACTTCCGTACCCCCGACCCCACCGAGCCGCCGCCGATAGTGAGGGGCCCCGGCGCCGAGCCCGTTAGAGCGGGCTCGGCGCCGGGAGTTACGATGGTCCGCTCTGGCGCTGCCGGCCCCGATTCGCGCCGTTTTCCAGGTACGTCTGTATCAACATCCGGCCGTTGGGAGGCTGTCGGCGGCTACGGGTGATTCTTCGCTCCGTTGCCCCTTCCGTGGGTCTCAGGGGTAGGAGTCGGCGTCGTATCGGTATTGGTGGTCGGCGTGCCCGTCGCCGTCGCATCGTCCCCGGGTCGGTTCTGGCTCCGGTGCACCTCGGCCTGGCCGTGCCCGGATCCGTGGGCGTTCGGCACGACCGTCGGGACCGGCGTGGCGTTGGCGTCCACCGATCGCAGCAGAGACGTGTACTGGGAATAAAGAGAGTTATAGTCCACCTGCGAGATGTGGCCCGAGCGCTCCATCGCGTTCAGCTGATGGACGAAGGCATCGAGAATATTGGCAGCCCCTTGAGTATCGCCGCGGCTGATGGCGTCCTGCGCCGCGTTGAGCTTGGCGACGAGGCCATTTTGAGAATTCCCCGGCACCGACGGATCCGAGGCGAGACCTCTGGCGCCGGCCTCGGCGGTGGCGAATGCCGTGGTGATGGGCCCGGGAATCGGCGTGCGGGTGACCTTGGAGTTGGCGTTGCCGCTGTCGTTCTTCCCCGCGTCGTCGCTCTTTCCGTCGCTGACCGGCGCCATGGCGACGTTCGAGGTCGCGATCGGTGGGCTAACCAGGTGCAGGGTGCCGGCCGCGCCGTTCACCGCGACCCGAATCGGGTGCAGCGGTGACGAGGGAGGTGCGTTTTCCGAGGCGTAAACCACGCCGCCGCCGAGGAGGGAGAACGCCAGAAAGATGGCGACGATAACCGGCAACACGTTCTTTTCGCTCCTCAACCAATAAAATCAAGGTATTAACGAATTAGAAACGTGGATTCCGCGGTCTTGTTACACGAAGCTGGTAGAAGGAGCAAGCAGGATTCAGGCTGACAGATTCAAAGCCGCGCGGCCCCTTCCACCGCCGCGTCCGCGGTCGGGAACCAGTCCGGGGTCGCCGGGTCGTCGCCATCGCACCAGGTCAGGTAACCGTCGGCCAACCGACTGCGCACGACGTAGCGCGTACCGCCGTGCGGGCACCGAAACCGCGCCCACTCACCCGAATCCGACGTCTCGAAGGAGATGCCTCTCACCTGGAGCGTATCGACAAGGCTGCGATCCATCGTACCTCCTGTATCGACCACGGGGTCGCTTATCACTGCTTTAGTTGTAATCAACCTTAACCGGCCGGTGCGATCTCATCTTTGATCCACCGCAAAGACACGACTTCAATCTGCTCAAGCGTCCTTGTCGCAGAGCAAAGATGCGCTGGCGGCAGGTGTGTGATCATGTGGGGATTCATCAAAGCGGAGCGGGAGCGAGCCATTCGTGGGCACTGAAATACTTTTCGCGGTGCGGTTGGCGCACGTCGTCGCCGGGGTTAGCTGGCTCGGCGAGGTCGTCACGATCAACTTCGTGTTGCTGCCGGCCCTCTTCCACGCGGTGGGCGACGACCGTCTGGTGCTTCTGAGCACGGTGTTTCCGCGCCTCTTCCGCCTGGCAACCGTCCTGGGCGGCACGACGGTCGCCAGCGGCCTCGTGCTCTTCCTCTGGTACACCAATCTCAACCCGCTGGCGTCGCTCCGTGGTCAGTGGGCATGGCTTATCCTCGGAGGAGGGACGGTCGGCGCCGCGCTGTACGCGTTCCACCTGTTCCAGGAATCGGGCGCGGAGCGATCGGTCGCCGCGCATCTGGCTTTCGTCGTCGACGCCGACGACCCTCGGGAGGCACAACGACTGCTAACGCACCTGGCCTTCTTCCCGCGTCTGGGCATGGTCGTGCTCGTCGCCGTCGTCGCGCTGATGGTTGGCGCCGCGCACTTCGCCTGACGTTCTCGGGAAGTCGGCGGCCTTTACGACGACGCCAGGAGGTAGCCTCTGCTGTCGCGTATCCTGAAAAGCGCGCCAGCCGACGAGCGTTGCGGCGCGACCGGGCAGTCTCAGATCATTCACCGGAGGTGTGCAGTGGGCAATTCAGATAAGCGCGTTGAGTTGCCAATTCATCCGATCCCGACAACCGGCGTGAGACTCGGCACGATTCGGGTCGATGGCCGCGTCGGCCGCCCTCTCGCGCTGGGTGCTGCCGACCTCGACGCGCTCGCTCAACAGACGCTCGTGGACGATTTCACCTGCGTGGAGGGGTGGTCCGTCCCTGGGTTGGTCTGGAAGGGCGTTCCGCTGGCGGTCGTTCTGGAGCTGGCCGAGATTCTCCCGGACGCGCGGTGGATTCAGGCCAGCGCGGGGGAATACAGCGTGCCTCTGTCTTT
>JAJPKB010000452.1 GCA_021323915.1 Chloroflexota bacterium | reverse complement strand
GGCCAGTCGCTTGGACAAGTGTCATTTGGGCTCCGGTGGAAGCCTGACCGATTCGTCGCCGGTGCCACTCCGGGCATCAGCGAGGAATCTCTGGCCCGGCGGAACGAAGGGCCAGCTCGGAGGGTGCCCCACCTCACGCGCGCGGGGTGACCATCCATCGCCCTCTATCCGGTCAAGTATTATAGAGAGCTTATAGGAGAGCGAGAGGCGCATAACGCTTCTACAAACTTGGATTCGAGGGCGCAACCGAGCATTCAGGGGGCAAAACGAAGCCGACCGAGATACGCGGTCGGAGGTGGGGCTGGTTTTAGCGACCCGGTACGGGTCGAGTCAGGACCGATGGAGGAGCGCGAGAGCGCGGTGCCGGCTCAGGACTGATCGGTGGGAGCAGGAAGCGCGCGCAACGCGTCTTCGATGAGCTTGTTCAGGGCAGCCAGGCGGCGCCGGCCGGCGAGGCTCACCGGGGGGCGTTCAGCGAGCAGCCGCTCGACGAGTGGCCGCGCGGCGCCGACGATCTGGTCGATCAGCTGGTCGGCCGATCGAGACTCCACCTGCCCCGAGGTCGGAGGCTGAGTGGTCGCGAACGCCGGCTCGCGGTCCGAGTGGTCGACGCGGGGAGGGGTTTGATCCGATGAGGGAGCGATGATCTGCTCGGCCGACGGGATCAGTCGGGCGGGTGAAGTCGTCGGCTCGCCGAATTCCGGCGAGCTATCGGTCGGCGGGGCGGACGGGGAGCTCTGGCCGGGACGGTTGACCCGCGGGAGGGCGCGCCGCAGGCTCTGCCGATCGAGGCGCCCTTTGGCCAGATCGTCGACGAGCGCCGAACGGGCCTCGGGGTCGCGGACTTTCAGGAGCTCCTCGGCGGTCGACACGGCGATTTCGCCGGCCCGGACCGGATCGGCGAGGACCGGATCCTCGAAAACGCGGATCCGGGTGCTCACGTACTTCTCACTCTTGTGGATCGCGTGGGCGATCTCCCGTTTGGTCCACCCCCGGTGGGTGTGAAGGAACAGCAGTCCGGCGGCCTCCTCGTCGGCCGGGATATCCTCGCGTTGGAGGTTTTCGAGGAGCGTCTCGACGTACGCGTCGTCGGCACTCACTTCGCGGAGGATGCAGGGCACTTCAGTCAGGCCGACCAGCAGCGCGGCGCGGAAGCGACGGTCTCCGGCGACGATGGTGTAACCGCTCTCGTCGCGCCGGACGGTGAGCGGGTTGAGGATGCCGTGGGTCCGAATCGACTCGGCCAGCTCGTTCATCGCCTCGTTGGACATCGTCTTACGGGGGTTGTTGGGGTTGGGCTGGATCAGCGAGGCGGCGATCCAGTGGGCTTCGGCCATGCTCCGCTCGCCGGGCGTGACGAACCGGAGATCCTCGGTCGGACGGTAGCGCGGCCGCTCGCGGGCCGCCGCCGCCAGCTTAGACCGCGTCGACACGGGTCTCGACCTCCGCAGCAAGCGCCCGGTAATCGTGAGCGAGGGGGCTGCGCGGCGCCCAGCGGATGACGTCGCACCCCGCGATCGCCGCTTCCACCGCCTTGGTGCTGTCGCGGATCGTCGTGGTGAAGAGCTCCGCCGCCCAGCGCTCCCGCGCCATCTCTGCCACCTGCTGCGAAGCGGCGCCCCGGGTCCGATACCGGGTGAGCAGGACCCCGAGCAGCCGGAGCCTTCGATTGACATAACGACGAATCTCGTCGGCCTGCTCGAAGAGCTGATCGATCGTGTCGAGCGCCCAGGGCTCGGAATCGACCGGAATGATCAAATGACGAGCGGCGGCGAGGGCGTTTCCGGTCAGCGCGCCGAGGCTGGGGGGACAGTCGAGCAGCACGTAGTCGAAGCCGGTGAGCGCGGCGGTCGCCTCGCGCAGTCGGACGTCGCCGCCGCGCATCGCCGAGAGCTCGAGATCGGCACGAACCATTCTCAGGGTGGCCGGAACGACCCAGACGTTCGGGCTGGATCCCTCGACCGCGGCATCGGCGAGGGAATCGCCGTCGTAGAGGACCTCGCGGGTTGTCAGGCCGAGGCGCCCGGGGTCGAGGCCGACGCCCCGAGTGAGCGCGTTCTGGGGGTCGAGATCGATCAGCAAGACCCGCCGCCCCCGCTCCGCCAGCGCCGCGCCGAGGGCGAGGGTCGTGGTCGTCTTGCCACACCCGCCCTTCTGGTTGGCGATCGCGATCACGACCGGTCGACCGGTCGTCGCGCCGTGGTCGACCGTCTGCCGCTCTCCTGTCATCACCGCCATTGAGCACCCCCGGGGGCCGACCGAGACCCAGTATGAAGTTATATCGATTCCTCGCGTCGTGGTCAATGAGCTGGTCATAAGAATCGCGAAAGCGAGGGGGGCGTGTCTGACTGTCCTATTCGCCACCGTCGATGCCGTTCCGAGGCATCGGCGAGCGAGGATCCCGCCCCAGTCGGCGCACCAGGTCCTCGGGCGAGGCGCTGAAGCGATCGAAGGCGTCGCGTAGACGCGCGGTCTCGTAGTGCGCGTAGATCTTCTTAGTCGTCTCGGGCGAGGCGTGGCCGAGGATATCCTGGACTTCCGAGAGGGATGCCCCGTTGTTGAGGAGGACGGTGGCCTTCTCGTGACGGAAGTCGTGGGGCGAGGCGTCGATCCCGACGGCGCGCGCGTAGCGCTTCACCGTGTCGAAGACCGTCTGCGTGGTGATCCGATAGTTCTCGCCGCCGAAGCGCGGTTTGCCCCGGGCGCGGTCGTGGCGGATGAAAAGCGGGGTGAAGCCATCGGCGCGCTCCTGGAGGTAGGCGCGGATCGCCGCCAGGGTCGGCTCGTCGAAGAAGACGGTCCGCTCCTTGTCTCCTTTGCCGGTGATGATCGCCTGATCGAGGCGGCCATTGGCGAGGTCGGCGCGGTTCAGGCTGGCGACCTCGGCGCGGCGCATGCCGGTGCAGAAAAGAGTACGCAACAGCGCGCGGTCCCGAAGCAGCTCGAGTCGGAGGTTTGCCGTGGCCGGGCTCGCCGCCGGCAAGGCTCGCTCGTCGGCGGCGGCGACCAGCAGCGGCAGCGCGGGGTCGACCCGGGGCGTCTTGTACGAGCCGCGACCCGCGACGTCGCGCAACCCGAGCTGGAGCCGCTCGAGGTGAGCGGCCCGCGGCCCCCAACCCCGGCGTTCGAGAAACCGGAAGAAAGCGCGGGCGGCGGCGACGTACGTCGTGCAGGTTGGACGGTTCGCGCGGCCGTAGCGACGAACGAGCCAGGTGTAGAAGCGCTCCAGGACGTCGCCCGGCAGATCGTCCGTCGGGGAGGTGAGGGGAAGGCCTCGCTCGACGAGGTGCTCGGCGAACCGGGTGAGACCGGTTCGGTAGGTGTGCACCGTGTGCGGGGACTTGCCGACCAGGGTCTCCCAAAAAGCGGCGTAGGCAGCGGCGATGCTCGGCGGCTCATCCATGCTGCTCATGGTAGGCGCGAGCTCGTCAGGGTGGCCATAGGAGTGATGTGAGAGCGTGGCGAAGAAATCTGTGTTCATCGCGACCCACGATTCGTCTCCGCCCCAACCCCTACCAGTGATGATGAGCGAGATCGAACGCGAGATCGAGCGGGTCGAGCAGGGCGGGGATGCCTGGCAAGAGACCGATGAGGCCGTGGAGGTCGAGACCAAGCGTCCGCTGGATGCGGTCGTACCGGTCCGTCTGGCGGCGGATACCTATACCGAGCTACGCCGGGAAGCGCGCGCCCGCGGGGTGGGGCCAAGCACCCTGATCCGGATGTGGATCATTGAGAAGCTGCACGCTGCTCATCAGGTTCGGATCTCTCCGTAAAGGAATCCGCCTGGATACCGAGCCGGTGCCGCCAGAGCAGGCTGGCCGCTTGACGCGCGGCCTTACCGGCTGATAGCTTTCCTCCAAAACCGGAAGGATGGTTCCATGTCCACCAACCAGCCCGCCGGCGCTGATGCCTACGACCTCGTCCTCCAGGGCGGCCACGTCATCGACCCGGCCAACGGCGTCGATCGGGTGTGCGACGTCGCCATCGCCAAGGGGAAGATCGCCCGGGTCGCTCCCGGCCTATCCACGTCGGGCGCCGCCCGGGTGGTGGACGTCGCCGGCCACCACGTCGTGCCCGGCCTCGTCGACATCCACGTTCATTACTTCGCCACCTGCCCGCGGCTCGGGGTGAGCCCGGACGATCACGCCTTCCCCGGCGCGGTGACGACCGCCGTCGACACCGGCACGGCCGGCTGGCAGAACTTCGAGCGCTTCCGCCGCGAGGTGATCGACAGGGTCAGGTGTCGCGTTTTCGCGTACGTCAACATCGTGTCGACCGGGATGGAGGTCCCGGAGAACGAGCAGAATCCCGACGAGATGGATCCCCGACCGACGGCCGAGATGGCGCGCAAGCATTCCGACGTGGTGGTCGGGATCAAGACCGCTCACTTCATGCAGTACGGCTGGACCGCCGTCGACCGCGCCCTGGAGGCGGGGGAGCTCGCCGGCATGCCCGCCATGTTCGACTTCGCGCCCAAGCCCGAGCGCAGCTACGAGGACCTTCTGCTGAAGAAGATGCGCCCCGGCGATATCCATACCCACATCTACGCGCGCCATATCCCCTCGCTGGACGATACCGGGAAGGTCCACGACTACATCTGGGAGGCGCGCCGGCGCGGCGTCATCCTGGACCTCGGCCACGGCGCCGGCAGCTTCTGGTACCGTTTGGCGGTTCCCTGCCTCGAGCAGGGCTACCTGCCGGATTCGATCAGCACCGACCAGCACACCGGCAACGTGAACGGTCCGGTGTTCAATATGCTCCACACCGTCTCGAAGATGCTGAACCTGGGGATGTCGCTCAACGACCTGATCTACCGGTCGACGGTCGCGCCCGCCCGCGAGATCGGGCACCCCGAGCTTGGAACGCTCGGCGAAGGCGCCGAGGCCGACGTCGCGGTCATCGCGCTGCGGGAAGGCAGATTCGGCTACTGGGACTGTGGCAGGGGAAAGATGATCGGAGATCGCAAGCTCGAGTGCCTCATGACGATCCGCGCCGGCAAGGTCGTGTACGATCTGGAAGGCCGCGCGCTCGACGACTGGCGCACCCTGGGGCCAAGCTACTAGCGCTCCGTCCCGCGATCCAGGCGTAACATCGTGGCCCGGTTTGACCTGCCGCCCGGGCGGGTCAGCGCCTCGTCGACGCCGGTCCCGATCGCCAGCTTCGCCGGCCTGGCGTCGCGTCGGTCATCGTCGGGCTCCGGCGCCCGAGCCTAGGCTTTCGATAATAATGATTATCACAAGCTAAATGGGCGGGCTCGGCTCCAGCCTCCGGAGCGATCACGCGGCGTGGCGGCAGGTCCGGACGAAGCGTCACGCTGGCGCCTCGCGATCCCCCGATACCCATACCCATGGGGTCGGACTTTTCGCTGGCGAGCACCGCGCCGGGCGTGCTCGACCGGGTCGTCACTGATGACCGTCGTGCTCGCGACGCGGCGCCGTCACACGAAAGATGGTTCTCCCGCTCTTCTGGTTGGAATGGCGCCTGGTGCGAAACACCAAGCGCGCGGAGCTGCCCGCCCCCCGAGCCTCGCGAGGGGCTACCTCACCGCCGCGCTCCGCCGTCGCTTGTAATAGTTATGTCCACTATTATCCTGTCGGTCGGCCGACGATCCAGTGAGGGTGTCACGGCGACCGATTCCGGGTGAACTCTGATGGAGCATCACCACGAGTGCGACCCGGGAGCGGGCACCCCGGTTCTCCGGCCGTTTCCGCGCCGAGACGGAAATTCCGCGCTTGTGTCGGGAATGACACCCACGGCGAATCGCAGAGTCTTTCACTGGGATCGGGATGAAATAGCCGGGGCGATCTGCCAGGTCTCTTCCGCTCCTG
>JAJPKB010000504.1 GCA_021323915.1 Chloroflexota bacterium | reverse complement strand
CGCGGACGCGGCGATCGTCGATCCCGCCCGGCCGGTCGCGCGGGTCTGGCGCGAGTTTCTGGTCGGGGCGCGGCTGATGGGGAAAAGCCGACTGGTCCGGGCGCTCCTCGTGACGATGGGTTTGACGATGCTCGGCCAGGGGATCATCAACGTGATGCTCGTGCCGTTCGTCAAGGACGTGCTGCACGGCGACGCGCTGGTCCTCGGCTGGCTGGCGAGCGTCCAGGGAGTCGGAGGAATCGCCGGGGGAGTGCTGATCGGGATCGTCGGTCCTCGGATCGCTCCGCGCTGGCTGATCGCCGCCGGTCTGCTGGCGACCGGTCTGCTCTTCGTCGCGGCGGCGAACGCGCCGTGGCTGTGGCTGGTCCTCACTTTCGTCGGCATGATCGGGTTCACCGTCATCCCCTTCGGCGTGGGCACCCAGACCCTCCTTCAGATCGCGGTCGAGGATCGTTTTCGGGGGCGGGTTTTCGGCGCCTACAACACGATCCAGTCCGCGTTGATGCTCGTGGGGATGGTGCTGGCGAGCGCCCTGGCGCGACCGCTCGGCACCGTTCCCACGCTCGACCTGGCTGGCGCGTGCACCCTGCTGGCCGGCGCCGTGGCGAGCGTCGTCCTGCCGGCCAGGGCTCCGACCGGACCGGCCCCGGCGACCGCGGCCGCGCTTCCGGCCGGGTTCGAAGAGTAGGGAAACTAGGTTGGCTCACGTTGCCGGTCCCAAGGTGGTAGCATGAGATCGGCGCGGGGACCCGGTCGGTCCCGGACGCCGATTCTTCATGGAGGATACCTCAGTGGCTGACGCGCGCATCGAGTCCTACGCGCGGTTGCTGGTGGAGCGCTGCATCGACGTCAAGCCCGGCTGGCAGGTGATGCTGCGCTCGACGCCCCTCGCGCGCCCCCTCGTCGAAGAGGTCGTCCGCTGGATCGCCCGCCGCGGCGCCTACGTGATCCCTCGCCTGGCCTACGCCACGACCGGGCTCGCCTGGGCCGAGGAGGTGCCGGAGGCGCTGCTCGGCACCCTGCCCGCCGTCGAGCAGTACACCCTCGAGCACGTCGACGCCTACGTCGCGATCGGCGCGCCGGAGAACACCCGCGACGGCTCGACGCTCAGTCCGGAGCGAATCAGCCTCGGCCGCCAGGCGGAGAAATCCTTCCGCGAGCGAACTCTTTCGCTGGCGATTCCCTGGGTCATCTGCCAGTTTCCCACCCAGGCCCTGGCCCAGGAAGCTGGCATGACCCTGGCGGCCTACGAGGACTTTCTCTACGGCGCCTGCCTGCTCGACTGGGACGAGGAAGCTCGGAAGATGCGGCGGATCGCCGATCGGTTCGATCGCGCGGAGCAGGTGCGAATCCTTGGCGACGGCACCGACCTGACGTTCAGCCTGAGCGGCCGCCGGGGACAGGTCGACGACGGGCATTACAACATGCCGGGCGGCGAGGTTTTCTACTGTCCGGTCGAGGATTCGGCGAACGGCGAGGTGACGTTCGCCGAGTTTCCCGCCGTCTGGGCCGGGCGCCTGGTCGACGGCGTCCACCTGGTCTTCCAGAACGGCCGAATCGTGGACGCGTCGGCCACGAGCGGCGAGGACCTGCTCGTCAAGACGCTGGACTCGGACGATGGCGCGCGCGGTCTGGGCGAGTTCGGCATCGGCTGTAACCCTGGCATCCAGCGCCACATGAAGAGCGTTCTCTTCGACGAAAAGATCGACGGAACGATCCACCTCGCCGTCGGGGCGAGCTTTCCGTTCCTCGGCGGCAAGAACGTGAGCAGCGTCCACTGGGACATGGTCAAAGATTTGCGCCGAAATGGGCAGATCCTCTGCGACAGTGAAACGGTGCAGCTGAACGGGGAGTGGAGGCTATGAGCGCGCGCCCGGTCCGCCGGGAAGCGTCCCGCGTTTTCGGAAACGAGGGACCGGCACCGCGAAGGCGCGAAGAACGCGGAGGGAGAGACGAGAATTGAGAATCCAGTTAAGAATGTAGAATCGAGACGGGGGAACAGCAATCGCCTCCCACCGGCTCCATGCTCAATTCTCTATTCTGCGTTCTCTCTTCCGCCCTCGCGTTCTTCGCGCCTTCGCGGTGAACGTATTTCGGACGCGCTTCGGCGCCCCACCGCGAAATTCGGGATCGTTCACGTTATTCATGGGCGTCGAGGTCGGAGGGCGCCCGGCCGGCCTGCCGATCGTCCGGTTAGGGTCCAAGGGGTGAGCAAGGATGCCATTCTGTCCTTTCTGCCGACTCGAGTATCGAGAAGGAGCGACCCACTGCGCCGAATGCCGGGTGCCGCTGGTCGATGAGCTGCCCCCGCTGGAGAAAGAGCCGGCGCCCATCCCCCGGTCGGTCAAGGAGGTTCCGGTCGCCACGTTTTCCTCGCGTCTCGAGGCGGACATGTGGGCCGAATTGCTTCGGCGCGACGGCATACCCACCGTGCTGGTATCGCTTGGACCGGGCGCCGGAAGCTGGGGAAACTCTACCTTCGTGCCCTGCCAGATTCGGGTGCGCGACTTCGACGTCGACCGCGCCCGTCGTCTCCTGCCCGAGGCGAACGTCTCGGACGGATAGACCGGCGAACCAGCCCCTTTTGCAGCAAACGCGCGATAGATTCAACCGGCGAGCGCCCGTGCTTCTCCCTCTCCCTGAGGGAGCATACAGGATGACAAAAAATTGTCCGAGGTGAGGAGAAGCGGCGCATTGATCGGAGCCGATCCCCGGTTGGACCCCGTGCGGGTTCTACCCGCGCTCTTCCGTCCGTTGCTCCCCACCCGGCTGAAATCCGCGCTGGCCTCCCACGCCGCCAACCGGTCGTGCGGTGCGGCCCATCACGCCCGCTTCGTGGCGGTGCGGATCGTCTTGGATGCGACCAGCAAAGGCGACGCGGTCCATCGCCTCACCGCGGGCTTGGCTTACCAAGGCGTCGCCCTGGCCCTGGCGGTGCGCACCTGGCACCAAACGCTCCCCTCCCCGAAGGCGAATACACGGCCTCGGTCCTCAGTCCGCTGAGTGAGGTCCAGGGGCTCTTGCCCGGCAACTTGCGCCCCCACGTCCTCTTCCTGGCCGACCGGGGCTTTGCCACCCCCCAGCGTGCGCGACCTGCTGCGTTCCTTGGGTTGGCATTGGGTCTTGCGCGCTGAAGGCTCCCCTTGGCGAAGGGGGCGAGGAGGGTAGACAAGAGGGGATAAGGGGTGAGGGAAGCCCCGGCTTTCCGCGACCGGCGAATCGACGGATCCGCGGTGTGCTATCATGCCGTCGATTTTGACCGGAGAGAGCCGCCTCGATGAACGAGCTGCCACGCCAGATCCTCTACGAAGGAACCGAAGCGCCGCGACCCGATCGCACCCCGCTGCGCGCCGGTCCGCTGACCGCGATCTTCGAGGGAGGCGACCTGCGCTACGTCCGGTTCGGCAACCGCGAGATCCTCCGGCGCGTCTACGTCGCGATTCGCGACAAGGATTGGGGAACCATCCTGCCACGGCTGACGAACCTGGTGATCGAGCGGTCCGATCGCTCCTTCCACATCGCGTTCGACTGTCGGAACCAGCAGGGAGAGATCGACTTCTTCTGGAAAGGGAGCATCGTCGGCGCCGAGGACGGCACCATCACCTGCGCGATGGAGGGTGAAGCCCTCTCGACTTTCCTCCGCAATCGGATCGGCTGGTGCGTCCTTCACCCGATCGCCGAGTGCGCCGGCGTCGGGTTCGTCGCCGAGAAGGACGACGGATCCATCGAGGTCGGCCAGTTTCCCCGGTTCATCTCGCCCCATCAGCCGGTCAAGGACCTGCGGGCGATCTCCCACGAGGTCGTGCCCGGGCTCTGGGCCGAGGTGAGATTCGCCGGCGACGTGTTCGAGATGGAGGACCAGCGGAACTGGACCGACGCCTCGTTCAAGACCTACAGCACTCCGCTGAGCCTGCCGTACCCGGTCGAGGTGACCCGGGCCACCCGGGTCTCCCAGTCGATCACGCTTCTCCTCCGCGGTAAAGTCGCCCCCCCGCCCGACGAGCCGGCGCCGCTGACCATTGTCGTGGAAGCTCAGGCGGCCTCCGCCTTCCCGACGATCGGCCTGGGGGTCGCCAGCGACGGCCAGGCGCTGAGCGACCGCGAGATCGAACGGCTGCGCGATCTGCGACCGGCCCACCTGCGGGTCGATCTCCGGCTCGGCGATCCGGGCTTTCCGAAGGACTTTCGTCGGGCGGCCGACGAGGCGAGGGCGCTCGGGGCCTCGCTGGAAGTGGCGCTTTTCTTGACCGACGCCGCCGACGCGGAGCTAGCGTCGCTGCGCGGCCTGGTCGACGAGGTCCGCCCGACCATCGCCCGCTGGCTGGTGTTTCACGAGGCCGAGCCTTCGACGAGCGAACGCTGGGTCCACCTGGCGCGCCGGCACCTGGCCGGCTACGATTCCGCCGCGAAGATCGGGGCCGGCACCAATCGCTACTTCACCGAGCTGAACCGGGGACGTCCGCCGGTCGTCGCGCTCGACCTGGTGTGCTACTCGCTCAACCCGCAGGTCCACGCCTTCGATAACTGGTCGCTGGTCGAGGCCCTGCAGGGGCAGGCCGAGACGGCGCTGAGCGCCCGCCAGTTCTCCGGCGATCTTCCCCTCGCGGTCACGCCGGTCACCCTGAAGTCGCGCCTCAGCCCGGATGGCAGCGGTCCCGCCCGGGCGCCGGCGCCGGGCGCGCTGCCGTCGACCGTCGATCCACGCCAGACGTCTTTGTTCGGCGCCGCCTGGACGGTGGGAAGCCTGAAGTACCTGTCGGAGAGCGGCGTATCCAGCCTTACCTACTACGAGACGGCGGGCTGGCGCGGCGTGATGGAGCGCGAGACCGGCTCGCCGCTGCCGGAGCTTTTCCGGTCGCTCCCCGGAGCGGTCTTTCCGCTTTACCACGTCCTGGCCGACGTCAACGAGCTCGCCGGGGCCGAGGTGCTCGCCGCGACCTCGAGTGACCCGCTCTCGATCGTCGGGCTCGCGCTTCGCCAGGGCGAGCGGACCCGGTTGCTCGTCGCCAACCTGACCGCCGAGGAGCGATCGGTCCGGATCGACGGTCTCGCTCGCCCGGCGCGGCTCAAATACCTCGACGAGACGAACGCCGCTCGGGCGATGACGTCGCCGGCGTCGTTCCGGGCGGAGCCCGGCGACCCGGTCTCGAGCCCTGGTGGGGCGATCGAACTGGCGCTGCGGCCGTACGCCGTCGCGCGGCTGGATCGCGAGGGTTGAGGTGAACGGCAACGCTGCGGAGCAAACAGCTGATTGATTCAGCCAGCCGTCGAGTCTGACCCAGCCGTCTCCAAAAGGGAGAGGGCTGGAGTGAGGGACGGTGATCGGGGTTGCCAGCAGGCCCAGACCCTCACCCTCGCCCTCTCCCAGAGGGAGAGGGAATTGGACGCTCGCTAGCCAATCCTTTTAGCGGCTTGCCTTTCCGAAGGAGGGATGAATGCCTGGACACACGGCCGTCGAGATCGACGGCGAGGATTTTGTGATCAACGGCGCGCGCACCTACCCGGGGCGCGAATGGCGCGGCCAGCGCATCGAGGGGCTGCTCTTCAACGCCCGCATGGTCCAGGCGATCTTCGACGACCTGAACCCGGACACCCGCCAGCGCTGGGCGTACCCGGACACCGGGGTCTGGGATCCCGACCGCAACACGAGCGAGTTCGTCGAGATGCTGCCGGAGTATCGGCGCCACGGCCTCCTCGCGGTCACCATCTGTCTGCAGGGTGGGTGCCCGGAAGGCTATTGCAAGAATCAGCCGTGGATCAACTCGGCGTTCACCGCCTACGGGGAGCTGCGCCCGGACTACCTCGGTCGGCTCGAGCGCATCCTGACCCGGCTCGACGAGCTGGGAATGGTGGCGATCGTCGGCCTCTTCTACTTCGGCCAGGACGAGCGGCTCTTCGACGAGACGGCGGTGCGCGCCGGCGTCGACAACGCCGTGGGCTGGCTGCTGGATCACGACTTCCGCAACGTCGTCGTCGAGATCGCCAACGAGTGCGACGTTCCCCGTTACTTTCACGAGATTCTCCAGCCGGGGCGGATCCACGAGCTGATCGAGCAAGCGCGCGAGATCACTCGGAACGGTCGACGGCTGCTCGTCGGCACGAGCTACCGGGGCCGGAGCATCCCCGGCGAGAAGGTACTCGCGGTGTCCGACCTGGCGCTGCTCCATGGTAACGGCGTGACCGAGCCCGCGTTCATCGGCGAGATGGTCGCTCGCACCCGCGCGCTCGACGGCTACCGGCCGATGCCGATCGTCTTCAACGAGGACGATCACTTCGCCTTCGACCAGCCGGTCAACAACCTGCTGGTCGCGACCGAAAGCCACGCGTCGTGGGGATACTACGACCCCGGTCCGGGGGCCGGCGGTCTCGGCGCGCGGTCCGACTACGTCGAAGGCTACCAGAACGTGCCGGTGAACTGGCGGATCAACACCGACCGCAAGCGCGGCTTCTTTAGCCTGGTTCGAGAGATCACCAGCTAGCGACAGGCGGTGTGATCGGCGCGTCGAACGTAACCTATTCCAGATCAGGATGGTTCCTTCGCCTCCCCGGCTCCCGAATTCTCGCGCGGCACCACGCTGAGGCTACCGTCCGCTTCGAGGACCGCCAGTCGAACCTCCGACGGATCGCTCACGCCGTAGCCTCGCAGCGCCGCCAGCACTTCCTCCTCGGTCACCCCTTCGCGGCGCATGTGGGCGCGCTCCAGCTGACCGTCGCGGATGATCACCGTCGGGGTCCCGACCAGGCGCGCCTCGAGGGTCGGCCGCTTGACGAAGACGACTCCCAGGAATCGATCGAGCAGCAGCAGCACCCCGGCCGAGACGATGCCGACGCCGAGCATACCGCTGCCCTGGGTCATCGCGTTCTGCACCGCGTTGGCCAGGAGCAGCACCAGCACGAGGTCGTAGATGTTCATCCCGCCGACCTGGCGCTTGCCGAAGAGGCGGACGCCGGCCAGCAGCGCCAGGACGACGATCGCCGTGCGCGCGGCGATCGTCGAGAGAAAGAACGGCACCGGATCAGCCATCGCTCGTCGCCATCAGGTGACGCGCAGCGCGCGGAAGTGGTGGCGGGTCCGGTGAACCGTGGCGTCCTTGGGAACGACGCTGATCGTGCCGTCCACTTCCAGCACGCACATCTTCGCGTCTTCCAGGCGTCCGATGCCGTGCTCGCGCAGCGCTGCCATGACGACGTCCGGGGTCAGCCCTTCTTTCGCCATCCGCTCGCGGAGCAGGTGACCGTCCTTGGCGATCAGGAGCGGCTCGCCGACCATGCGGTGCTCCAGACCGGGGTAACGCGTCAGCAGGAGGGTGAAGCCGCGGTTGAGCAGGAGCAGCGTGACCGCCGCGACCAGTCCGCCGACCAGGCTGTTGTCGTCGCCGACCATCGCGTTCTGAACCGAGTTCGCCAGCACGACGATCAGGACGAGGTCGTAGATGGTCATCTGTCCGAGCTCGCGCTTGCCCAGCAGCCGCAGTCCGATCACCAGAAACACGTAGATGACCGTCGTCTTGGCGGCGATGGCCAGCATCCCGAGCGGATCCGGATGAGAGAACACCTCGCCGAGCCACTTATCCAGCATGTCTTCCATCGCTCCCGGTTCGATTCGCTGCCCGGAATGCTATCATAGTGGCCGGCTCGGCACACGACGTCTCGGAAGTGGTCGAGGAAGAGCACGATGCTGGCCGGCGCGATTCCCTTGCTCGCCGTCTTCGCCCAGACCCTGCTCATCTACCTCTTTTTAATCGTCTGCCTCGGCCTGCTCGGTCGCCGGGAGATCTCCCAGCTCACCTCGGTCGAGCTAGTCGTGTTGATGATCCTGGGGAGCGCCGTCGAAACGGCGATGGTCGACGGCAACACCTCGCTGCCGGCCGGGCTGGTGTCGGCCTCCACGCTCCTCGTCTGCAACCGACTGCTGACCCTTTCTTTGCGTCGGTGGAAGTGGCTCCAGCGGCTGGTCATCGGCGGGCCGGTCCTCCTGGTCAACGATGGTCGGTTCCTGGAAAAACACCTGCGGAACGTCGGGCTGACCGAGGCCGACGTCCTCCAGGCGATCCGCGAGCGCGGCTACGCCGATTTGTCCGAGGTGCGCTTCGCGGTGCTCGAGGTAGACGGCTCGGTCGGGGTGGTGCCCCGCGACGCCCCGGTCCACGCCCACGGTCGCCGAGTCCGTCCGCGCCCGCTGCCGGTGCGCCAGACGTAGACGCGTGGCCAGGGTTCCCGCTTTTCCGACGGAGGCCAGCGCGGACGATTCCCATCGACCGACTTGTACAGTCCATGGTATACACCTACAATAGGAGAATCCCGGAAGGAGTACTGGCTAGAGAGCGGTTGCAAGGATGGTAGCTTGATCACCGCAGCCGCGAACTCCCCGGTCCCAATGTCCAGGTGGTACCGCTAATGAACGATACCGGAGGAGAAACCATGGCGCACGACATTCTGCGGTCCAGGGCGAACCGGCGACGAATCCTGGCTCTAGGCGGCGCAGGTGCCTTGACGGCACTCGCGGGGGCGTGCAGCGGCGGTGCGTCGAGCCAGCCGACCACCCCGTCGACGAACGCGTCGACTTCCGCGGGCTCCTCCTCGGCACCGGCGACCAAGGCGGCGCCCCAGGCGACTGGCACGACGACCATCGAGTACTGGACCTTCATGCCCACCGCGTCACGCTTCCCGGGTCGACCGCAGCTCTTCGCGCCGTTCGAGCAGCAGAACAACGCGAAGATCGCGATCACCGAGATCACCGACCTCAACGCGATGAGCGAGAAGCTGCTTGCCGCGAACGCCGCCAAGCAGGTGCCCGATCTGTTGGATCCGGGCTTCACCGAGATGGCGGTCTCCTGGGGCAAGGCAGGGATCACCGTCGATCTGTCCGACGTGGTCAAAGCTCTCGGCGGCAGCGACATATTCTATCCGGGCTGGGTTAGAGACCTGACCTGCGGGGGCAAAATGCATGGGGTGCCCTACATGGCGCCGGTCTTGATCCTCTGGTACCGCAAGGACATTTTTCAGGAGAAGAATATCCAGGTACCGGCGACCTGGGATGACTGGCTGATCGCGGCGGACAAAGCCGCGGGAGTCGATTCGACGACGAAGAAGCAGGTCTACAGCGTCAGCGGCTATCTTTCCGCCACCCACGCGCACGTGATGTGGCAGAACATGATCGGGCCCAACAATGGCCTGACCTTCGATCAAAACATGAAGCTTGTCGTCAACAAGAATCCGGATACCCTCGCCGCGATCGAATTCTTCCTCAAGCTGAGCAAGTACTTCCAGCCGGGCGCGGTGAACGCGAATTACGGTGATACCGGCAACCTCTTCGCGAGCGGAACGCTCGCCATGACGATGACGAGCACGACCGAGGCGAACGGGATCATCAAGGCGCACTCCGACATGATTCCGAAGGCCGCGACCACGCCGATTCCGTTTGGCTCAAACAGCGACAAGAAACGGGGCGCATTTGGCGATTGCTACAGCTGGGCCGTTCCCACCGCATCCAAGAAGGTCGACCTGTCCAAGAAGTTCATCCAGTGGTTCATGACGCCGAGCACCTACATTCAGGCGTTCAAGACGATCGACTACGGCCACACCCCGGTGCTCCAGTCCATCATCAACGATCCCCAATTCGCGAAGATCGTTCCGGCCTTCGGCGTCGACGTGGTCAAGACCGGTCTCGAGGCGGCCAAGATCGCGACGCTTCCCGCCGAGGATTTCGGGCCGAATCCGCTCTCGAACCTGATCACGACGACCGGAACATGGTCGGACTTCTGGCAGCGAATCTATAACAAGACCGATGCGCCGCAGGCCGGCCTCGACCGACTGGCCGACAAAATCAATCAATTGATCCAGGATAATCCGACGCAGCTTGGCTGCTGACTCTGACGTTTCGGCGTCTTCGCGGGAGAGCCCGATGAATGGACAACGAGCCGGCGCGGAGCCGGCCGCGATCGTGGCACGTCCGAGCGTCCCACAGCGATCGCTCTTCACCAGGGTGGTCAATTCGCAGGATACGTTCGCGGTCCTGCTCCTCGCGCCGGCCGGCATCGTTCTGCTCTTTGTCTTCGTTTACCCGCTGGTGCAGACCCTCATCTATTCGTTCCTCGAGATCAACCTGATGAACCCGGCCGGCGGCACCCCCTTCCTTGGGCTGAGGAATTTCGGCTTCTTGATCGACCACCCGGACTTCTGGGCCTCGGTGCGAGTGACAACCGTTCTCACCATCTCGACGGCGGTCCTACAGCTGGTGATCGGCATGATCTTCGCGTTGATCCTGGCCGAGCCCTTCTTCGGCTCGGGCATCGTGCGCGGACTGTACCTGCTTCCCTGGGCGCTGCCGGCGATCGTTGTCGCCTTCGGCTGGCGGATGTACCTGGTTCCGGGGTACGGGTTGCTCGACAACATCCTGGCCGTCATCCTCCAGCCCCTCGGCCTGGCCAAGCAAGTATCGGTGATCGACTGGTTTGGTCAGCCAACCCTCGCCCTGCTCTCGGTGACCGGCGTCGTGGTCTGGAAAGGGCTTCCCTTCGCGGTGCTCGTGTTCCTGGCCGGTCTCCAGTCGATTCCGGCCGACCTCGAGGAGGCCGCGCGCGTCGACGGCGCGAACGGATTCCAGGAGTTCTGGCACGTCAAGCTTCCGCAGCTTCGCCTGGTGATCACGATCGTCGTGCTGCTGCACATCATCGGTACGTTCAACGGCTTCGATCTTCCCTACCTCCTCACCCAGGGAGGTCCCGAAAATTCCACGATGGTGCTCGCGATTCAGGTATACAACCAGGCGTTCGTCGCCTTCCAGGAAGGTCGCGCCGCGGCCCTGGCGGTGATGATGCTTCTGGTGCTGGGAGCGTTCGCGTATTTCCTCCTGATGACCCAGACGAGGGAAGAAGAGAGGACCTGAGACCATGGCAACAGGAGCAGCTTCGTCGTACCAGTATCGCCGGCGCCGATTCCGAGTGAGGTGGCGAGTCGTCCTCGCCTACGTCGTGCTCGTCGTCTACATCTTGCCGGTGTACTGGATGGTGCGGTCGTCGTTCGAGACCGAGAAGTACCTCGTGGTCACCGAGCCTCAGCTCGGACTGATCCAGCCGACCCTGCAGAACTACTTCAGCGTGTTCGCCGACGCGGCGTTCGTGCGCTGGTTTGCCAATAGCACGATCCTGGCGGTGTCCACGATGGTCATCGCGGTCGCGACCAGCTCGCTCGCCGGCTACGCTCTCGCCCGGATTCGCGGCCGGGTGAGTCAGGTCGTCTCGCGGTTCTTCTTCCTCGCCTACATCGTTCCATCGGTCTGCCTGATCATCCCGCTTTTCGTGATTCTGAGCGATCTTGGACTGCAGAATACTTACGCCGGCCTGATCATCACCTACACGTCGTTCGCCATCCCGTTCGGCACCTGGCTGCTTCGAGCCTATTTCGCCACCCTCCCGCCGGAGCTGGAGGATGCCGCGCTGGTCGACGGGTGCAACCGGCTGACCGCCCTGATCCGGATCATCCTTCCGCTCGCCGCGCCCGGCATCGTCACCGTCGCTCTCTTCTCGTTTGTCCTGGCGTGGAACGACGTTCTCTTCGCGATCGTTTTCACCCGAACCGAAGACATGTTCACGCTCACCGCCGGTCTCATGCCGATGATGGAGTCCGTCGTCGGAGGTAACTCCAACCCGGTGCAGGGCGCGTTCGGATTCGGCGATCTGTTCGCGGCCACGATTCTCGTCGCCCTGCCGGTGCTGATCGTGTTTGTTCTCCTGCAGAACTGGCTCATCCGTGGCATCGCCGCCGGGGCGGTCAAAGGATAGATCTTTCTACTCCGACGTCTGAACCCGGGCGTCGCTGCGCGCCAGCACCTCCGGGCGCAGACGTGTGCCGAGGCCAGGCGCCGTCGGGAACGAGATGTGTCCGTCGCGGACCTCCAGGTTCGGCTCGACGATCTCCGCGTAGTAGCCGCGGTAGAAGGCCCGCACCGACTCCATGATCATGGCGTTGGGACAGCTCGCGCAGAGGTGCAGGCAGGCGAACACGTTCACCGGACCGGTGCAGTCGTGCGGCGCGATCGGCAGGTGGTAGGCCTCGGCCATCGCGGCGATCTTCTTCCCCTCGGAGATGCCGCCGGTCCAGATGATGTCCGGCATGATAATGTGGGCGGCCCTTCGCTCCAGCACCTGGCGGAAGGCGTAGCGGGTGAAGAGCCGCTCCGAGGCGCAGATCGGCACCCTGGTCTCCTGGACCAGCCGCGCCAGGTCGTCGACCGGGTCCGGGGTGAGCGCGTCTTCGAACCAGAAGACGTCGTACGGCTCGAGCGCCCGGGCGATCTGGATCGCCGAGGGCAGGTTCCAGCGGGAGTGGAGCTCGATGGCGATCTCTATCCGATCGCCGACGGCGTCGCGGATCTTCTTGACCGGCTCGAGTCCCCGGCGAAGCTGATCGGGCGTGAGGTGCTGCCCGACGGTGTAATAGTCGCGGGGAACGTGGAGGCTATTTCGGGTGTCCGGCGCGGCAAGACGGGGCGACGACGCGAACTGGTCGAACGGCCAGATCTTCATCGTCGAGATGCCCTCGCCCAGCAGATCCTCGGCCAGCTCGCCGGCGCGCTCCAGAAACGCGGTGTAGTCGTCGATCGCGCCGTAAGTCGCGCAGGTGTTGTAGGTCTTGATCCGATCGCGGACCCGACCACCCAGCAGATTGTAGATCGGCTGACCCGCGGCCTGGCCGGCGATGTCCCAGAGCGCGATGTCCAGCGCCGAGATCGCCCGCATCTCGGCGCCGGCGTAGCCGTAATAGTTCGTGATGTGAAACAGGTCGTGCC
Source organism: Chloroflexota bacterium (assembly GCA_021323915.1). GTDB lineage: Bacteria > Chloroflexota > UBA6077 > FW602-bin22 > CADDYW01 > JAJPKB01. Next base: position 2,818 of record JAJPKB010000504.1, on the reverse strand, counting down.
AGTGACGCTCGATCTCGAGCGGGTCCTCGCCGAGGAGGACCGGCGCCGCCACGTCGTGGATCACCCCGGCCACGGCGCTCGGCACGTAGTAGGTCTCGCCCAGGCCGACCAGCCCATCGCTGGTGTGGATCTGGACCCAGAGGGTGCGCGGATGCTCCGCGAGACGAATCGTCTCGATTCTCGTGATACGCACGCGACCTCCCCATCCGCCAAACCTGGCCGAGAGAGATGGTACACGATCCGGCGAGGCCCGGCATCCCCGCTCAAGGTGCCCGATCACGGACCGGCGCCGTTCACCACGAACGGCAAATAGATTCGGAAACCCGGGGCGGGCGTCGCGGTTGGCACCTCGGTTGGGGTGGCCGTCGGCGTGATCGTCGGTGTAGCCGTTGCCCCGGCGGACGGCTCGTAGGCCAGCGCGTTGACCCGGGTTCCCCAGAGGTTGAACGGATTCGGCGCGTACTCCCCGATGGTCCAGAAGGTCGCGCCGTTCGGATCGAGCGCGATCGCCGAGTAGTCGCCCCAGCGGTTTCGGCCAGTCACGTCGTCGGCGACGTACGAGTAGCTCCCTGGCGTGACCCCGACCGGCTGGTCCATCAGCGAGGCGGAGCCGGCCCGCGTGTCGACGCAGACGCTGGCGTAGGTGACCGAGTCGGAGCAAAGAAAGACCACCATCACGTCTCCCGCCGAGTCGACGCTCACCGACGGGTAGAAGCCGTTGACGTTGGCCCATCCCGCGTCATCATCGGACAGCAGCGCGGGCAGCGCGGCGTCGATCGTGAAGAGCCGCGGAATATCGATCACCCCATAGCCGAAATTGGCGGACGTGGTCAGCGCGCCGTAGAGGATACCGTCACGCTGAACGACTTGCTGCATACGGTTGTCGCCCGCGTCGAGGGCCTGGACGCCCTCGGGCTGGGTCGCGTCAACCGGAAGGTAGTAGGTCGACACGGCAATCGTCGCCCGGTAAAGCGAGGGCGAAGTCAGCGGATTCACGACCTCCCAGACCGAGAGCGTGCTGCCGCCAAGGGGCTCGGCACTCAGGAGGTATTCCACCGGCGGCTCGGTCAGGTTGATCGCCGGTTGGAGGGCAACGGCAGCCGTTCCGTCGGCGTTCACCATGCCAATAAAGTCGGTCCAGGTCAGGGCCGAGCCGCTCTCCAGGCTCAGCTTGCTGAAAACCCGCAGCTTGCTGTAGGCGAAGGCGCCGGTGAGCCAGTTGAACTGGTTCGTCGAGATGTAGACCGCCTGGCTATCGAATCCCAGCGTCGGGTAATCGCTGATGTTCGACGTCGGATTCGAGCCGTCGAGGGTCGAGTTCAGCGCGTAGACCCACCAGGGCATGGTCGGATCGGCGGTCAGGCTCGCCGCGACGCATTCCCAGGACTGCCCGGATGTCGAGTCGAGCGCGTCGACGACGATGAGCCAGCGCCCACCAAAGCCGTCCCACTGGACGCGCGGGTCGGTGAAGATCACGCCGGCGTCGTTGTTGTTGAGAAACGCCGGCGCGAAGAAGGACGAGAAGGCCCAGGTACCGGTCACGTTGCCGTTCGAGATCGCGCGGCTCTGGATCTCGTCGTTCGCGGCGTAGACGATCGAGACGCCGTTGCTGGCGATCGCCCCGTCCGACGGGTAGTAGGGATTGGTCAGGGCATTCTCGTCGACACCCTCGGCGCTGGCCAGGAGCGATACCGGATCGCTCGTCGCGCTCTCGGTCAAGGCGAGACCTCCCAGCGGCTCAACGCGCCTCGCCGGCGCCAGCGATGGATCGAGAAGCGGCATCGCCGCGACTGCGTCAGCGCGCCGCTTCCGTAGCTCGGCGGCGCTCACTGTCAGATGCGAAGGCGCGCTCCGCGTAGTGGTGAGTGACTGCGACGGCGGGGGATGCGCCGGATCGAAGCGGCCAGCCATGACTGGGCTGCTGCCGCGGACCCCGGTGAACGCGGCACTGAACGCTGGCGCCCCCGGCGAGTCGGTGCGCGCGAGAACCGGGGAGATCGATAAGAGCGCGATGGACAGAACGAAGCCGGCGCAAAGGAAAAGGCGGTTCACCTGGAAATACCTCCCGACGACGGTGACGTGAAAGCGAGTGAGCGTCTCAGGTTGGGTATCGCGTTAGGGACAGTTCATCCGATAGGCCACCCGCTTGTTCATCCGGTACCGGCCCAGCCCTGGTCGACCGGCGGCGCCAGCCGGTCAACCGGTCGAAGGAGAATCGGCGGGTTGCGATCGGCGACTACTTCTCGAAAGCATTTCCCAGCCGTTCGCCGAACTTCGACATGCGCGGGCCGTCCTGCCAGGCTGATGATCGCTCTGGCGCTATTTCGGGCCTGCGAGACGGACCTCGTGGAGTCGTTCCGTGTGCCCCGGGCGCTCTGTTTCTGGCGATCGAGTCGGGACCGCGAGATTGACTTTCTCGCCGGACCACGGCCCCGTCAGGTGCCGGTGGAGGTGAAGTACCAGAACCGGGTAGGAGCCCAGCACACCCTGACGATCCGGAACGCCCTCCGGCGGGGAATCGTCTTGTCGCGTCACGACGTCGACGTCGGTGGCCCGGTGATCATCGCTCCCGTCGCCGCGTTTGTCGCGACACTCCAGCACTAGGCAGCGTCTATATGTCTATAGCTATATGTCTATAGATGGAGAGAGCTGGAGACGGGGATACCCATGGTCGCGACCCGCTGAAGATCCCGGTCGTTCGTCAGGAGAGCTTCGCATCCAGCGCTGATCGCCACGGCAACCTGGAGGACATCAGGCGTGCGCAAATGATACCGAGCCCGAAGATTGGCAGCGACTTGACGTGTCGATCGTAGATGCG